>JAKFET010000100.1:0-22689 GCA_036675575.1 Acidimicrobiaceae bacterium
GCACGGTGCTGTGCAAGGACCCGTTCAAGTCGAGCGACGACCGCGTCGACCGGCTCATCGCCAGCCTCTAGGGGTCGTGGACGTCGACCAGGACGGGGGCGGCGCGCCGCGGACCGGTGCGCCGTGGCGGTCGCTCCTCGCCGTCGGCGGCATCGCCGTCCTCCTGCGGGTCGCCTACACCCTGGCCCTCGCCCGCCACGTCGAGCTCGGCATCAGCGACGCCGGGTTCTACAGCGAGGCCGCCAACCACCTGGCGGCCGGCGACGGCTACATCGACGTGTGGCGCTCGCTCGCCCGGGGCGAGACGCTGCGCACGGCCCACCACCCGCCGGGCTGGCCGGCGCTGCTGTCCATCGGCTCGCTCCTGGGCGTCGACACGACCCTCGGCCACCGCCTCGTCGGCGCGCTGCTCGGGGCGGTGGTCGTGGTCCTGCTCGGCTACCTCGCGTGGCGGGTCGCCGGCCGGACGGCCGGCCTCGTGGCCGCGGGCCTCGCCGCCGTGCACCCCACGCTGCTGGCCGCCGACGGCTCGCTCATGGCCGAGACCCTCGCCGGCGCGCTCCTCGTCGTCGTCGTGCTGGTGGCGCTGCGGGTCGTCGACGCCCCGGGGCCATGGGGATCGCTCCTGCTCGGCCTGGCCATCGGCGGAGGGGCGCTGGTCCGCGGCGAGGGACTCCTCCTCCTCGTGCTCGTCGGCCTGCCCGTGGCCCTCGTGGTCGCTCACCGTTCCCCCGACGGCGTGCGCACGTTCCTGCGCATCGGCGTGCCGATCGCCGCCGGCGTGGTCGCCGTCGTCCTGCCATGGACCGTCCGCAACACCCTGCTGTTCGACGAGGTCGTGCTCATCTCGATCAACGACAGCACGGTGCTGGCCGGGGCGAACTGCGCGGCGTCCTACCGGGAACCCGGCATCGGGTCGTGGAGCCTCGACTGCCTGCGCCACGACATCGGCGGGACCGAGGTCGAGGAGGCCGCGATCTGGCGGGAGCAGGGCAACACCTACCTCCGGGAGCACCGCGACCGGCTGCCGGCGGTGGTCGCCGCCCGGCTGGCCCGCACGTGGGGCGTCCGGGAGGTGCTGGCGCCGTCGGCGGAGGGCCGCCACCTCGGCACGCAGACCGCAGGCAACGTGGCCTGGTTGGGCGTCCTGCTCCCCGGCGGCGTGCTCGGCGCCGTCGTCCTCGCGAGACGGCGACGCCCGGTGGCGCTGTGGCTCCTGCTCGCGCCGGTCGCATCCGCCACGTCCGTCACGGTCCTCGGCTTCGGGATGGTCCGCTTCCGGCACCCGATCGAGCTGTCGGCCGTGGTCCTCACCGCCGTCGCCGTCGCCGCGCTGCGCGACCGCCGACGCGGTGCTGGCGGCACCGACGCCGACTGTGCTCCGCTCACGCCGTGCCCTCATTCCGCACCGGGACGGTGACCGAGCTCCTCGCCGAGCGCGAGGGCCTGCAGCGCGTGCTCGTCGACGGCGAGCGGGCCTACGTGCTGACCCAGGTCGTCGGCACGGTCGCGCCGGGGGACCGGGTGGTCGTGAACACCACGGCCGTCGACCTCGGCCTCGGCACCGGCGGCTGGCACGTCGTGCACTGGAACCTCGAGCGCGACGCCCTCGACCGGCCCGGGCCGGGTCACATCATGAAGCTGCGCTACACGTCGGTGCAGCTCGACACCGGTGCCGCGGAGGAGCACCACGACGTGCCCGCCGACCTGCTGGGCACGCCGGTCGTGGTGGGCACGCTCCACAGCCAGGTGCCCCTCGTCGCCGCCGCCTACCTGCGCGAGCACCCTGCCGCCCGGGTCGTGTACGTGATGACCGACGGCGCCGCACTGCCCCTCGCGCTGTCCGACCTGGTCGTGGCGATGCGCGACGGCGGCCTGGTCCACGCCACGGTCACGGCCGGCCAGGCCTTCGGCGGCGACCTCGAGGCCGTGTCCGTGCCGTCCGCGCTCGCGCTGGCCGTCCACGTCCTCGACGCCGACCTGGTCGTGGTGGCCATGGGGCCGGGCGTCGTCGGCACCGGCGCGGCCCTCGGCACCACCGCGGTGGAGGCGGCTGCGGTCCTGGACGCCGCCGTCGCCCTCGGCGGCGACGCCGTCTGCTGCGTGCGGGCCTCCGGGGCCGACGCCCGGCCGCGCCACCGTGGGGTCAGCCACCACGTCTCGACCGTGCTGGACCTGGTCCGGTCCCGGGTCACGGTGGCCACGGTCCCGGAGGCCGACATCGCCCGGAGCGACCACGACGTCGTCGTCACCGACCCGGTCGACGTCGCCACGTGGCTGGACGAGCGCGGCGTGCGGGTCACCACGATGGGCCGCGGCCCGGCGGACGACCCGCTCTTCTTCGCCGCCGGCGCCGCCGCCGGGGTGGTCGCGGCCGGACGTCCGGGACGGCGCCGGGACCACGGGTAGCCTCGCCGACCCCATGGCCGTCCCGAAGATCGAACGCCTCCTCGACCTGCTCGCGGCGCTCCTGCACACCGAGCGCCCGCTGACGGCCGAGCAGCTCCAGGAGCGGATCCCCGGCTACCCGCCGGACAAGGAGTCGTTCAAGCGGGCCTTCGAGCGGGACAAGAAGGACCTGCGCGAGGAGGGCGTCCCCCTCCGCATCGAGACGGTGCCCGGCTCGAACCCACCCCAGGAGGGGTACCGGATCGACCCTGACGAGTACTACCTGCGGGACCCGGGCCTCGACGCGGACGAGCTGGCCGCGATCCACCTGGCCGCCAGCGCGGTGCGGCTCGAGGGCTCGAGCGCCACCGCAGGCCTGCGCAAGCTCGGCGCCCCGCTCCGCGGCGACACGACCTCCTCGATCGCCACGCTGCCGTCGGCCCCCCACCTCAGCACGGTGTTCGACGCCGTGGCGTCCGGGCGCCGCCTGCAGTTCCGCTACGGGGACAAGGACCGCAGGGTCGACCCGTTCCGCCTCCAGCACCAGCGGGGGCGGTGGTACCTGCAGGGCCACGACGCCGACGCCGGCGAAGCCCGCTCGTTCCGCCTCGACCGCGTCGAGGGCGACCTCGTGGTGGGCGAGCCGGGATCGGCCGAGGTCGACCTCGACCCGGCGGACAACCCCCTGCAGCTGGACGGCTGGGCCCTCGGTGACGACGAGCCGGTCGAGGCGCGGGTCCGCATCGCCGCGCCCCAGGCCCGCGTGGCGGTCGCGCAGGTCGGTCCCGACGTGCCGGCCGAGTGGGACGAGGACGGCTCCGTGGTGCTGACGATGCCGGTCCGGCGCACCGAGGGGTTCCTGTCCTTCGTGCTCGGCTTCCTGGACGACGCCGAGGTGCTGGAGCCCCCCGAGCTGCGCGCCGAGCTCGTGGCCTGGTTGCGCCAGGTGGCCGACGGGGAGGTGCCCGGCTGATGGCCCGCCCCAGCGCCACCGACCGCCTGGGCCGCATCCTGGCCATCGTCCCCTGGATCGCCGAGCAGGAGGCGCCCCTCATCGCCGACGTCTGCGCCCGCTTCGGCCTCACGCCCGACGAGCTCATGGCCGACCTCGAGGTCGTGCCCATGGTCGGCCTGCACCCCTACACGCCCGACAACCTCATCGAGCTGGTCTTCGACGACGACCGGGTGCGCCTCGAGTACGGCAACTTCTTCGAGCGGCCGCTGCGCCTCACCAAGGACGAGGCCCTCGTGATCCTGGCTGCGGCGAAGGCCTCCGTGCCCGCCACGGGCCACGACCCTGCCGGCCCCCTGTCCCGGGCGCTCGACAAGATCGCCGAGGTCCTCGGGGTCGACCTCGACGACGACCTCGAGGTCGTGCTGGCCGAGCCGCCCGGCGACCACGTGGAGGTGCTGCAGGCTGCGGTGCGCGATCGGGAGGCGCTGCGGATCGGCTACTTCAGCCACGCCCGCAACGAGCACACCGAGCGCACGATCGAGCCGCTGCGCCTCTTCCACAGCGAAGGTGCCTGGTACCTCGACGCGCACTGCCGGGCCACCCCGGGCGAGCGGGTGTTCCGGGTCGACCGGATCACGGCCATCGAGGCGACGGGCGAGCACTTCAACCGCACGCTCGACCGCACGTCCACCGACGCGTTCACCCCCGCCGAGGACCTGCCCCGGGTCACCCTGGAGGTCGACCGCGAGGGGGCGTGGGTGGCCGAGCAGTACCCGGTGGAGGCACGGACCGACCTCGGCGACGGTGGGGCGCGCCTGACGCTCGTCGTCAGCGCCACGCCATGGCTCGAGCGGCTGCTCCTGCGCCTCGGACCTCACGGCCGGGTCGTGGACGCCCCGCCCGAGCTGGCGGGGGTGGGCCCCGCCGCCGCACAGCGCCTCCTCGCCCGGTACGGCACCTCGCGCTGAGCCCGCCGGCGCCGGCGGTACGCTCGGCGGACTGTGACAGAGACGACCGACCCCGGCGCCGGGCCCGCACCGCAGCTCGGCCCCGACGATGCCGTCGAGACCGACCGCGGCCGGCGGGGCATGTCGCACTCCACCCGCTCGGCCATCGAGTGGGTCGCCGTCATCGTCGGCGCGCTGGTCGTCGCCCTCGTCGTCAAGACCTTCCTCATCCAGGCCTTCTACATCCCCTCGGAGTCGATGACCCCGACGCTGAAGGTCGGCGACCGGGTGCTCGTCAACAAGCTCAGCTACGCCACCGGCGACATCGACCGGGGCGACATCGTGGTCTTCGCCCGGCCCGGCGGGCCCGGGGCCGACGGCATCGAGGACCTCATCAAGCGCGTGGTGGCCCTGCCCGGCGAGACGGTGGAGGGCCGCGACGGCCGGGTGTACATCGACGGTGACCTGCTCGACGAGCCCTACCTGCAGCCCGAGGTCGTGACCTCGGCGTTCCCGCCGTACGAGGTCCCCGAGGACCACGTCTGGCTGATGGGCGACAACCGCGGTGCGTCCGACGACTCCCGCCGGTTCAAGGGTGTGCCCACCGACGACGTCGTGGGCCGGGCCTTCGTCGTCATCTGGCCGTTCACGGAGCTCGGGACCCTCTAGCCCGCCCGCCACTCGGCGCGCCCGTCGCGCACCGCCGTCGAGCTGACGTGGTGGTGTGCGGGGTCCACCTCCAGCACGGTCACGGCGCCGGCCCCGGGGAGGTCGACCCCGGCTCGGGGCGCGACCGCCACCGCCGGCAGGCGGTCGAGGGCGGCCCGCATGGCGGCGGGGGAGCCCCCGTAGAAGCGCGGGTCGTGCAGCTGCAGCCACTTGTCCGCGCCGACGACCAGCAGGTCGTAGCCGTCGGCGATGTCGGCCAGGAGCTGGTGCTCCGTCGACCGGGCGCGCAGCCACGCCCGATCCGCGGTGGCCGCATCGATGGCGGCGAGGCGATCCTCGACCGGCGGCTGGTGGCGGTCCTCCTTGGCCAGGGCGACGTGGGAGACGACCAGGTCGAGCACGTCCAGGCCGCACTGCTCGCGGGCCGCGTCGGCGATGGCGACGTGGGCGACGGTGAGCGGATCGAACGAACCCGGAAACACGCCGTGGCGGGGCACGGCCCGAGGCTACGGTCGCACGCCCCCATGCCCCATCCCGAGCTGCGGGACGAGCAGCACCACCTCGAGCGGGCCGTGACGGCCCTGCGCGCCATGGCGGCGCGCACCACCGCCGCGCTCGGCGCCACCCAGGCGGCGGCGACCGAGGCCGACAGCGAGGTGGCGGCGTTCCACCTCCGCCGCCGGCTCGAGTCCCTGGCCGAGCGCGACGACGCCCTGGCCTTCGGGCGCATCGACCAGGACGGCGAGCGCTGGTACGTGGGCCGGCGCCACGTCGAGGACGAGGCAGGCACCCCGCTCGTCGTCGACTGGCGCGCGCCGGTGTCGGTGCCCTTCTACCGGGCGACCGTCCACGACCCGCTCGGCCTCGACCGGCGTCGCCGCTTCCTGACCGAGGGGCGCGAGCTGCTCGACATCCTGGAGGAGGACTTCTCCGACCCGGACCGTGCGCTGCTGTCGGGGGGCATCCCCGATCCGCTCCTCGCCGAGCTGGAGCGGGAGCGCACCGGGTCCATGCGCGACATCGTCGCCACCATCGCGGCCGAGCAGGACGAGGTCATCCGGGCCCCGCTCGACCGGCTCCTGGTGGTCCAGGGCGGGCCGGGCACCGGCAAGACGGCGGTGGCCCTCCACCGCGCCGCCTACCTGCTGTTCGAGCACCGCCTCGAGCTGCTCGACCGGGGCGTGCTGGTCGTCGGGCCCAACCAGCTGTTCCTGCGCTACGTCGCCGACGTGCTGCCGAGCCTCGGTGAGACCGCCGTGCGCCAGACCACCGTCGAGGGCCTGCGACCGGCGGCCGTGCGCCTCGACGAAGGCGCCGCCGAGCCCGACGCGGTGGGTCGGATCAAGGGGGACGCACGGATGGCGGAGGTGCTCGACCGGATGGTCGTCGACTCGATCCGCGTCCCCGACGAGGAGGTGGCCATCAGCACGGCGTGGGGCGTCGTGCGCCTCCACCCCGACGACGTGGCCGCCTCCGTCGAGGAGGTCCTCGCCCGGCGGGTCACCCACGCCACGGGCAAGGAGGCGCTGCGCAACCAGCTGCTGCACCGCGCCTACGAGCTGCACGAGCGTGCCGCCGAGGTGCCGGCCCTCAAGGCCAACTTCGTCGCCGCCGCCCGCAGCGACGCCGGGTTCGGCCGGTACCTCGACCGCCTCTGGCCGACCCTCGCCGCCACCACCCTCGTGCAGCGGCTGCTCACCAACCGTGCCGCCCGGCGACGCGCCTGCGCCGGCCTCCTCGCCGCCGACGAGGAGGCCCTGCTGGCCCGGCCGTTGGCCGCCCGCAAGGCCGACGTGCGGTGGTGGCCGGCCGAGGTGCCCCTCATCGACGAAGCCGAGGCCCGGCTCCACGGCGTGCGGACCACCTACGGGCACATCATCGTGGACGAGGCCCAGGACCTGTCCGCGATGGCCCTGCGCATGCTGGCCCGCCGGGCGCACTCGGGGTCGATGACCGTGGTGGGGGACCTGGCCCAGGCGACGCGGGCGTGGGGCCAGCGCAGCTGGGATGACGTCACCGACCTGCTGCGGGGTGCTGCCGCTCCGGCGTACGCCGAGCTCACGGTCGGCTACCGCACGCCCGCGCCGATCCTCGACCTCGCCAACCGCCTGCTCCCCGAGGCCGCCCCGGACGTGACGCCCGCCCGGTCGATCCGCACCAGCGGCGAGGCGCCGGTCGTCGTCCCGACCGCGCTCGACCAGGTGTCGGGAGCCGTGGCCGCCGCCGTGCAGGACGTCGCGGGGGAGCGCGGCACGGTCGCGGTCGTCGCGACCTCGGCGCGCCACTCCGAGCTGGCCGGCGCCCTCGACGACGCGGGCATCGGATGGGCGCGGGGGCTCGACGGGCTCGGGTCCGTCGCCCTCCTCACCCCGCTGCTGGCCAAGGGCCTCGAGTTCGACGTCGTGGTCGTCGTCGAGCCCGCCGAGGTGGTCCGGGCCGAGCCGGCCGGCCACCGGGCGCTCTTCGTGGCCCTGACGCGACCCACCCGCCGCCTCGTGCTGGTCCACGCCGAGCCGCTGCCGCCAGCCCTGCGCACCGGGCTCGGCTGAGTCAGGTGCGCCGAGCGGCCAGGGCGTCGACCATCCGGTCGACGTGGTCGGAGTAGACGCCGTCGATGCCGCGGTGGAGCAGCTGGGCGAGGACCCGGGGGAGCTGGGCGTCCCAGCCGAAGCACTCCAGGTCGAAGCGGTGGAACAGGGTGGTGAGGCCTCCGGTCCAGTCCGACTCGTGCATGTTGATGCACTCGATGCCGGCATCCCGCAGCGACATCGCCCGCCGCTCCGGGCCCTCCTTGATCCGGGCCTTCCGCGTCGAGTCCACCAGCTTCGCCGCCGTGCGTGGCCGCCAGGAGGCGACCAGCTCCCAGTCGTGGTGGCAGAGCCAGAGCTGCTCCTCGGCACCCGCCTGGCGGGCGGCGTCGAGGGTGGCGTCGAGGGCCGCGGGGTCCTTGACGTCGAGCGAGAGGGGCAGCTCGGTGCCGCAGCGGTCGTACAGCTCGGCGAGCGTCGGGATGTGCTCCGGCAGCTCGTCGCGCCGCACCTCGGCGATGGGGCGCCGGCGCACGCCCCGGCGGACCACGCCGTCGTGGTCGAGCACGGCGACCCCGTCGGCCGTGACCCAGACGTCGCTCTCCAGCCCGGTGGCGCCGAGGCGGATCGCGAGGGCGAAGGACTCCAGGGTGTTCTCCGGTGCGTGGGCGCGTGCGCCGCGGTGGGCGAAGCCGATCGGCGGCTGGCGGAGCGAAGCGACGTGAGCGATGGCCGCCAGCCAAGCAGCACCGGCAGAACGCGACGGAATCGGCTCAAGTGGCAGCCGAGCGGTGCCGATGGAACAGGCAGGAGAGCGAGGGACCTGGGAGGGCACCACGATGGCGACACGCATCAGAGCGACCTGTGAGGAGTGCGGTGACGTCGAGCTCCACGTCGACGACGTGACCGTGCGGGTCTGCATCGACGACGATGCTGGCTCCTACGTGTTCCGCTGCCCGGGCTGCGATCGCTCCGTCGTCAAGGACGCCGAGCCCCGCGTTGTCGAGCTCCTCGTCGCCTCGGGCGTCGAGGTCACCGCCTGGTCCATGCCGGCGGAGCTCTTCGAGGCCCGCCAGGGGCCGGCCTTCACCCACGACGACCTGCTCGACTTCCACGAGCTGCTCGAGGGTGACGACTGGCAGCGCGAGCTGCTCGATCCCGCCCCCGGCGGGTCCGCCTTCGACCTGGGCTGACCCCCGTGGGACCCCACCTGGAGCCGGCGCTGACGGTGCTGCCCCTGCTTGTCGTGGTCACCGCCGCGGTGCTGGTCGCGGTCTCCGTGGCCCGCTCGCTGCGGGACGAGGCGGTGCTCGACGCCCTGCGGACCGAGCTGCGGACCGTGGGTGAGGTGCACGTCGCCGTGCGAGAGGTCCGCGCCGCCCGGGCGCACCGCTGACGACGCAGGGGCCCGGAAGGGCGTCGGTACACTCCGCCCCATGTTCAACGTCGGCGGCATGGAGCTGATCGTCATCGGCGTCGTCGCACTCGTGGTCCTCGGTCCGGACAAGCTGCCCGGGGCCCTCCGCCAGCTCGGCACCTTCATCGGCGAGCTGCGCCGCATCTCCAGCGGCTTCCAGACCGACCTGCGCAGCGCCCTCAACGAGGCCGAGCGCGACGCCGAGCGCGAGCGCCTCGCCGCGGAGCGGGCCGCCCAGGGCAGCGCGCCCGCCACCAACGAGGCCGCCGGCACCGCCCCCGACCCCGGCGCCGCGATGGCCGCCGCCCAGGCCGAGCTCGACGCCATCGAGGCCACCCGCGACCAGATCGAGTCCGAGCGCTCCGGCGCTGCGGGCGCCACCCCGGCGACCGACGACGAGCAGGACACGTGAGCGATGTCGCCGCCGAGGGTCGGATGTCGATGCTCGAGCACCTCTACGAGCTGCGCGACCGCATCATCAAGAGCGCCGTCGCGATCGCACTCGGCGCGGTGGTGGCCTGGTTCCTGTACCCGCAGATCTTCGACTTCCTCCTCGACCCGTACTGCGAGCTCCAGGGCAGCTCGGTCGACGACTGCCTGCTGCTGCAGACCGAACCGCTCGAGGGCTTCTCGGTCCGCCTGAAGATCGCCGGCTACGGCGGCATCGCCCTGGCCATGCCGGTGCTGCTCTGGCAGGTCTGGCGGTTCGTCACCCCCGGCCTCTACCGCCACGAGAAGAAGTGGGCGTACCCGTTCGTCTTCGCTGCAATGGCGCTGTTCCTGCTCGGTGCCGGGCTCGCGTACTACTCGCTGACACCGGCGCTCGAGTTCCTCGTCAACGTCGGCGGTGAGGGCCTGAACCAGGAGTTCCGGCCCGCCCCCTACTTCGAGCTCATCACCTACATGATGCTGGCCTTCGGCATCGGCTTCGAGTTCCCGATCGTCCTGATCTTCCTGCAGCTGGCCGGGATCCTCGAGGCCAAGACCCTGCGCAGCATCCGCCGCTACGCCCTGGTCGGCATCGTCGTCCTCGTGTCGGTGATCACCCCGTCCGGCGACCCCTACACGCTCGGCATCCTCTCCATCCCGATGTACCTCTTCTACGAGGCGTCGATCATCATCGGCATGCTGCTCACCCGGAAGCGTCGGCGGGAGGACGCCGCCCTCACCTCATGACCGGTCCCGTCGGCCCCCACACCCGCCAGCTGCTCGAGAGCTACGACTTCGCCCTCGACGGCTTCCAGCGTCGGGCCGCCGACGCCCTCGACGCCGGCCGGTCCGTGCTCGTGAGCGCGCCCACCGGTGCGGGCAAGACGGTGGTGGCCGACTACGCCGTGGCGCAGGCCATGGACCGGGGCCTCCGCGCCTTCTACACGACGCCGATCAAGGCGCTGTCGAACCAGAAGTTCGGCGACCTGCGGCACCGCTACGGGTCCGGCCGGGTGGGCCTGCTCACCGGCGACAACTCCATCGACGGCGACGCGCCGGCGGTGGTGATGACCACCGAGGTCCTGCGCAACATGATCTACGCCGGCCGGTCCCTCGACGACCTCGCCGTCGTGGTGCTCGACGAGGTCCACTACCTCCAGGACAGCTTCCGCGGCCCGGTGTGGGAGGAGGTCATCGTCCACCTGCCCGAGCACGTGCAGCTGGTCTGCCTGTCGGCCACCGTCTCCAACGCCCACGACATCGGGGACTGGCTGTCCACCGTGCGGGGGCCCACCGACGTGGTGATCGAGGAGACCCGTCCCGTCGAGCTGGCCAACACCTACCTGGTGGGCGACCGCACGAGCGACCGGCTCCACCTCGTCGACACCCTCGTGGACGGGCGGCCCAACCCCGAGGGCGAGCGCTTCGACGCCGAGACGCGGGGCCCGGCCCGTCGGGGCGGCCGCCAGCAGCGCGGGGGCGGGCGACCCCGCAGCCCCTGGTACACGCCGAACCGGCTCGACGTCCTCGACGTGCTCGAGGACGACGAGCTCCTCCCCGCGATCGTGTTCATCTTCAGCCGGGCGGCGTGCGACGACGCGGTGAAGGGCTGCCTCGACGCCGGGGTCCGCCTGACCACCAGCGAGGAGCGAGCTCGCATCCGGCGCATCGCCGAGGACCACCTCACCTCGCTCACCGACAGCGACCTCGACGCCCTCGAAGCCGACCGGTGGCTCGCCGGGCTCGAAGCCGGCGTGGCCGCCCACCACGCCGGTCACGTGCCGCCGTTCAAGGAGGCGGTCGAGGCCTGCTTCCTGCAGGGCCTCGTGAAGGTGGTGTTCGCCACCGAGACCCTCGCCCTCGGCATCAACATGCCCGCTCGCGCCGTGGTCATCGAGCGGATGACCAAGTTCAACGGCGAGCGGCGCGAGGTCCTGACGCCCGCGGAGTACACGCAGCTCACGGGCCGGGCCGGCCGGCGAGGCATCGACACGCACGGCACCGCCGTGGTCCTGTGGTCGCCGTTCATCACCTTCGGCCAGGTGGCGGGGCTCGCCGCCAGCCGGACGTTCGTGCTGCGCTCCGCGTTCCGCCCCACGTACAACATGGCGGTCAACCTGATCCGCCGCCACGAGCGCGGCGAGGCCCGGCGCCTGCTCAACCAGTCGCTCGCGCAGTACCAGGCCGACAAGGCGGTGGTCGTGCTCGAGCGTCGCCTCGACAAGCGGCGCCAGAACCTGCGCCAGGTGCGCGCCGAGGCCACGTGCGAGCTCGGCGACGTGTCCGAGTACCGCCGGCTCCTCGAGGCCGCGGCGCCCCGCCGGGTCCGGCGCGAGCAGCTCGAGCAGTCGCTGGCGTCGCTCAAGCCGGGCGACGTGGTCGCGCTCGAGGACGGCCCACGGGTCGCCGTGCTCTCCGTGGCGTACCGCAAGGGGAGCATCAAGCTGAAGGTGGTCACCGAGGCGCGCGACGTCCTCGTCGTGGGCATGGGCGACTTCGACGGTCCGCCGAAGCGCCTGGGCGTCGTCGACCTCCCCGAGCCGTACCTGCCCGACGACAGCGACTTCCGGGGCCAGGTGGCGGCCCGGCTCGCCCGCGTCCGGGTGCCGGCCCGCACCGAGCCGGTGCCGGACGTGGCGGTGGTGGAGCACCCGGTCGCCGAGTGCCCCGACGCCGACGCCCACGTCCGGGCCCACGATCGGGCCGAGCGGCTGCAGGGCGAGGTCGACGAGCTCACCCGCCGGATCGAGCGCCAGACCAGCACCCTCAGCCTCCAGTTCGACCGCGTGCTCGACGTGCTCGGGCGGTTCGGCTACGTCGACGGGTGGGCGCTCACCGACCGGGGCCGGCTCCTCGCCGGCGTCTACCACGAGGCCGATCTGATCGTTGCGGAGGCCATCGTCGACGGCGTCTTCGACGGCCTCGACGCCCCCGAGCTGGCGGCTGTCGCCAGCGTGCTGGTCTACGAGCACCGCGCTCCCGGCCCGGCGCCGGCGGCGCGGTACCCGTCGCAGCGGGTGCGCGAGCGCGCGGCCGAGATCGACGGGATCGTGCGCGACGTGCAGGCGGCCGAGGACGCGGTCGGCCTCCCGTCCTCCCGCGGCAGCGACCACGGGTTCTGCGCCGTCGCCCACGAGTGGTGTGCCGGCGAGGGCCTCGGCGACCTGCTCGAGGAGACCCACCTCGAGCTCACCGGCGGGGACTTCGTGCGCACCGTGCGCCAGCTCATCGACCTGGTCCGCCAGATCGCCCAGCTCGCCCCGGACGACGCCACCCGCGCCACCGCCCGGCGCGCGGTCGGGGCCCTCGAGCGGGGGGTGGTCTCGGCGTCCGCTGCGGTCGACGACGACGAGACCGACGCGGATCCCTCGACGCCGGCCCCGTGACGGTCCGCAAGGGCGAGGCGTGGGGCGGACCCGGGGCCCTCCCTGCCGACGGGGTCGTGGTCGACTCCGACCTCGCCGCCCGCCGGGTGGTGACCGAGGCCCGCCGGGCCGGCCGCCCCATCCCACCGCTCGGCCTGCTCGGCGGCGACCTGGCCCGGACCTGCGGTGCCACCGGCCGGGAGGAGCGTCTCCACGGCCCCGACGCCCAGACGCTGCCCGTCGACCTCGGCGAGGTCCTGGTCGACGGGTCGCTCCACTTCTTCGTCGCCCACCTGGTCGCCCGGCGGTCGTGGTGGCGCGGTCCGATCGTGGCCGCCATGAACGCGCAGTTCCTCGGCCCCTGGGACGTCGCCCCCCGCTCGCACCCGGGCGACGGACGGGTCGACCTGTTCGAGGCCGACCTGTCCCTCGGCGACCGGTGGAAGGCCCGCAGCCGGCTGCGCAGCGGCACCCACGTGCCGCACCCCGGCATCGGCGAGCGGCGGGTCAAGGCCGTCCAGCTCGACCTGGCGCCGGGCACGTCGGTGTGGCTCGACGGCGAGCGGATGGGGACGGCCCGGGCGCTCTCGATCCGAGTGGTGCCCGACGCTCTCACCGTGGTGGTGTAGTCGCCATGGACGCCTGGATCCTCGACGAGTCACCCGGCAGCTACCGGTTCGGCACCATCGACACGCCCGAGCCCGGGTACGGCGAGGTCCGGGTCCGCCCGGTGGCCTCGGCCCTGAACCACATGGACCTGTGGCTGACCCGGGGCCGGCCCAAGCCGCGACTGCCCCACGTGCCCGGGTGCGACGTCGCCGGCGTCATCGACGCAGTGGGCGACGGCGTGGACCTTGCGGTCGGCTCCGAGGTGGTGGTCAACCCGGCCGTGTCCCCGCTCGACGCCGTGGTGCACCTCGGCAACGATGCGCCGGTCGGTCGCGGGTTCCAGATCCTCGGCGAGCAGCGCTGGGGCGGCCACGCCGACGGCGTCGTCGTGCCGGCGCGCAACATCGTCGCGAAGCCCGCCGGGCGCAGCTGGGAGGAGTGCGCGGCCTACCCCCTCGCCACCCTCACGGCGTACCGGATGCTGCGCCGCGCCCGGTTGGCGGCGGGGGAGACCGTGCTCGTCGTGGGCATCGGCGGCGGGGTGTCGATGGCCGCCCTCGCCCTGGCGCTGCGGATGGGGGCCGAGGTGTTCGTCACGTCGCGGGAGCAGGCCAAGATCGACCAGGCCATCGCCCTCGGCGCCACCGCCGGCTTCGACTCCTCCGACGAGAGCTGGCCGGTGAAGGCCCACGTCGTCGTCGAGTCCGTCGGGCCGGCCACGTGGGATGCGTCCGTGCGCTCCCTCGTGCCCGGGGGCCGCCTCGCCGTCTGCGGCGGGACGTCCGGGCAGAAGGTCGAGGTCGACCTGCCCAAGCTGTTCTTCAAGCAGATCGAGATCATCGGCTCGACCATGGGGTCCTACGAGGAGTTCGACGCCGTCACGCGGCTCGTCGACCTGGGCCTGCCCGTGGCCGTCGACCAGGTCTTCGACCGGGCCGACTACCCCGACGCGCTCGAGCGGCTCCGCAGCGGGGACCAGCTGGGCAAGGTCGTGCTCCGGCACCCGGCCTAGGGCTCAGGCGACCGCCACACCGTCCACCGCGCGGAGGGTGTCGGCGACGGCGCCCTGGAAGGCCTGGTAGCCGATGTGGGGACGGAAGCCCATGGCCACGTTGATGTCGAGCATCCAGGGGTTCGTCTCCGCGTTGTAGGTCTGCACGACCTCGATGCGGTCCTCGACCGCCAGCGCCTGGGCCAGGTTCTCGGCCTTCAGCCACCGCCCGAGGCCCCGGCCGCGGTGCTCGGCGAGCACGCCGGTGTCGCCCTGGGCGGCCAGCTGGGGTCGATGGCTGCTGATGCCGAGCTCCGAGAGGCCGGCCGCGGCGCCGTCGGGTGCCAGGACGAGGGTCGACACGTAGGTCCACCCCGCCTTCGCCCACGCCTGGTCCCGGGACCGCAGCTTCTCGGGGGTCATCGTGGGGATCGTCCAGTCGAGGTCGTCCGTGGGCATGTCCTCCATCGCCCCGTGGGCGGCGGCGAGCGCCTCCACGTGCTCGTCCGGCGCCGGCCCGACGAACTGGACCAGCCGGTAGCCGTCCCGCCGGGACCGTCCCTCGGCGAGCCATCCGTCGACGACCCCGCGGTCGAGGTCGGCGATGCGCAGCCGGCTGCAGCGCTCCACCTGCGCCACCGCGAGCCCGCAGCGCGCGGCGTAGGCGGCACCCGAGCCGTCCGCGATGGTCGGCACCCACAGCACGAACGACGTGCGGCCGTCGTCAGCCGCCCAGGCCAGGGCGGTGCGGAGCAGCGCGTCGGCCACGCCTCGGCGGCGCAGCCCGGGTCGGGTGGCGAGCCACTCGACGTCGAGCAGGTGGCGGTTCTCGGGCGACGGCTCCGTCGCCACGGTGAGCTCGCCGGCCGGTTCCCCGTCGACGGTGGCGAGCCAGCCCCGACGCTCGACCACGGCCGAGTCGTTGAACAGCTCGCCCACGAGCTCGGCCACCGGGGTCGGCGGATCGTCGGGGTTGACCTCGCGGTCGGTCTCCTCCCGGACGAGGGCGAGCGCCTCCAGCAGGTCGGCGCGATCGGCGCGCAGCTCGTGCACCTCGATGGTGGGCATGCCCGGAGTGTCGCACCGACCGGCCGGGGCCTCCAGCGAATTGGACCTACGCTCGCCCGCATGGACCTCGACGCCGTCAAGCAGCGCATGGCCGAGGAGATCGACCGACGGGCCGACCTCCTGCTCGACGTCTCCCACCGCATCCACGCCGACCCGGAGCTCAACTTCGAGGAGCGCCACGCCCACGACCTGCTGTGCGAGGTCCTCGAGGGGGAGGGCATCGAGACCGAGCGGAGCTCCCACGGCCTCGACACGGCGTTCGTCGGTCGGGCCGGCGCCGGAGGGCCGACCGTCGCCGTCTGCCTCGAGTACGACGCGCTGCCCGGCATCGGCCACGCGTGCGGGCACAACATCATCGCGGCGGCCGGTCTCGGCGCCGGCCTCGCTGCCGCCGCGGTGGCCGACGTCGCCGGGGGACGGGTCGCCATCGTCGGCACCCCGGCCGAGGAGGGGGGCGGCGGCAAGGTGCTCCAGATCCGGGCGGGGGCCTTCGAGGACGTCGACGCGGCGATGATGGTGCACCCGGCCGGGGCCGACCTGCGGGGCATGGACACCGTGGCCATCCACCGCTGCCTCGCCACCTACCGGGGCGAGTCCGCCCACGCCGCCGCCGCCCCGGAGCAGGGGCGCAACGCGCTCGACGCGGCCGTGCTCGGCTACGTGAACGTGGCCGCGCTCCGCCAGCACATCGGACCGGCCGAGCGCATCCACGGCGTGTTCACCGACGGCGGCGACAAGCCGAACATCGTCCCCTCCCGCGCCCAGATGGAGTGGTACGTCCGCTCGCCCACGGTGGCGGGGCTCCAGGACCTGAAGGCCCGGGTGATCGCCTGCCTCGAGGCCGGGGCGACCGCGTCGGGGTGCGAGCTCGAGCTCGACTGGCTGGAGCCGCCGTACGCCGACATGGTGCCGGTGCACGCGTTCTGCGACCTCTACGTGGCCAACGCCGCCGCGCTCGGGCGCGAGGTGCGCGAGCCCGATCCGGACAGCCGGGTCGTGGGCTCCACCGACATGGGCGACGTCTCCTACGAGGTGCCCTCCATCCACCCCATGATCCAGGCGGCCGACCCGGGCACCGCCATCCACACCGAGGCCTTCGCCGGCTTCGCCGCCGGGCCGCTGGGCGACGCCGCGGTGCTCGACGGGGCCAAGGCGATGGCGTGGACCGTGGCCGACCTCTGGATGCAGCCCGGGCTGCTCGAGGCCATCACCGCCGAGCACCGGGCGCAGGTCGCCGCCCGGCGCTGAGGCCCCGACCCCCACCCGGAGTGGTCACCGGCGGGCGCCCACCGACCCCGTAGCATCGGTCGCCGTGGCCGTGTACATCGCCGAGGAGTTCACCGAGGAGGAGCAGGACATCCTCCGGCGGTACTTCACCAACCTCGACGGCCCCGTCTTCGCCCTCGTCAACCTCCCCGAGGTCGTGAAGGGCGCCCTGTTCGCCCGCTACTCGCGCTCACCCAAGTCGCTCCGCCGGCTCTTCCTCGACGAGTTCGTCGGCGACCTCGACATCACCGGCGACCAGACCGTCGACGCCACCGTCGGCCTCGAGCGGGCCGAGCAGCTCTACCAGAAGGTCTTCCTGGAGTACGGCGACGACTCGGTCGCCCAGCTGGGTGGCGTGCACCTCGCCTGCGAGCAGGCCTCCAACATCCTCACCAAGATCCTCGAGTGGGGCCGCCTCGCCGCCTACCTCGAGCAGTCCACCCGCTACATCGCCTACGACGCCCGCCTCGGCGGCCGCTACCGGTACTACCGCGACCCCGAGGTGCTCAGCAGCCCGCTCGCCCTGCGCTACGTCGGGGAGATGGACCGGATGTTCGACGCCTACGCCGAGCTGGTCCCGGTGATGCAGGACTTCTTCCGGGAGCAGTTCCCGAAGACCCCGCAGGACTCCGACCTGGTGTACCGCCAGGCCATCAAGGCCAAGGCCCTCGACGCCATCCGCGGCATGCTGCCGGCGTCGTCGCTGTCCAACGTCGGCATCTACGGCACCGGCCAGAGCTACGAGCTGCTGCTCTACCGCATGCGCTCGCACCCCCTCCCCGAGGCCCGGGCCTACGCCGACCTCATGCTCACCGAGCTGCGCAAGGTCATCCCGTCGTTCCTGCGCCGCGTCGACCTGCCCGACCGCGGCGAGGTGTGGCGCGACTACTTCGGCGACAAGGAGGCCGCCATGGCCGCCGTCGCCGACCGCCTGCTCGGGCCCGACATCGAACCGGAGGACGTCCCCGAGGTCAGCCTGGTCGACTTCGACCCCGATGCCGAGATCAAGACCGTGGCGTCGATGCTCTACGCCTACACCGAGCTGCCCGAGCGCCAGCTCGAGGACCGGGTGCGGGAGATGTCGGTCGAGGACCGCCTGGCCGTGATCCGGGCCTACGAGGGCGACCGCAAGAATCGGCGCCACAAGCCCGGCCGCGCCCTCGAGCGCTCGTACTACCGCTTCGACATCCTCGCCGACTACGGCGCGTTCCGCGACCTGCAGCGCCACCGGATGCTGACCCTCGACTGGCAGCGGCTGACGCCCCGCCACGGCTACGTGCGGCCCTCGGGCGTGGACGCCGCCGGCCAGACCGCCGCCTTCGACGACGCCATGGAGCGCTCGGCCACCCTCTACGACGCCCTGGCCGACGACTTCCCCGAGCAGGCCAGCTACGCCGTCGCCCTCGCCTACAAGGTGCGCTTCTACCTCCACCTCAACGCCAGATCGGCGATGCACGTCCTGGAGCTGCGCTCGACGCCCCAGGGCCACCCCGCCTACCGCCGCGTCGCCCAGGAGATGCACCGCCTCATCGCCGAGGAGGCCGGCCACAAGGCCATCGCCGAGAGCATGCGCTTCGTCGACCACTCGGCCGAGCCCGCCCTCGAGCGCCTCGACGCCGAGCGGGCGGCGGAGGCCCGGCGCAACACCTGACGCCAGCGGGCCGGCCTCGACCGCCTGTTGATGCTGAGGGTGATGTTGACATTGGGGGTTGAGTTGCGGGAGGGGCTCCGGTACGTTGCCCCCACTTCCGAGCGGGCGGAGACCGCAGGAGGCAATTGCACGTGCGCGTCCCCCTTCGCCCACGAGACATCTGTGCGCTGATCATCGTCGGCGCCTTCGCCATGGCCGCTTCGGGCACCCACGTGGTCCGCGGCGGCGAGACGCTCAGCTCGATCGCCCAGAGCCACGGGACCTCCGTGCGGGCGCTCGTCGAGTCGAACGGCATCTCGAACCCGAACCTGGTCGTGGCCGGCTCCACCCTCACCATCCCCGGTGCGGGCGGTGGCGCCAGCGCGTCCGCCGGCTCCCACACGGTGCGGGCGGGGGAGACCCTGGCCGGCATCGCGTCCCGGTACGGCACCACCGTCTCGGCCCTCGCCGGCGCCAACGGCATCTCGAACCCCAACCTGGTCGTCGTCGGCCGCTCCCTGCAGATCCAGGGCGCGGCGCGACCGAGCACCAGCGGCCCGGCCCCGTCGGGCGCCACCGGCGGCCCCCAGCTGCCCGGCCAGCGCCACACCGTCCGGTCCGGCGACACCATCGCCGGCATCGCCGCCCGGTACGGCGTCCGCACGGCGGACCTCGTCGCGTGGAACGGCCTGGTCGACGGCAGGATCTACGCCACGACGCGCCTGGTGCTGTTCAACCCGGGCACGCTGCCCGCCACCGGGGGCTCGACCTCGACGCCGGGCGGCACCCACGTCGTGCAGTCCGGCCAGTCGCTGGGCAGCATCGCCTCCCGCTACGGCGTGTCGGCCCGGTCCGTCGCCCAGGCCAACGGCATCACCGACCCGAACCGCATCCGCGTCGGCCAGAAGCTCACGATCCCGGCCGGGTCCACCGGCGGTGGCGGCTCCTTCGTGTGCCCGGTGCCCGGCGCGACCTTCTTCAACGACTGGGGCTTCCCCCGCAGCGGCGGCCGCTCCCACGCCGGCACCGATCTGTTCGCCCCCCGAGGCACACCGGTGCGGGCCCCGGCCAGCGGTCGGGTCGAGATCGCCACCGGCACCATCGGTGGCAAGCAGTTCCGACTCACCACCGCGTCGGGCGTGCGGTACTTCGGCAGCCACCTCGACGCCTTCGGCGAGAGCGGCCAGGTGAGCGCCGGCGACGTGATCGGCTACGTCGGCGACACCGGCAACGCCCGGGGCAGCCGGCCGCACCTGCACTTCGAGGTCCACCCGAGCGGGTCGGCCGTGAACCCCTTCCCGCTGCTCCACGGCTCCTGCTGAGCCGTCCGCACGCGGTCGCCGCCCCTCGGTAGGGGACCGGGTCGCCGACGTCGAAGCATCCGTCGGCACGAACCCGTTCGCGCCGCCCCCACGAGGCCGATTGTCCCGGTTCGCGCAGTGCTTGGCGCGGTGCAGACCAGTGCCGTACCGTCTCGCACCCGGGCGTGCCCGGCGTCACTCCGGGGGCGTCGGTCGGCCGGACGTCGCCCCACCCCGCCGGACCACCGAGGTGCCTCATGGATGCTGCGATCTCGCTGCGGAACGTGACGAAGAGCTTCGGTTCCCACACGGTCCTGCGGGACATCTCCTTCGACATCCCCCGCGGCAGGATCTCGGCGGTCATGGGCCCCTCGGGCACGGGCAAGTCGGTGCTGCTGAAGAACATCATCGGCCTGCTGCGCCCGGACGAGGGCGAGATCTGGGTCGACGGCGAGGAGACGGTGTCGATGGGGGAGAAGGACCTGTACCGGGTCCGGCGCAAGTTCGGCGTCCTCTTCCAGGACGGGGCCCTCTTCGGGTCGATGAACATGTTCGACAACATCGCCTTCCCGCTCCGCGAGCACACGAAGAAGAGCGAGAAGGAGATCAAGGAGATCGCGCTCGAGAAGGCCAGCCTCGTCGGCCTGCTCGACCACATGAAGAAGTACCCCGGCGAGGTCTCCGGCGGCATGAAGAAGCGCGCCGGCCTGGCCCGGGCGCTCGCCATGGACCCCGAGATCATCCTCTTCGACGAGCCCGACTCCGGGCTCGATCCGGTCCGGGTGTCCTTCCTCGACGAGCTGGTGAAGAAGATCCAGGAGGAGACCGGCGCCACCTTCTTGATCATCACGCACAACATCGCGTCGGTGATGCGCACCTCCGACTACATCGCCGTGCTGTACCAGGCCGGGTTGGTGAAGTTCGCCTCCAAGGAGGAGATGCGCACCACCGACAACCCGCTGATCCGGCAGTTCTTCGCGGGCCGGGCCGCCGGTCCCATCGGCATGGACGAGCTGGCCGAGGAGAGCACCGAGATCGAGAAGGAGCTCATGGATCGTGAGCGCCGCCGCATCGAGGCCGACGGCCGCGACGCCGACGACTACAGCGTCCTGACGGTCTGAGGCCGCTCGACGTGACCGGGGCCGCGCAGTGATCGGCAAGGTGCAGTTCGTCGTCCGCGAGACGGGGAACATGTTCGCCATCTCCCTCGAGGGGTTCCGCCGCACGTGGGACTTCAAGACCTGGTGGCGCGAGTACCTCGGGCAGTGCTGGTTCATCGCCAAGGTGTG
Organism: Acidimicrobiaceae bacterium; assembly: GCA_036675575.1. Taxonomy (GTDB): domain Bacteria; phylum Actinomycetota; class Acidimicrobiia; order Acidimicrobiales; family Salinilacustritrichaceae; genus Salinilacustrithrix. Next base: position 20,853 of record JAKFET010000100.1, read on the forward strand.
CTCGATCCCCGTGGTGCTCATCAGCATCCCGTTCGGGGCCGTGATCGCCCTCCACGTGGGCACCTTCTCCCGGCAGCTCGGCGCCGAGTCCACCACCGGCGCCGCCATGGTGCTGGCCATCGTCCGCGAGGCCGCCCCGGTCGCCACCGCCCTCCTCATCGCCGGTGCCGGCGGCTCGGCCATGACCGCCGACCTCGGGTCCCGCAAGATCCGCGACGAGCTCGCCGCCATGGAGGTCATGGCCATCAACCCCGTGCACCGGCTGGTCACGCCCCGGCTCTACGCCGCGGCCACCGTCGGGCTGTTCATGGTGTCGCTCGTGTCGATGGCCGGCATCTCCGGCGGCTACTTCTTCAACGTCATCATCCAGAAGGTCACGCCCGGCGCCTACTTCCAGGGCTTCACCTCGCTCGTGCAGCTGCCCGACCTGTACTCGTCGCTGTTCAAGGCCGTGGTCTTCGGGTTCATCGCCGCCACCGTGTCCTGCTACAAGGGCATCTACGCCAAGGGTGGGCCCAAGGGCGTCGGCGACGCCGTGAACCAGGGCGTCGTGATCACCTTCATCCTCATCTTCTTCACCAACCTCGTCATGACGTCCCTCTACTTCGCGCTCGTGCCGCCGAAGTTCTGATGGGAGCCCCGATGGCAGCAGTCACCAGGCTCACCCGACCGGTCCAGGACCTCGGCAGGTCCGCCGGCGACGCGCTCGAGGACATGGGCAAGCAGCTCACGTTCTACGGGCGCGTGCTCTGGGACGTGATCACCACGCTGATCCTGCGCCTGAAGTACAAGCACGTCGTGTTCAACCTCGTGTCGGACATCACGGTGGGGGCCGGTGCGCTCATCGTCGGCGCCGGCATGGTCTTCGTGATCTTCTCCATGTCGTTCTTCACGGGCGCCAACGTCGGCCTGCAGGGCTACGCCGGCCTCGAGCAGATCGGCGCCGAGGCCTTCACCGGCCTCGTCGGGTCCTTCGCCAACACCCGAGAGGTCACCCCGCTCATCGCCGGCGTCGCCTTCGCCGCCCAGGTCGGTGCCGGCTTCACCGCCGAGCTCGGCGCCATGCGCATCTCCGAGGAGATCGACGCCCTCGAGGTCATGTCGGTGCGCCCGATCAGCTACCTGGTGGGCACCAGGGTCCTCGCCGCCCTCATCGCCATCGTGCCGCTGTACCTGATCTCGCTGTTCGCCAGCTTCTTCGCCACCAAACTGGTGACCACGGAGTTCTTCGGACTGTCGCCCGGCGTCTACGACTACTACTTCCGCCTCTACCTGCCGCCGATCGACATCTTCTACAGCCTGGTCAAGGCGTGCGTGTTCGCCGTGCTCGTGGCCCTCATCCACTGCTACTACGGCTTCTACGCCACGGGCGGGCCGGCCGGCGTGGGCGTGGCCGTGGGCCGGGCCATCCGCCTCTCCATCGTCGCGGTGGTCGTCGTCAACCTGGTCCTGTCCCTCATCTTCTGGGGCGGCGGCAACACCGTGAGCCTGACGGGATGACGACGCCATGAGCCTCACCAGCGAGCGCAACCGCAACATCGTGTCCGGCGCCATCGGCCTGCTGATCGTGGTCAGCCTGACGACCATCGGCATCAAGGCGAGCTTCGGCGCCTTCGACGGCGGCTACGAGCTGCGGGGCACCTTCGCCGCCGCCGGACAGGGCCTCATGTCGGGCAGCGACGTCAAGATCCGCGGCGTCAACGTCGGCGAGGTGTCCAACATCCGCCTGGTCGAGAACCGCGCGCTGATCCGGCTGCGCATCGAGGACGGCACGGAGATCCCCGAGACGGCGCAGGCCGTGATCCGCCCGAAGACCCTGTTCGGCGAGAAGTTCATC
>JAKFET010000053.1:0-22654 GCA_036675575.1 Acidimicrobiaceae bacterium
GATCCAGCAGCCCGGGAAGGTGGGCTCGTCCATGATGACGAGGGCGTCGAGCGGGTCGCCGTCCTCGCCGAGGGTGTCGGGGATGAAGCCGTAGTCGGCCGGGTACACCGTGGCCGAGAACAGGCGACGGTCGAGCTTGAAGACATGGCGCTCGTGGTCGTACTCGTACTTGTTCCGGCTGCCCCGGGGGATCTCCACCACCACGTCGATCGTCTGCATGGTGGCCATCATGTCGTGGCTAGCCTCGGCGGATGGAGTTCCGCCGCATCACCGGGCTGCCGCCCTATGTCTTCACCATCATCGACGGGTTGAAGCAAGAGGCACGCCGGGCGGGATCCGACGTGATCGACCTTGGCTTCGGGAACCCCGACCTCCCGTCGCCCCCCGTGGCGGTGGAGAAGCTGGCCGAAGCGGCCAGGAACCCCAAGAACCACCGGTACTCCCAGTCCAAGGGCATCCCGAAGCTGCGCCAGGCCGCCGCCGACCTCTACCTGCGCCGCTTCGGTGTGGCCCTCGACCCGGAGACCGAGGTGGTCGCCACCATCGGTGCCAAGGAGGGCTACAGCCACCTGTGCTGGGTGCTGCTCGGCCCGGGCGACTCGGCCCTGGTGCCCTCGCCCAGCTACCCGATCCACCTCTGGGGGCCCCTGTTCGCCGGGGCCAGCATCCGCGAGATCCCGATGGGCGGTGCGACCGACCAGGGCGAGGAGCTGCTCGACCGGATCCGCCACCAGTTCCTGTACTCCTGGCCGCGCCCGCGCGTCATCGTCGTGTCGTTCCCGCACAACCCCACGACGAAGTGCGTCGACCTCGACTTCTTCCAGGGCCTGGTCGACTTCGCCCGGGAGCAGGAGGCCGTGGTCGTCCACGACAAGGCCTACGCCGACCTCGGCTTCGACGGCTGGCAGCCGCCCTCGATCCTGCAGGCCGAGGGGGCCAAGGAGTGCGCGGTCGAGCTGTACTCCATGACCAAGTCGTTCTCGATGGCCGGCTGGCGCGTCGCCTTCATGGCCGGCAACCGGGAGGTCATCGGGGCGCTGGCCAAGCTCAAGAGCTACCTCGACTACGGCACCTTCCAGCCCATCCAGATCGCCGCCACCGTCACGCTCAACGAGGCCACCGAGTACCCGAAGGAGGTCAACGCGATCTACCAGACCCGCCGCGACGCCCTCTGCGACGGGCTCGACCGGCTGGGCTGGGAGATGCCGCGACCCCGCGGCACGATGTTCGCCTGGGCCCCGATCCCCGAGCCCTACAAGCACCTCGGGTCCGTGGAGTTCTGCAAGAAGCTGGTCACCGAGGCCCACGTGGCGACCTCGCCCGGCGTCGGGTTCGGTCCGGGCGGCGAGGGACATGTGCGCTTCGCCCTCATCGAGAACGACCAGCGCATCCAGCAGGCCATCCGGGGCATGAAGCGGGCGCTGCCCGAGCTGGCGTAGCCGCTGCGCCTACGCGCTGCGGCGGGCCCCGGCCTCGCCCACGGGAGCGCCCACGAGGCCGTGCCAGCAGAAGTCGATGACCTCGTCGGCCACCTCGCGCGCGGGCCGGCCCTGGGCCAACAGCTGCGTGCGGGCGAGGATCGAGCTGACGCCGAGCACGGCCTGGGCGACGACCGATGCGTCGCCGTCGGCGATCGTCCCGGAGTCCATGGCCTCCTGGACCAGCCGGCGGGTGTCCTCGAGCGCGACCTTCTCGCCCTTGCGCACGCCGGGGGCGAAGCTGGCCTCGGTGCGGGCGAACTCGATGAGGACGTACAGCTCACGGTGCTCGACCCACCACTCCATGGAAGCCCGGATGGCGAGCTCCATGCGGGCGAGCGGATCGGTCTCCTCGCCCATGGCTTCCTGCTGGACCCGGCGCAGGTCCCGCTCGCCGGTGCGGAGGATCTCGAGGAAGAGGTCCTCCTTGGACTCGAAGTACCAGTAGAAGACGCCCTTGCCGACGCCGAGGCCGTCGACGAGCTCGGCGACCGAGGTGGGGTGGTACCCGTTCGTGGCGAAGCGCTCGGTGGCGTAGGCGAGGAGCTCGCCGCGTCGCTGCTCGCCTCGGGGTGTGAGTCGCCGGCTCATGGCCACAACCGTACTTGACCAAGCGGTCAAGTAGACCGACCCCGCCGTACCGCCGCCTCCGGACGCTCACCGACCCGCCGCCGTGGCGAAACCGGCCGTTCACCGGCCACCCGTACGGTCGCCCCCATGGAGACCTGCATCATCCGCGTCTGGCTGCCCGACCGCCCCGGCGCCCTCGGCGAGGTGGCGACGGCGATCGGCCAGGTCGGTGGCGGCATCGTCGGCATCGACATCCTCGAGCGATGCGCCGGCCGGGCCATCGACGAGCTCGCCGTCCAGATCGACGACATCACGGCCATCCCGATGCTGGTGACCCGGGTGCGGGCCGTGCCGGGCGTGGACATCGAGGACCTGCGGGTCCTCGACGGCGTGGCCCACGACCCGCGCGCCGACGTGCTGGAGACGGCGGCCGTCATCGTCGGCGCCCGGGACCGGGCGAGCCTGCTCGAGAGCGTGGTGACCCACGGGCGCCGGGTGCTCGGCGGCGAGTGGGCCGGGGTGCTGCGCATGGACGACGGCGAGCTCCTCGCCGGCGACGGCGACCTCCCGCTGCCGAGGTGGCTGCTGGCCTTCGTCGAGGGCTCCCGCACCTCGGCGAGGGTGTCGAGCGGCGAGAGCGGTCCCGACGACGTGGTGTGGTCGCCGCTGCCGCGAGCCGGCATGGCCCTCGTGGTCGGCCGGGCCGGGGCGCCGTTCCGGGCGCGCGAGCGGCGCCAGGTCTCGGCGCTGGCCCGCATCGTCGACAGCCGCCTCCTGGACCTGTCCCGGCAGGTGCACCCCAGCAACCGGGCCTAGCCGTCGGCCGCGTGCCCTCCAGATGGCGGATCGTGGTCTGACCGCCGTCGGCGGTGGGGACGGAGTGCGCCATGGCACTGACCCACCCCACCACGACGACCGATGAGCCGATGGCCCTCGCCGTCGCGGCGGACCCCGAGGCCGCCCAGCGGGCCGCCGAGGCGAACGCCGCCGTCATCCTCATGGTCTGCCTCATGGCGCTGGTCGGCGGCACCCAGCTGCTGGTCTCGCTCCTCGGGCACCTCGCCGGCTGACCAGGCCCAGGACCGCCGCCTACTCGGTGGCCCACCCCCGGGACCGCTCCACCGCCCGCAGCCACGTGGCGTGCGCAGCGTCGGCAGCGGCCCGATCCCCCGCCGGCTCCACCTCGACGTCGAGGACCCAGTTCCGGGTCACCTCGTCCGGCGACGACCACACGCCTTCGGCCAGCCCGGCCAGGTAGGCAGCCCCCAGGGCCGTGGTCTCCTGGACGGTCGGGCGTGAGACCGGCACCTGCAGCTGGTCGGCCTGGAGCTGGAGCAGCAGCGGCATGACCGACGCACCGCCGTCGACCCGCATGGCGACCACCTCGTGCCCGCTGGCCGCCGACATGGCATCCACGACGTCCCGCGTCTGGAACACCATCGACTCCACGGTGGCCCGGGCCAGGTGTGCTCGGGTGGTGCCGCGCGTGATGCCGACGATGGCGCCCCGGGCGTAGGGGTCCCACCAGGGCGAGCCCAGCCCGGCGAAGGCCGGCACCAGCACGACGCCACCCGTGTCGGGCACCGACTCGGCGAGCGGCCCGGTCTCGGATGCGTCGTCGATGATCTCCAGGCCGTCCCGCAGCCACTGCACCGCCGCCCCGGTGACGAAGATCGCCCCTTCGAGGGCGTAGGAGGTCGAAGCGGCGTCGACGGCGCCGAGGCTCCACGCCACGGTCGTGAGGAGGCCCTCGACCGGCTCGGGGCAGGTCTGGCCCACGTTCATCAGGACGAAGGAGCCGGTGCCGTAGGTGTTCTTCGTCATGCCGGGCTCGAAGCAGGCCTGGCCGAAGAGCGCCGCCTGCTGGTCGCCGGCCACCCCGGAGATCGGGATGCCGGCGGGCACGCCGACGCCGACGGCCGTGGTGCCGAAGCGCCCCGATGACGGCCGCACCTCCGGCAGGCACGACGCCGGCACCCCGAGCAGGTCGCACAGCTCGTCCGACCACGACAGCGAGCGGATGTCGAACAGCATCGTGCGCGACGCGTTGGACGGCTCGGTGGCGTGCACCTGGCCGCCGGTGAGCTGCCAGAGCAGCCAGGTGTCGATGGTGCCGACGGCGAGGTGCTCGTCCGCGACGCCGCCGCCGCCGCCCTCGCTGGCCGGCCGCAGCAGCCACTCGAGCTTGGTGCCGGAGAAGTAGGGGTCGAGGACGAGGCCGGTGGCCTGGCGCACGAGGGGGAGGTGCCCGGCCTCGGCCAGCTCGTCGCAGCGGGCGGCCGTGCGCCGGTCCTGCCAGACGATGGCGCGGTGGCGGGGCTCGCCCGTGCGGCGGTCCCACGCCACGACCGTCTCGCGCTGGTCGGTGATGCCGATCGCGGCGATGGGCTCCTCGAGCGCGTGCAGGAGCTCGGTGAGCGTCGCCCGGACCGCCTCCCAGATCTCGGTGGCGTCGTGCTCGACCCAGCCGGGCCTCGGGAAGTGCTGGGTGAACTCGCGGTAGGCCATCCCCACCGGCAGGCCGGCCTCGGACAGCGCCATCGAGCGGACGCCCGTGGTGCCGGCGTCGATGGCGACGACGACCGCCACGTCAGAGGCCCTGGGCGATGCGCAGGATGCGGTCCTTCACCATGGTCGGCGTGAGCTGGCTGGCGGCGGCCATCAGCTTGGCGTCGGTCCCCACCAGGTAGCGGGCGCGGGGGACCGAGGTCTCGAGCGCCCGGGCGATGACCTTGGCGCAGGACGACGGCTCGCCCATGAGCGGCTCCCACATGGAGGTCAGGCCGCCGATCCGCTGGTAGGCCGACTCGTAGCGGCTGCCCTCCCGGTTGGCCAGGTCGCGCTCGAGGTCCTCCCAGATGTTGGTCTTGAAGCCGCCGGGCTCGACGAGGATCACGTGGATCCCGTCCTTGGCCACCTCCATGCGCAGCGCGTCCGAGAGGCCCTCGAGCGCGTGCTTGGAGCCCTGGTACCACCCGGTGAGCGGCGTCGCGGTGCGCCCGTAGATCGAGGAGATGTTGACGATGCGCCCGCCCCCGGCCTCCCGCATGGCCGGGATGGCGAGCCTGGCGAGCCGCATCGGCGCCAGGACCATCGTCTCGAGCACCCGGCGGGCCTCGTCGTCGTCGACGTCCTCGATCGCGCCGGTGAGGCCGTACCCGGCGTTGTTCACGAGGCCGTGCAACGGACCCAGCTCGCCCATGACCCGCTCGCACGCGGCGGCGTCGGTGACGTCGAGCTGGGCGGTCTCGACCTCGACGCCGGCCTCCTCGGCAGCCTGGCGCACGACCCCGGCCTTCGCCTTCGAGCGGACCGTCCCCGTGACGCGGAAGCCGCGCCCGGCGAGGTGGAGGACGGTGGCCAGGCCGATGCCGGAGTTGGCACCCGTGACCAGCACATGACGCTGTTCGCTCATCCCGGCAGCCTGCCAGGTCACAACACGCGGACAGGTCACGTCCTCTTGCGACTCGGTCTGGCGGCTTCGCCGCCGGAGGGCACCGTGCCCCTGGGTCGCCTCGCCTGACGGCTCGGCTCAGACGGCGAAGAACACCCGGGCCACGTCGTAGAGCTGGGGGTCCACCGTCTTGAGGCCGAGCTCCTTGGCCTCGGTGAGCGGGATGCTGGTGATGCACTCGGCCTGGAGGGCGACCATCTCGCCGTAGCGACCCTCGTGGACCAGGTCGATGGCGGCCACCCCGTAGCGGGTGGCGAGGACGCGGTCGTAGGCGTTGGGCGTGCCGCCCCGCTGGATGTGGCCGAGGATGGTCACGCGGGTCTCGTAGCCGGTGCGCCGCTCGATCTCACCGCCGATGGTGGTGCCGATGCCGCCCAGGCGCTGGTGCCCGTACCGGTCGACCTCGGGATCGGCGATCTCGAGCGTGCCGGGGGCGGGCAGGGCCCCCTCGGCCACCACGACGATGGAGGCGTACCGCCCGGACTCGTGCCGGCGCAGGATGGCGTCGCACACGGCGTCGATGTCGAAGGGCTCCTCGGGGATGAGGGTGACGGTTGCCCCGCCCGCGATGCCCGACCACACGGCGATGTGGCCCGCGTGGCGCCCCATGACCTCCACGACCATCACCCGGTCGTGGGACTCGGCGGTGGTGTGGAGCCGGTCGATGGCGTCGGTGCAGATCTGCACGGCGGTCTGGAACCCGAAGGTCATCTCCGTGCCGCCCATGTCGTTGTCGATGGTCTTGGGGACCCCGACGATGGGGAACCCGAGCTCGGCGAGGTCGCGAGCGGCGCCGAGCGTGCCCTCGCCACCGATCACGATCACGGCGTCGATGCCCTGGGCGGCCAGGCAGTCCCGGAACCGGTCGACGCCGTCGCCGTCCATGAACGGCTGGTAGCGGCTGGTGCCGAGGATGGTCCCGCCGATGGGGAGCTTGCCCCGCAGCGACTCGACGTCGAGGCGCATGAAGCGCTGGTCGACCACGCCCTGGTACCCGTCGAGGAAGCCGATGACCTCGTCGCCGTGCACCCGGGTGCCCTTGCGCACGGCGGCACGGATCACTGCGTTCAGGCCGGGGCAGTCCCCGCCACCGGTGAGGATGCCGACGCGCATGTGGCGCAACCTAGCGACGGCGGCTCAGTTGCTCGCGAGGTAGTCGCGCCGGCCCACGGGGTCGGCGGTGCTCTCGAGGTTGTCGATCAGCGCGCCCCGGGGCTCGCCGTCCTGGCGGAACACGACCTCGGTGATCCCGGAGTCGTTCGCCGTGGCCGTCCAGACGATCTGGGCCAGCGCGTCGCGCAGGTCGGCGCCCTGGATGCCCTCGTTGCCGAACAGGCGACGCACGTCGACCACGAGCCGCTCGGCCACGTCGGGGTCGGGGGTGGCGGACAGCAGCTCGGCGCTCTCGGGGATGGCCGTGCTGAGGGGAGCCTCCTCCGGGCGCTCGTCGCTCGGACGCTGCGTGAACAGGTTCGACAGCGTGCCCTGGACGCCCGACCCGCGGGGCACCGTGCGGGGCACGGGCGTGAGCGTGGTGGTGCCCTCGTTCGTCGCAAGGAGGTACACGTCCACCTCGCGCGTCTCGGACTCGGGCGACGTCGTGGTGCTGGACGTCGTCGTGTCGGGCACGATCGACCCGCTGAGCTCCACGGGCTCGTCGTTGGTCGGCACGGTGCACGCCGCGGCGAGCAGCAGGAGGGCGAGCGCCAGGAGCGGGGGGCGGGTCCGGGTCATGCGGGGGCGGTGTCCAGTGCGTCGTGGTCGATCTCCACGCGGGGCAGCTCCACGGCGAAGCGGGCCCCCGAGCCGGGCGCGTCCTCCACCCAGACGCGGCCGCCGTGCAGCCGGACGTGCTCGGCGACGAGCGCGAGGCCGAGGCCCACGCCGGTGCTGGCGCCCCGCCGGTTGGCGGCGCTGGCCCGGTTGAAGCGCTCGAAGATGCGGTCGCGGTCCTCCTCCGGCACCCCCTCCCCGGCGTCGTCGACGTAGATCCAGACCCAGTCCTCGTCGGCGTCGATGCGCACGGCGACGGCGCCGTCGCCGTACTTGTCCGCGTTGGTGAGCAGGTTGGTGAGCACCCGGGCGACGCGCCGCTTGTCGAGGGCCGTGATGACGTCGCCGAACTCCTCGTCGACGACCATGTCCGGGGACCGCTCGACCGGGACGTGGGAGCCGTTGGCCCGCACGACCTGGCGCACGAACTCGGTGAACAGCACCTCCTGCAGCTCGAGGAGCATGACGCCGGCGTCGAAGCGGGACATCTCGAGCAGGTCCTCGACCAGCTCGCGGAAGCGGTCGAGGTCGGCGGCGAGCAGGTCGAGCGCGGACTGGGCCCGCTCGTTCAGGTCGTCGCGGTTGTTCTGCAGCACCTCGAGCGAGGCCTGCAGGGTCATGAGCGGGGAGCGCAGCTCGTGGGACACGTCGGAGGAGAACTGGGCGTCCTTCTCGATGCGGTCCTCGAGCGTGCGGGCCATGCCGTTGAACGAGGTGATGATGGGCTCGAGGTCGGGGTCGACCAGGGCCTGGATGCGGGTGTCCAGCTCGCCGCCGGCCAGCTTTCGGGCGGCGTCGCCGACCTCGCCGAGGGGCCGCAGGATCCGCCGGCTGGCGTACCAGCCGAGGGCGGCGCCGGCCAGCACCGTGGCGATCGAGGCGCCGAAGAGCGTGAAGGAGATCGACGACAGCGTCTCGTCGAGGGACTCGAGCGAGATGATCTCGAAGTAGGCCCCGTCGAAGTCCCGGATGGGGATGCCGATGGCGAGGCTCTTCTCCCCGGTGGTCGGGTGCGGGAAGCGCATCTTGGCGGGCGTGCCCCCGAGCACCGTCTCGCGCAGGGCGGCCGGGAGGGCGTCGCGCCCGTACTCGGGGTCCTGCTGGCTCCAGCCGCTGCCGTCCTGGCCCTCGACCTGCTGGGACCGCTGGAACAGCACGGGGCGCGAGCCCTCCGGCGTCTGCAGGGAGCCGAGGAGCTGGGAGATGTCGGCGTCGGGGTTCACGCCGGATCGCACGATGCGGGCGTTGAAGTAGATCTGCTGGGTCGCGCCGGACTCGCGGTTGCTGACCAGGTTCGAGCGAGCCACGCCGAGCACGAGCAGCGACATGCCCATGGACAGCAGCAGGGCACCGATGGCGAAGGCGAGGGTCACCCGGGCTCGCAGGCCGAGGCGCGGCAACCGGATCCGGGGCGCCCCCGGCTCGTCCGGCTCGTGGTCGGAGGCCGGCGAGCGCGGGTCGGGCCGCTGCAGGGGCAGGGGCGCCGGGACCGTCACCGGTGCGGCGGCGGTCGGGGAGGTGTCGGCGGACGACACGACCCGCTCAGGCCTGGAGCTTGTAGCCGAGTCCCCGGACGGTGACGACATGGCGCGGGTTGGCCGGGTCGGCCTCGATCTTGGTGCGCAGGCGTCGGATGTGGACGTCGACCAGCCGGCCGTCGCCGAAGTAGCCGTAGCCCCACACCCGCTCGAGCAGGACCTCGCGCGAGAAGACGCGGCCGGGGGAGGAGGCGAGCTCGTTGAGCAGGCGGAACTCGGTCTTGGTCAGGTGGACCTCGTCCTCCTCGCGCTTGACCACGCCCTCGTCGGGGATGATCTCGAGGTCGCCGAAGCGGAGGTGCGTGTGCCCGTGGTCGGCGGCGCGGGTGCGGCGCAGGAGGGCACGGATGCGGGCCGAGAGCTCCTTCGGGGCGAAGGGCTTGGTGAGGTAGTCGTCGGCGCCGGCCTCGAGGCCGGCCACGACGTCGTGGGTGTCGGCCCGGGCCGTGACCATGACGATCGGGACGTCGCTGATCCGGCGCACCGAGCGGCACACCTCGAAGCCGTCGATGCCCGGGAGCATGATGTCGATGAGGACCACGTCGGTCGGGGCGCGCTGGAAGACCTCGAGCGCGGCCTCGCCGGTGTCCGCCTCCGCCACGGTCCAGCCCTCGTCCTCGAGGGCGAGCTTGACCGCCGTGCGGATCCGTTCATCGTCCTCGACGGTGAGGATCCTCGTCGCCATACGTCCCCATCGTGCCTCACCGGGCACGTCCGCCGCGTGCATCTCGCGACCCCACCACGAATTTCGTTCCCTGGTCAGGACCCTCCTGACAAGGGAACGCAAGTCCTAGCTGGTCCCGAGCAGCACGCCGGCGTCGAGGAGCAGGTCGACGAGCTCGTCGAAGCGGTCGGGGTGGGCGGCGATGGTGCAGTCGGGTCCGAGGTCGGTGTCGGCGCGCACCTCCAGCCGGAGGCCGGCCTCCCGGGCGACGACGGTGGCGGCCGTGCGGTCCCACTCGGCGAGCCCGGTCTCGTAGTAGGCGTCGAGGCGGCCGCAGGCGACGGCGCACAGGTCGGCGGCGGCCGCACCGCCCCGGCGCACGTCGCGTATGCGGGCGATCAGCCGGGTGAGCGTCCGGGCCTGCGCCTCCCGGGTGGCCGGGTCGTAGCCGAAGCCGGTGCCGACGAGGGTGTGGGCGAGGGGTGGCGGCGCCCCGACCCGCAGCGAGAGCCCGTTGCGGGTGGCGCCGTGCCCGGTGGCCGCAGCGAAGACATCTCCGAGGGAGGGGACCACCACGGCGCCCGCGGCCGGCACTCCGTCCAGGGTCGCGCCCACCGACACGTTCCAGCCCGGATGGCGGTACAGGTAGTTCGTCGTGCCGTCCAGGGGATCGACGATCCAGACGACGCCGGAGGTGCCGGGGTGGGCCGCACCCTCCTCGCCGACGATGCCGTCATCGGGCCGCAGCTCCTGCAGTCGCCGGACGAGCAGGGCCTCGCTGGCCCGGTCCATCTCCGTGACCATGTCGGTGGCGCTGGACTTCGTCGCCACCGCCTCGCGGGCGTCGTCGACGGTGGCGGCCAGCAGCTCGGCGGCCTCCCGCGCCACCGTGACCGCGACGTCGCGGAGCTCGGCGGGGTCGGGCCGGGTGGCGCTCAGCGCGACGGGTCCTGGCGCTCGGCCTGGGCGCGCGTGTGCTCGATGACCCGCCACTCGCCCATGGCCCGCATGGCCAGCACGGCGACGATGCCGACGCCGACCGCGAACACGACGGCGCCGACGAGCCCGCCGATGCCGGCCCAGACGCTGCCGTCGCCGTCGACCTGCATGTCGACGAACGCGTAGCCGATCAGCCCGCCGCAGAGGCCGGCGAGCAGGATCGCCGCGAAGGCGAGCACCCGGGCGCCGGTGGACGGCAGGGCGGAGGGTGCGTACTCGGACTCGGGGACCTCGGCCACGCTCCGAGGCTAGGCCGGACCCGGACAGGTCGTGGATTCGCCACCACCCGCGGCCCCGGTCGACCGGGTTTCCGGTGGGTGGGGGTCGAACCTAGGTTGGCCGCCTGTGACGGACGAGCAGCCGGCGGGTGCCGAGCGCTGGGGGGAGCGCCGCTTCGAGAGGGCCGACTGGGCCGCGCTGCGGGCGCACGAGTCGGTGCCCATCCACGAAGAGGACCTCGACGAGCTGGAGGGCATCAACGAGCACCTCTCCATGCGCGAGGTCGAGGAGGTCTACGTGCCCCTCGCCCGCCTGGTCCACCTGCGGGCCGGGGTCACGCGCTCGCTGCACGACGCCACCGGCGCCTTCCTCGGACGCTTCCGGCCCCACGTCCCGTTCGTGATCGGCGTGGCGGGCTCGGTGGCGGTCGGCAAGTCCACGACCTCGCGCGTGCTGCAGACGCTGCTGGCCCGGGCGCCGGAGCGGCGCCGGGTCGAGCTGGTCACCACCGACGGGTTCCTCCTCCCGAACGCCGAGCTCGAGCACCGCGGCCTGATGCAGCGCAAGGGGTTCCCCGAGAGCTACGACACGCCCCGCCTCGTTCGCTTCCTCGCCGACCTCAAGGCCGGCCGTCCCGAGCTCGAGATCCCGGTGTACAGCCACGTCGTCTACGACGTCGTCGACGACGTGCAGGTGGTCGACCAGCCCGACATCGTCATCGTCGAGGGCCTCAACGTCCTGCAGGTGCCGCCCACCACCGCCGACCACCACCCGTCGGTCTTCGTGTCCGACTTCTTCGACTTCTCGATCTACGTCGACGCCGACGAGGCCCACGTCGAGGAGTGGTACCTCCAGCGGTTCATGACCCTGGTCGAGGGCGCCCGCGACGACGACGGGGCCTTCTTCCACCGCTTCGCCGGACTGGACGACGACGCCGCCGAGGCGCTGGCGCGTCGCATCTGGCACTCCGTGAACCTGCCCAACCTGCACGCCAACGTGCTGCCCACCCGCGACCGGGCCGACCTGGTCCTGCACAAGGGTGCCGACCACGACGTGCACCGGGTCGTGCTGCGCCTGCGCTGACCAGCCCGCGGGTAGGGACCGCCCCATGCCCGAACAGCCCTTCCGCCCCGTCGGCGCCGCCACCCCCGTCGTGGAGGCCACCGCCGGCGCCGCCGCCGCGGCCGTCATGGGCATCGCCTCGGCCGTGCGCCGCAAGCGGATCTTCCACCCCGACGGCGTCGCCTTCGACGCCACGCTGCAGGTGACGGGCGCCAGCCACGGGGTCGCACTGCTCGACGTGGCCGGTCGTCACGACTGCATCGTCCGGCTCTCGCGCGGCGTGGGCCTCCCGAGCGCGGTCCCCGACTTCCTCGGCCTGGCCCTCCGCGTCCCCGACGCCCACGGTCCCGGCGACCACCAGGACCTGCTCCTCGTCAGCGCCGGCGACCGTCCCGTGCTCCGCCACGCCCTCGTGCCCGTGCGCAGCTTCGACCACGGGCGGTACTCCTCGCTCGTGCCCTACGAGGTCGGCGGCCGCAAGGTCGTGTTCGGCGCCCGCCGCCTCGGCGCCATCGGCGCCGAGCCCCTCCAGCTCGACGACCTGCGACAGCGGGCGGCCGGCGACGGCATCCGCTTCGCCCTCGAGCTGGCCGAGCCCTCCGGCGACTGGGAGGCCATCGGCGTCATCGAGCTCGGCGCCCCGTGGTCGCAGCAGGACGGTGACGCGCTCCGCTTCGATCCCGCCAACACCGGCGGCGGCATCGAGCCGGTCGGGCTGGTCCAGACCGTGCGCCGCCTCGCCTACCGGGCCAGCCAGGCCGCTCGCCCCACCACCTGACGCCCCGGAACGAACGGACCGATCGGTCCGTTCGTTCCACCCAGCGGAACGTCGGGACCGATCGGCGCGCTCGTACCGCGGTGGTCAGTCGGCGGCGAGGGGGACGGCCCGTCCGCCCGACAGCCGCAGCAGCTCGCCCGGCGCGACCTCGAACACGTGGCGGGGCGTGCCGGCGGCGGCCCAGACGGTGTCGTGGGCGAGCAGGGCCTCGTCGACGAACGTGCGCAGCGGCGTCGGGTGGCCGAAGGGCGGCACGCCACCGATGGGGTACCCGGTGGCGGCCCGGACCACGTCGGCGTCGGCCCGGCCGACCCGACCCCCGGCGGCCTCGGCCAGGCGCGCCTCGTCCAGGCGGGCGTCGCCGGCGACGAGGGCGACGACCGGCGCGCCGTCGACGGTGAACACCAGCGACTTCACGATCCGCCCTACCTCGCAGCCGACAGCGGCGGCGGCCTCGGCCGCGGTGCGGGTGCCGTCGGGATGCTCCACCACGTCGATGGCGAGGCCCCCGGCCTCGGCGGCGGCGACGACCCGGGCGGCGTTGGCGTGCACGTCGGCATCCTGCCCGACGACGGCACGTGGGTCCCACGCCGCGCTGGCAGACTGGCGACGTGCGTGCGTGGACGGTGGCCGGGGGACTGATCGAGCACGAGGGCCGCCTCCTGCTGGTGCAGAACCAGCGCCGCGACGGCAGCACCGACTGGACCACGCCGGGCGGCGTGGTCGACCCCGGCGAGGAGATCCTGGAGGCCCTGTCCCGGGAGGTGCTGGAGGAGACCGGCCTGTCGGTGACCGGTTGGGAGGGTCCGGTCTGGCACGTCGAGGCCGAGGCGCCGGACATGGGCTGGACCCTGCGGGTCGAGGTCCACCGGGCCACCGGGTTCGAGGGCGCCATCGCCGTGGAGGACCCCGACGGGATCGTGGTCGACGTCGCCTGGCTCGACCTCGACGGGTGCCACGACTGCCTGGCCACCTCCTGGCTGCCTGCACGCGAGCCGATGCTGGCCTGGCTGGGCGAGAAGTGGCTCGAGCCGCGGACCTACCGGTACCGGCTCGACGGCGTCGACCGCGCCGACGCCAACGTCGTCCGGCTGGACTGACCGTGGCGGCAGGCGGGGGGTCCGAGCGCACGATCCTCCACGTCGACATGGACGCGTTCTACGCGTCGGTCGAGCAGCTGCGGCGCCCGGAGCTCCGCGGCAAGCCGGTGGTCGTGGGCGGGTCCGGCCACCGCGGGGTGGTGGCGGCCGCCTCCTACGAGGCCCGGGCCTTCGGCGTGCGATCGGCGATGCCGTCCATGCGGGCCCGGACGCTCTGCCCGCAGGCGGTCTTCGTCGCCGGCGACCACGGGCGCTACGCCGAGGTCTCGGCCCGGGTGATGGCGATCTTCCGCTCGATGACGCCGCTGGTCGAGCCGCTCAGCCTGGACGAGGCCTTCCTCGACGTCACCGGCGTCCGGCGCCTCCTCGGCGACGGCCCCGCCATCGCCGCCGAGATCCGCCGCCGGGTCCTGGCCGAGGAGGGCCTGAGCTGCTCGGTCGGCGTGGCGCCCAACAAGTTCCTGGCCAAGCTGGCGACCGAGCAGGCCAAGCCGTCGGCGTCGCTGCGGGGGCCGATCCCCGGCGCCGGCGTCGCGGTGGTGCGCCCGGGGGACGAGCGGGCCTTCCTGCGCCCGCTGCCCGTCGAGGCGCTCTGGGGCGTGGGCCCGCGCACCCTCGAGAAGCTGCACGGCCTCGGCGTGCGCACGGTCGCCCAGCTCGAGCGCCTGCCGCTGCCCCAGCTGGTGCGGGCCGTCGGGGAGGCCCACGGCCGCCACCTGCACGACCTCGCCCACGCCGTCGACCCTCGCCCGGTCGTGCCCGACCAGCGGGTGAAGTCGATCAGCCACGAGGAGACCTTTGCCGAGGACATCGACGACCCCCGCGCCCTGCACACCGAGCTGGTCCGCATGGCCGACGCCGTCGGGCGGCGGGCCCGCAGCCAGGAGGTCGCCGGGCGCACCGTCACCATCAAGGTCCGCTTCGGCGACTTCACCACGATCTCGCGCTCGGTCACGCTGCCCCAGCCGGTCGACACCGGCCCGGCCATCGTCCGCGCCGCCTCCCACCTGCTCGAGCAGGTCGACATCGTTCCGGGGGTGCGCCTCTTCGGCGTCGGGCTGTCCAACCTGGCCGACGACGCCCCCCACCAGCTCACCCTCGACGACCTGACCCGCACCGCCGAGGCACCTGCCGCCGACGGCGCGGCCTGGTCTGCGGTGACCGACGCGGTCGACGCGGTGCGGGCCCGCTTCGGCGACGACGCCCTCCTCCCGGCGGCCCTGGCCGGGGGCGGTTCGCTGCGGGCCAAGCGCTCCGGGGACCAGCAGTGGGGCCCCGACGCGCCCCCCGCATCGGACGCCGGGGACCGGGTATGAGGGTGTTCGACGCACCGCTCCGCGCGTTGTTGCCCACCGACGGGTGTGCGATGATGGCCCCGGAGTCAGGTGTCCGACAGGACAAGAAGAGGTGAGCAGGTGCCGCTTTCCGAGGACGAGGAGCGCATCCTCAAGGACATCGAGCGGGAGTTCTACGAGAACGACCCCGCCTTCGCCCGAGAGGTCCGCGAGACCACCCTCTACAAGCACGCCTGGCGCAACATCAAGCTCTCCCTCGTCGGCTTCGTCGCCGGCCTCGTCCTGCTCGTCGCCGCCCTCTCCAGCTCCTACCTCCTCGCCTTCGGCGGCTTCCTGGTGATGCTGGGCTGCGCCCTCGTCATCGAGCGCAACGCCCGCAAGATGGGCCGCGCCGGCCTCGAGACGATGACCAAGACCCTCAAGTCCAGCAACGGCCTAAAGGACTACCTCGGGTCATCGTCGGAGAAGATGCGCGAGCGCTTCAAGCGCGACGAGCAGTAGCCCGCCGGCTCAACGCCGGCGCAGCGAGCGGGGGTCGAAGCGGGCCCGGAACCGCTCGACCGCGGTCATCGATGCCCGGGTGCCGTCGCCCACCTGGTCGGCCAGCAGGAGCGCCGCCGCCGCCGTCTCGTCGTCGGGCGGCGTAGGGGAGAACGCCGTGGCCTCGACCGTGGAGGCGAGCGTCCGCATGGGCTCCTCGACGGCCGGGATCCGGCTGCCGATGACGGTGGCGGCCTGGCGCTGGGTCGCCGAAGCCCGCACGCGCACGCCGGCGCGACGAGCTGCGTCGAGCGACTCGTCCCACGCCAGGGCGATGCGGGCCACGGCCGTGTCGGCCCGGCGCCGGCGCAGGGCCCGGGCGACCGCCGACGCCGCGAGGACGCCGAGCAGGTAGAGCCCGAAGGCGCCCAGCACGATCGCCGCCCCGATGGCGATCCGGGCCGGCCACGGGCTCGGCTCGGACGGCACCTCGCCGGCCCCGAGGTCGAGCTCGGGCTCCTCGGGGAACGTGGGCGGGGTCTGCTCCGGGATCGTCTCGCCCGGGGCCGCCTCCGGCGGCGGGGCCGGGGCCAGGGTGGTCGCCGTGTTGCCGCCGCCCCCGCTCTGGGCCTGCTGCTCCGGGACCCCGGTGTACTGCTCGGCCAGGGGCGCCCCCCGGCCGGGCGTCGGCTCGAAGGCCACCCAGCCGAGCTCGCCCAGGTACACCTCGGGCCAGGCGTGGGCGTGCTCGCCCCGCACCCGGAACAGCGTCGGGTCGGCGGGGTCGGCGACGCCGGGGGTGAAGCCCACGCCGACCCGGGCGGGGAGGCCGAGGCTGCGGGCCATCGCCGCGAAGCTCCCGGCGAACTGCTCGCAGTAGCCGGCGCGCACGTCGAAGAGGAACTGCTCCATGTCACCGATGCCGTGGTTCAGGTCGACGTCGATGTCGTAGCGGAACTGCTCGCGGAAGAAGTCCTGCAGGCGCAGCGCCTGCTCGTAGCGGCTGGTGCTGCCGGCGGTGACCTCGGCGGCGAGGGCCCGGATGCTCGGCGAGAAGTCGGCGGGCAGGCCCAGGTACATCTCGGCGATCTCGACCGGCACCTCGGGCGACGCGGCCGCCAGGGCGTCGGGCTGGTGCTGGGGGAGCGCGGAGCGGACGGTGTAGGCGGTGCCGTCCGACGTGGGGACGTCGGTGTCGACGATGAGGGTGCCCGACACCTCGTCGTAGCGGATGGCCTCCTCCACCCGGACGGCCTGGGGCTCGTAGGCGGCCGGCAGCCAGATCTGGGACAGGGCGGCGATCGTGAAGTCCTGGTCGAACACGACCTGCTCGGAGGCCACCGGCACGCCGTCCTCGAGGGTGCCCGAGCTCTTGCCGTACGAGCCGTTGGAGGACCAGATGCTGCCGTCGAAGCGGTCGAGGGACGTGAGGCGCCAGTAGGCACGCACCTCGCTGCGCACGCTGAAGACCTCGACGTTCGCCTGCTGGACGAGCCGGGACCGGATGTCGACCAGCGGGCTGACGGTGACCCGGGTGCCCGGGGCGTCGCCGCCGATGTCGGTGAGGGAGACGACCGCTTCGGATTCGGCGCCCGGCAGCCGCGGCCCGACGAGGACGGCCACCAGGGTGGCCGACAGGGTGAGGGCGACGCCGAGCAGGACCAGGGCGCGCGGCCCACGGGTGCGGTGGTCGCCGACCCAGGTGGAGGTGCGGCCCAGGCGGTCGGCCCGGCGGACGAGGACGAAGCCGAGCACGGCGGCGATCCAGATGCCGGCCAGGACGATGCGCCCGCGGTCGGCCCCGAGCACGGAGGCCACGCCGAAGAGCGACGCCGCCGGCAGCACCGCCTCGACGGCGGCGTCGGCGCGGAAGGCCGCCCAGTCGCCGATGACGGCGCACGCCCAGACGGCCACCGCCGTCGCCACGAGGAAGCCCCGGAGCGGCTCGGTGGGCGCCTTGATGTCGCCGAAGAGCCCGAAGGCGTCGCTGACGGAGGTGGTGAGCACGTCGAAGGTCGACAGCGTCGGGATGCCGTAGGACGTCGCCTCGCCCGCGTGGACCCAGGCGATCACCACGAAGGCGGCGACGGCTGCGCCGAGCAGGGCGAGCGGCGCGCTGACCCGGCGGCGGCGCAGCACCGTGACGGTGACGTGGGCGACGACAGCGTGGACGAGCAGCGGCGCGAACCACTCGCCGCCGGCGAAGACCCGCCGCAGGCTCACGACGGTGGCGAGCGTGACGAGGGCGAAGGCGACCTCGGCCACGACGAGCACCGGGAACGGGCGGGCGCTGGGCTGGGAGCGCGTGCCGGTGGGTGCGGTCGCCGTGGCGGTCACGACCGGACCCGCCGCCGCCGTCGCCCGGCCGAGGCGGCCGTGGACTCGGTCCACGCGGTGGCGAAGTCCTCGGCGGGACCGATGCCGAGCACCTCGGTCCGCCGACCCGTCGTGGTGCGGGCGGCGCCGTCGAAGCGCACGAGGCGGCGCAGCGAGATGGCGCTGCCGCTGCGCTCGAAGAGCTCGACGTCGCCGTCGGAGAGGCGCCCGCTGACGAGCACGACCGCACCGCTGGCGCCCCGCTCGACCAGCTCCATCGCCATCCGCAGCGACCCCGTGCTGGTGCGGGCGACGACGGCGAGGAACTCGAAGAGCCCGTCCAGGTGCGATGCGCCCACCCCGTAGCCGCTGTCGACGCCGGTGGTGGTCACGAGGCGGACGTGGTCGCCCCGGCGGACGTGCGAACGCAGGACCGACGCCGCGGCGGACACCGCCCGTTCGAACGTGGCGTCGTCGCTGGTCTGGCGGCGCAGGTCGAGGACGACGCACACCCGCCCCTGCCAGGGGATGTCGTGCTGGCGCACCAGCAGGTCGCCGGTGCGGGCCGACGACGGCCAGTGCACCCGCCGCAGGTCGTCGCCCACGATGTAGGGGCGCAGGGCGGCGAAGTCCTCGCCCGCCCGGCCGAGCGAGCCCGTCTCTGCGCTGCCGTCGGGGTCAGGCCCGACGCTGCGGGGCAGGGGTGGGATCTCGTCGATCCGGGGCAGCACGGTGACCTCGACCGACGGGGCGGCCGGGCTCCGAGTGCTGGCCAGCCCGAAGGGGTCCGACATCGCCACCTGCATGGGCCCGACGGTGACGATGCCGCGGTTCGTGGTGGGGAGGCGGTAGGCGACGGTGGTGTTGCGCCGCATGCCGATCGGGGCGAGCAGGAGGTCGGCGCCGGCGGTGCCGGTGACGGGGTCGAGCAGGCGCAGCACCGGCGTGGACCGGCCCGCCCGGTTGCGCACCTCGATCTCGACCGTGCACGGGTTGCCGGCGTGGACCCGGGAGGGGCGCACGCTGCGGGTGACGACCAGGTCGAGGCGGCGCAGCGCCACCCACAGCCCGCACACGACGGCGAGCAGGCCGATGGCGGCGCCGATGGCGTACAGCTCGGTCAGGCCGAGCACGCGGCCGACCAGCACCAGCACCGCGCTGGCGATCCCGACGATCAGACCGGTGCGCGTCGGTCGCACGGGGGTCAGGCCGTCCGGGGTCGGGGCACCGGGACGCTGTCGAGCACGTCGCGCACGACGTCGGCCGCGGTGACGCCCTGCAGGTCGGCCTCGGGCGTGACCAGCAGTCGGTGGGCGAGGACCGGGACGGCCAGGGCCTTCACGTCGTCGGGTGTGGCGTAGTCGCGGTCGCGCATGGCGGCCCAGACGCGCGCGATGCGCAGGAAACTCAGCGTCGCCCGGGGTGACATGCCGAGCTCGAGCTGCGGGTGGGCCCGGGTGCGGTCGGCCAGCTGCACCAGGTACTGCTTCAGGGCGGGTGCGACGTGGACGGCGGCGGCCGCCCGCCGCATCTCCAGCACGTCCTCGGTGTGCAGGACGGGCTGGACCGAGAGGAGGGGGTCGACCGAGCCGTGGCTCTCGAGCATGGCGAGCTCGGCGTCGACGTCGGGGTAGCCCACCTCGATGCGGACCAGGAACCGGTCGAGCTGGGAGTCGGGCAGGGGGAAGGTGCCCTCGTGCTCGATGGGGTTCTGGGTGGCGATGACCAGGAACGGCGCCGCGAGGGGGTAGGTGGAGCCGTCGACCGTGACCTGGCGCTCGGCCATGGCCTCGAGCAGGGCCGACTGGGTCTTCGGCGAGGCCCGGTTGATCTCGTCGGCGAGGACGATGTTGGCGAAGATCGGCCCCGGCCGGAACTCGAACTCGTCGCGGCCCCGCCGGTAGATGGTCACGCCCGACACGTCGGTGGGGAGCAGGTCGGGGGTGAACTGGACGCGGCCGAAGGTGCCCTCGATCGAGGCGGCGAGCGCCTTCGCCAGGCTGGTCTTGCCGACGCCCGGCACGTCCTCGAGGAGGATGTGGCCGTCCGCGAGCAGCGCGGCGAGGATCAGGTCGATCACGGACCGCTTGCCCATGATCACGGACTCGACCTGGCGGGCGACCTGGTCGCAGACCTCGGCGACCGAGCGCCCCGGTCCTGCTTCGGCTCGGCTGCTCGCCACTCGTCCTCCTGTGCTCGGTCTGCGTCGTCGTGCCACGGCCGCCGCAGGAGCGCTCCGCCGTCGCGAGGAGACTACGGGGCCGGCACCCCGTCCGGACGCCCGCCCCGACGGGCCCGGTCCTCCCTAGCATCGCCGCCGTGGCGACCCTCGCGATCGACATCGGTGGCACCAAGCTGGCCGCCGGGGTCGTGGACGACGGCGGCCGGCTCACGCACCGCGCCCAGGTGCCGGCGGCGGCCACCGGCGGCGGGGACGCGCTCTTCGACGACCTGTCCCGGCTGGTCGACGGCGTGCGTGCCGCCGCTGCGGCGAACGGCGTCGACGTCGGGGCGTGCGGGGTCGGCTGCGGCGGCCCGATGACCGAGGGCGGCGTCGAGGTCTCGCCGCTGAACATCACGGCGTGGCGGGCCTTCCCCCTCCGCCAGCGCCTGGCCGACCACCTGGGGCTCCCCGTGGCGGTGGACAACGACGCCAAGGCCCTGGCCCTCGGGGAGGGGTGGTGCGGCGCGGCGGCAGGGGAGCGGGACTTCGTGGCCATGGTCGTGTCCACGGGCGTGGGCGGCGGCATCGTCAGCCGCGGCCGGCTGCTGGACGGCGCGTCGGGCAACGCCGGCCACGTCGGCCACGTCTACGTCGCCGACGGCACCGACGCCTGGCCCCGGCACCCGGCCGGGCTGCTCGAGTCGGAGGCCAGCGGCACCGCCATCGCCGTGCGCACGGGCGCCCCGGCTGCCGAGGCCGGACCCGACGAGCGGGCTCGGGTGGGCACCCTCGTCGGGCGGGCCGTGGCATCGGTGGCGAACCTGCTCGACCTGCGCCTCGCCGTGGTGGCCGGCTCGGTCGCCCTCGGCTACGGCGAGCCCTTCTTCGCTGCTGCCCAGGCCGAGGTCGACCGCCTCTGCCACCTCGACTTCTCCGCCGGCACCCGGGTGGTCCCCGCCGGCCTCGGCGACGCCGGCCCGCTGGTGGGCGCTGCGGCCGTGTCGCTCCGGGCCCGTGGGGTCGACATCGGGATCGCCTGACGCGGCGACCGATCCGGACGGTCGTGGCAGACTCGGCCCCATGCAGCCCACGTGGGGGAACGAGGCCGAGCAGTACCGGGAGAAGGTGCAGGGCTTCCTCGCCGAGCACCTGCCGGCCGACTGGAAGGGCATCGGCGCCCTGCCGCGCGACGAGGTCCACGACTGGACCGAGCGCTGGCGCCAGACCCTCGCCGAGAACAACCTGCTCGCTCCCCGCTGGCCCACGGAGTACGGCGGGCCGGGCCTGACCGAGACCGAGACCGTCGTGCTGGCCGAGGAGTTCGCCAAGGCGGGCGTGCCCACCGGCGGGCCCAACGACGTCTTCGGCATCCAGATGGTGGGCAACACCATCCTGCAGTGGGGCACCGAGGAGCAGAAGCGGGAGTTCATCCCGAAGATCCTCAGCGGCGAGCACCGGTGGTGCCAGGGGTACTCCGAGCCCGACGCCGGCTCCGACCTCGGCAACCTCGGCTGCCGCGGCACCCTCGACGGCGAGGAGTGGGTGATCAACGGCCAGAAGATCTGGACCTCGGCCGGCCACCTCGCCAACTGGATCTTCGTGCTCGCCCGCACCGATCCCGACGCGCCCAAGCACCGGGGCATCACCTTCCTGCTCGTCCCGATGGACCAGCCCGGCGTCGAGGTCCGCCCCATCGAGATGATCAACGGGGACAGCGAGTTCAACGAGGTCTTCTTCTCCGACGCCCGGTGCTCGAAGGAGAACGTCGTCGGCGGGGTCAACAACGGCTGGGCCGTGGCCATGACCCTGCTCGGCTACGAGCGGGGCGACGCCGCCGCGACCTTCCCGGTCATGTTCCGCATCGAGCTCGACCGGCTCACCGCCCTCGCCGCCGAGCGAGGCCTCGCCGGCGACCCCGTCATCCGCCAGCGCCTGGCGAAGGCCCACAGCACCGTCGAGATCATGAAGTGGTCGGGCTGGCGCACGCTCACCGCCTACCTGTCGGGCGGCCACCCCGGCCCCGAGGCCGGCCTGTTCAAGCTGCAGTGGTCCGAGCACCACCGTCGGGTCACCGAGCTCGCCGTCGACATCCTCGGCGCCGACGCGCTGGCCCCCACCGGCCGGGCGCCGGCCTCCAGCTTCCAGACCGACGACCCGGGCGCGCCCAACGACTCGGCCTCCTGGGTCGGCACCTTCCTCACCGCCCGGGCCGGCACCATCTACGCCGGCTCCAGCGAGATCCAGCGCAACATCGTCGGCGAGATGGTCCTCGGCCTGCCGAAGGAGCCCCGCCCAGAGGGGGCGGGAGCCTCGTGGAAGGCCCTGCAGCAGCGCAGCTGAGCGACGGCGCACCGGCTCCCGCACGCCCCCGGCGGGTCGGAGCCGTGCCCGTGGCGGCAGCCCTCGCGACGCGCCCGCGCCTGTGGCCGGCCGCCCTGCGCCAGGCCCGGGCCATGGTGCCGCCCCGGTGGTGGCGTCGCCGCCCCTTCCTGCCCGTCCCCGACCGGGACTGGGTGCGCTTCCGGATGACCACGGCCTACGGCGACCCCGCCGCCGGCTTCGACGTCGAGGACGTGCTGGCCTGGCTGGCCTGGACCGACACAGTGAATGCTGCCCCGCCCACCGGAGCACCGCACCGGCCATGAGCGGACGGGCGCTGGTGCTGAACGCCTCCTACGAGCCCCTCTCGGTGGTCTCGGCCCGGCGTGCCACCGTGCTCCTGCTCGCCGCCAAGGCGGACCTCGTGTCGCCCTCCGGTCGCTGC
>JAKFET010000189.1:0-3646 GCA_036675575.1 Acidimicrobiaceae bacterium
GATCTGGCGGCGGCCGCGCAGGACTGGCTCTACCTGTCCGACGAGGATCTCGAGACGGCGGTCCGTGCTGTGGCAGCACCCACGTCGGCCGATCGGCTCGTCGAGCAGACCATCGCCGAGGTCGGACTCGCCCGAGATGCGCTGGCCCGGTCGCCTGGGCGGGTGTGGTGGGTGGTCAGCCCGTTGGCATCGCGGGTCGACACGTTCACCCCTGGTCGGGCGCAGGTGTCGGTGTGGACGGTGAGCGTGCTGTCTGCCGCCGATGTGGCAATGCCCCAGTCGGATTGGACGACCACCGTGTTCGACCTCGAGTGGGACGGCTCCCGCTGGCGGCTCGTCGCCGCGTTCGACACGCCGGGTCCGACTCGCCAGCTCGCCGGACGTGACGAGCCCTGGGAGCCCGAGCCGTTCGACGACTCGCTGGTGGGGTTCACCCGCGTCGGCGCCGAGGAGGCGTGGTGATCGTCGCCATCACCTTCCCGAATCCGGTCGGCTGGGTCGTCGACAAGGTGAAGGGCTTCGCCGGTGACGTCGCCACCGAGGGCTTCGAGCTCGTGATCGGCGGACTCACCGCCTGGGTGATCGACGCAGTCGTCTGGGTCGTTGGCGGAGTCTTCAACTTCTTCCTCGACGTCACCGACCCCAATGTGCAAGCCGACTGGTTCGTCGCCTCCGACGGCCCGTACGGCACCACGGCTGCCATCGGCGCCACCCTGCTCGTGGGGTTCGTCCTCGCCGGCATCACCCAGGGAGCGCTCAACGGGGACGTGGGCGGGATGCTCCGCCAGATCGGTCTCCAGCTGCCTGTCTCGGTCATCGGCATGGTCGGGATCGTCACCTTCGTGCAGGCCCTGGTCCGCCTGACGGACGCTCTCTCGAGCGGCGTGCTCGACCGGTTCGGCCACAGCGTCGCCGAGTTCTCGACGGTCATCTCCTCGCTGGCGGTGCTCGCGGGCGGACCGGCGAGCGCATTCGTCGTCTTCCTGCTCGGGCTCATCGCAGTGATCGCTGGGATCGTCCTCGTTGCCGAGCTGGTCATCCGCTCTGCGCTCGTCTACATTGTCGTGGCCCTCGCGCCGCTGGTCTTCGCCGCCCAGCTCTGGCCAGCGCTGCGGGGCATCGGCCGGAAGCTCCTCGAGCTCGTCGTCGCGCTCATCGTGTCGAAGCTCGTAATGGCTGTCGCTCTCGCCGTCGCCGCCTCGGCCATGGTCGGTGTCGGCTCGGGCGGAGAGGTCACCGCTCTGCCGGCACCGGAGGCCGTCGCCGAGGACCCTGGTGGCTCGGTCACCCAAGCAGTCGGCATCCTGCTCGCCGCTGTCGCCGCCTTCGGCGTGGCCGCGTTCTCACCGTTGCTCATCGCCAAGCTCATGCCGCTCACCGAGGCGGCGCTCGTTGCCCAGGGTGTCCGTGGTGGGCCGATGCGAGCGGCGCAGCAGGGTATGTCGCTCGGTTACTACGCCCGTGCCGGCGGCGGCCGGCTCTCCCAGGTCGCCGGCGGCGGCCAGTCCGGAATGGCGGCCAGTGGGGCGGGCGCCGGCAGTGCACCTGCTGGTGCCGCCGCGGGCGGGGGAGGGGCCGCCGGAGGAGCGGCAGCGGGTGCCGGACCGGCCGGAGCGGCAGCTGCTGCGGCCGGCACAGCGGCGAGGGCCGCGCAGCGGACCATCGAGCGCACCGCCGAACGGGCGACATCGACCTCGGACCGCTCCGGCCAGCAGGTGCAGAGATCGACGCCGCGGAGACCGCCCACCGCGCCCCGCCGTTTGGGTGGTGGTGGCCATGGCAGCTGAGCGGCCCGAACGGCTCTACCGGTTCGATCCTCTCGACGAGTCTGGCGTGTTCCTCGGTCTCGGCGTCATCCAGTGTGTGCTGGTCGGCGGGGGACTCGTCGCTGGCGTGGGCCTCGTCAGCCTCGGCGCCCCGCTGCTCGTCGCCGCTGTCCCCGTCGTGGTCGGCGCCACGATGAGCTTTGCCCGCATCGGTGGCTACGTCGCCTGGGAGTGGCTGCCGCTCGGTGCCTCCTGGGTCTGGATGCGGCTCGGCCGGGGTCGGCGGTGGCACGCCCGCCTCCCCCTGGTCGTCGACGACGGCGACCGGTCTCCGCCGCTGCCGCCATGTCTCGATGCGCTTGACATCGTCACCGTGCCCTGGCGGGGAGGCCAAGGCGTCGGCGCAGTCCGTGACAAGCAGGCCGCCACCCTCACGGCGCTCGTGCCCGTCGCTGGGCCCGAGTTCCTCACCCGCTCCCGCGACGAGCAGGAACAGCTCCTCAACGGGTGGGCCGACGTGCTCGGGCAGTTCGCCCCGGAGCGCTCACCGGTCGTGCACCTCGGCTGGTCAGACAGCGCCAGCCAGTCCGGACTCCGCCAACACGTCGACTGGCTGGACAGCAGCGAACGGGGCGACACCCACGCCGAAGCACATGACTCCTACCGCGAACTCCTCGAGGGAGCCGCCGCACAGGCCGCCAGCCACGAAGTCCTGATCTTCCTCACTGTCTCCCGCGAGCGCCTCGGCCGAAGAGCCGCGACGGGTGACCCCGAAGCCGCAACGGGTCGCGCGCTGTGCTCGGCCATCGACGCCCTCCACCGTGGGCTCCGCAACGCGGGCCTCCACGCAGCCGACCCCCTCACCCCCGCCGAGGCCCGCAAGCACCTCCGCACCCGCATCGACCCCTTCTCTGCGCGACCACGTGCCATCAACGGCCGACTCGTCGAGCGCCTCGGATTCGTCAAGTCCGGTGCCGAAGGACCGCTCACGATCGACACCTCGTGGCGGCACCTGCACGTGGACGGCGCCGTCCACCGCACCTACTGGGTCGTCGGGTTCCCTCGCCTTCCCCAGCACCCCGCCTGGCTCGAACCCTTCCTCGCCGGCAATGGAATCACCCGCACCCTCACGGTCTTCTTCCGGCCCGTCGCACCGCACCAGTCCCGCCGCCGCATCGAACGAGACCTCGTCAAGCTCGAGTCCGACGCCCAGACCAAGGATGACAAGGGCCGCCGCGTCGACGCCCGCCACCGGCGTGCCACGCAAGCCCTGCTCAATCGTGAGGACGAACTCGTCGCCGGCTACGCCGAGATGGGCCACCTCGCCCTCATCTGCGTCAGCGCCCCCGACCTCGAGGCCCTCGACGACGACTGCGAGATCGTCGAGCAACTCGCTCGCGAAGCCGGGATCGAGGTGCGCGTCCTCGACGCACGCCAAGACCTCGCCTGGGCCGCCTCCCTCCCGTTCGGACTCGCTCCCCGGCACCTCCTCGCCTGATGCGCGCTCGACCGACCCTTCACCTGCCCTGGCATCGCGGCACCACCGCGCACGTCTGCTCGCTCTACCCCTTCTCGGTCCAGGCTTCCTTCGGCTGGCAGGGCGCCTACGTCGGCCTCGACGTCCTCGCCGGTGGCGCCGAGTTCTGCTGGGATCCGTTCGAGGCCTACCGCACCGGTCAGGTCACCAATCCGAACTGCTGGATCCTCGGCGAGCCGGGCAACGGCAAGTCGGCCCTCGTCAAGACCCTGCTGTGGCGCATGGCCGCCATCTGGGGCACCGGCGACGGCGGTCGCTTCGTCGCCATCGCCGACCCCAAGGGCGAGTACGTCCCCGTCGCCGAACGCCTCGGCCTCGACGTCGTCCGCCTCACCCCCGGTGG
>JAKFET010000008.1:0-3598 GCA_036675575.1 Acidimicrobiaceae bacterium
ACGCCGGCGGTTCGGTCTTCCACACGCCTGCCGCCGGCGAGTGGCTGACCCTGCTCGAGGCGCTCGAGCAGCCTCACTGTAGCGACCGGGTCCGCTCCTGCGCCCTCACCTCCTTCTTCGGCTACGCCGCCCAGGCCCTCGACGCGGGCGGCGACAAGCTGACCGACACCCTGGCCGGCCGGGTCCGCACCCTGGCCGACGTGTTCACCCGCCGCGGCGTCGCGGCCGTGCTGGAGGCGACGGTCGTCGAGGGACTGACCGCCCGGGTGCTCGCCCGGGCGGGTGGCGAGCGCACCCTCACCGACCTCCGCCACATCGGCGAGTCCCTCCTCCGCGTCAGCACCGAGGAGCGGATGGGACTGGTCGGGCTGTTGGCCTGGCTGCGTCAGCAGGTCGCCGACGACAAGCTCGAGGTCGCTTCCGAACGCACGAGGAGGCTCGACTCCGACGCCGCCGCCGTACAGCTCGTGACGATCCACGGCAGCAAGGGCCTGCAATACCCCGTCGTCTACCTCCCGACCCTGTGGAACCGCTACACCGGCCGCGACCCCGCGATCCCGCTCTTCCACGACGACCAGGGCCGGCGCTGCCGCGACGTCGGCGGGCCGAGCGCGTTCCACCGGCAGGCGGTCGGCCGCTACTGGGCCGAGGACGCGGGCGAGTCGCTGCGACTGCTCTACGTCGCGATGACGCGAGCCCAGTCGCAGGTCGTCGCGTGGTATGCCCCGGCCGAGCGCAACACCCCCGACTCGCCGCTCCACCGGATGCTCTTCGGGCGCCGACCCGGGATGGCGCCGGTGCCCGACACGTGGGGCGTCGTCGAGGAGGACCGGATGATGACGATCCTCCAGGCCTGGCAGTCCGCGGGCGGCCCGAGCATCGAGGTGGCGGAGCTGCGACCGCCCGACCCGACGCCCCTCACCCGCTCCTCCGACGCGCTCACCGTGCGGCCGTTCACCCGCGCGGTCGACACCACCTGGCGCCGCACGTCGTACTCCTCCCTCTCAGCGGCCAGCACCGCCCACGCGGCGGCGGCCCACGGCCTGTCCGAGCCGGAGGTCCGTCCCGAGGAGGACGAGGGCGTCCTGGTGCTGGAGGGACCGGGTGACGTGGTCGCGGCGTCGATGCCCTCCCCGATGGCCGACCTGCCGGTGGGGGCGACCTTCGGTTCGCTGGTCCACGCGGTCCTCGAGCACGCCGACCCGGCCGCCGACGACTTCCGGGCCGAGCTGCTCGGCCATATCGCCGAGCAGCTGGTCTGGTGGCCGGTCGACCTCGATCCCGAGGCGCTCGCAGATGCGCTCGTGGCGGTCTGCGAGAGCCCTTTGGGGCCACTGGCCGCCGACCGGACGCTGCTCTCCCTGGGCCTGCCGGACCGCCTGCGCGAGCTCGACTTCGAGGTCCCCCTGGCCGGCGGCGACCACGCCTCCTACGCCGTCGACGACGTGCGGCTGGGCGACCTGGCTCCGCTGCTGCGCCGCCACCTCCACGAGGGCGACGCGGTGCGCATCTACGCCGACGCCCTCGACCGCGATCCCGACCTCGCGGCGCAGTCGCTGCTCGGCTACCTCACCGGCTCGATCGACGTCGTGCTGCGCCTTGACGTCGACGGCCAGCAGCGCTTCCTCACCGTCGACTACAAGACCAACTGGCTCGGCACCTACGACGCGCCGCTCACCGCCCACGACTACCGCCCCGAGATGCTCGACGAGGCGATGGGCCACTCCGACTATCCCCTCCAGGCACTCCTCTACACCGTCGTCCTCCACCGGTTCCTGCGGTGGCGGCTGCCCGGCTACGACCCGGCCGTCCATCTCGGCGGAGTCCTCTACCTCTACCTCCGCGGCATGTGCGGCCCCGACACTCCCCGGGTCGACGGCCTGCCGTGCGGTGTCTTCTCCTGGCGACCGCCGGTGGCGCTGGTCGAGGAGCTGTCCGATCTCCTCGACGGTCGGGTGGTGACGGCATGAGCGAGGTCTTCGAGCCCGTCGACGCCCACGACCGCGACCTCGCCCTGGGTGCCGGCGGGGCGCTCGCGGTCTTCAACCTGGCGGGCGTGCTGACCGCGGCCGACGTCCATGTCGCGACCAACCTGGGGCGGCTGGGCCACGAGGCCGACGACACCGTGCTGCTGGCGATCGCGCTGGCGGTCCGCGCCGTACGCCACGGGTCGGTGTGCCTCGAGCTCGCGACGGTCGCCGAGTCCCTGGCCGACGTCGACCTCCCATGGCCGGACCCGGCCGAGTGGGCGGCGGCCGTCGCACGGAGTCCGCTGCTCGCCGCCGGGGTCGTCCACTGGGAGCACGGCCTGCTCCACCTCGACCGCTACCACGAGCAGGAGACGCAGGTGCTCGACGACCTGCGCTCGCGCCAGCGCCGGGCCGACGACGTCGACGCCGACCTGCTCGAGGGGTCCCTCGTGCGGGCGTTCCCGGACGACTCCTCCGCCGAGCAGCGCGAGGCCTGCCGTCGGGCCGCGGCCCAGGCCACGACCGTGATCACCGGCGGCCCAGGGACCGGCAAGACGACCGCCGTGGCCGGGCTCCTGGTCGCCCTGGTCGAGCAGGCCGAGTCGCGTGGCGAGGTCCTGCGGATCGCGCTGGCGGCGCCGACCGGCAAGGCCGCGGCGCGGCTCGAGCAGTCCGTTCGCGACTCCGCGACGCGCTTCTCCCCGGAGGACCAGGCCCGCCTGGCCGGGGTCAAGGCGATGACCCTCCACCGGCTGCTGCGCCAGCACCCCGGCAACAGCACGCGGTTCCGCCACCACCGTGGCAACCGGCTGCCCCACGACCTGGTCGTCGTCGACGAGGCCTCGATGGTGTCGCTGACGATGATGGCCCGGGTGCTCGAGGCCGTGCGCCCCGACGCACGGCTGGTGCTTGTTGGCGACCCCGACCAGCTCAGCTCCGTCGACGCAGGCGCGGTGCTCACCGACCTGGTCCGTGGCTACGCCCACCGCGCCGACAACCCGGTCGCCGCTCTCACGACCACCTTCCGCTACGGCGAGGAGATCCGCTCGCTGGCGGAGGCCCTGAGACTGGGCGACGCTGATGCGGCGATCGCCGTCCTGGGTGCCGGCCATGCCGCGGTCGAGTGGGTCGTCGAGGGAGACCCGGCCGCGGCGATCCGCGCGACCGTCCTCCCCCACGCCCTGGCCCTCCGCGATGCCGCGGTCGCTGGAGACGCAGCCCGGGCGCTGGCGGTGCTCGACCGGCACCGCCTGCTGTGTGCCCACCGCGACGGCCCCTACGGCGTACGCCACTGGAACCAACGGGTCGAGCAGTGGCTCACCGCCGAGACCGGCGACGGCCTCTATGACTCCGCCTATCTCGGCCGGCCGATCCTCGTGACCTCCAACGACTACGCGCTCGGCGTCTACAACGGCGACACAGGTGTCGTCATCGCCGGCGGTGACGGCCCGCGCGCCGCGATCGCCACGGGAGGCGACCCGCTCGACCTCGCGCCGTCGCGGCTCGGGCAGGTCGAGACGATGCACGCGATGACCATCCACAAGAGCCAGGGCAGCCAGGCCGACGAGGTCACCGTGCTGCTGCCCGACGAGGACTCCCGGCTGCTGACCCGCGAGCTCTTCTACACC
>JAKFET010000063.1:0-22274 GCA_036675575.1 Acidimicrobiaceae bacterium
AGTCGAAGACGACGGTGCGGTTCCCGTAGGCCAGGACGCGGTGCTCGAGGTGGAGGCGCACCGCCCGGGCCAGCACCGACTTCTCGAGGTCGGTGCCGAGGCGCACCAGGTCGGCGACCTCGTGGCGGTGGCTCACCGGGGTGACCCCCTGGTGGATGATCGGGCCCTGGTCCAGCTCGCTGGTGGCGTAGTGGGCCGTGGCCCCGATGAGCTTCACGCCCCGCTCGTAGGCCTGGTGGTACGGCTTCGCGCCGACGAAGGCCGGCAGGAACGAGTGGTGGATGTTGATGATCCGGTTGGGGAAGTCGGCGATGAACCCCTCGGGCAGGATCCGCATGTAGCGGGCCAGGACCACCAGGTCGACCCCCGCGTCGCGGACGAGGGCGTGCATGTCGGCGGACTGGCGGTCGGGGTCGTCGGCGACGACGGGCAGGTGGTGGAAGTCGATGCCGTGGCGGGCGACGAGGCCCTCGTGGTCGTCGTGGTTGGAGGCCACGAACTCGATGTGGGCGTCGAGCTCGCCCAGGTCGACCCGGGACAGCAGGTCGGCGAGGCAGTGGCCCTGCTTGGAGCACAGCACGGCGATGCGCGGCAGCGGGCCGGGTCGGTGGATCTCCCAGGTCATGTCGTAGGCGGCCGCCACCGGTCGCATGGCGCCCTCGACGTCGGCGCCCTCGGGGAACGTGGCCTCCACCCGCTGGAGGAACAGGTCGTGGACGCGGTCGGTGTGCTGGTCGGCGTGGATGATGTTGCCGCCGAGGGCCGCGATCGTCTGGCCCACGGCGGCCACGATGCCCGGCCGGTCGGGGCAGCGCAGCAGCAGCACGGTCTGGGTCACCCCGGGAACCCTAGGGAGCGGAGGCTACCGTCCGAGCATGCGCCGCGCCCTCTGGACCACCGACGGACTCGAGCTCCGCGAGGTCGAACCCGGACCCCTCGCCGAGGGCTGGGCCCGCCTGCAGGTCGCCGCCTGCGGCATCTGCGGCTCCGACCTGCACTGGTGGCACGGCTCCATGCGCCGCCCCCTCGGCACCGCCCCGGGCCACGAGCTGGCCGGCACGGTGCTCGACGGCCCCGCCGGCCTCGACGACGTGCTCTACGCCGTGTCGCCCAACGTGTCGTGCGGCAGCTGCCAGTTCTGCCGGGTGGGCCAGACGCACCTGTGCGACCTGGCGCTCGGCCGCGGCCTCGGGATGGGCGCCGACGGCGGCCTGTCGGAGGTCCTCGACGTCCCGGTGGCCAACCTGGCGCCGGTGACCACCGATGCGCCGGCCGTGGCCGCCCTCACCGAGCCGCTGGCCGTCGCCCTGCGGGGGGTCTCGCTCGGCGACGTCGGCCCGGACAGCCGGGTCCTCGTCCTCGGCGCCGGCACCATCGGCCTCGGCGCCGCCCTCCTCGCCCGGGACCGGGCGTCGGAGGTCGCCGTCACCGCCCGCCACCCCCACCAGGCCGCGGTCGCCGAGGCGATGGGCGTGACCGTGCTCGCCGAGGACGAGGGCGTCACCTGGGCCAAGGAGCGGGGCGCCGACGTGGTCATCGAGTCGGTCGGCGGCACCGCCCCGACGCTCGGTGACGCGGTGAAGGCGGCCCGCAAGGGCGGCACCATCGTGCTGCTCGGCTCGTTCACCGAACCCCGCCCCGTCGACCTGTCGAAGCTGATGATGAAGGAGCTCCGACTGCAGGGGTCGTTCTGCTACGGCTCCACCAGGCGGGGCTCGGAGTACGCCGCCGCCGCCCGGCTCACCGGCCGCTTCGAGTCCGAGCTGGCCGCGATGACCACCCACCAGTTCGGCCTCGACCAGGTGACCGATGCGTTCGAGACGGCGGCCGACAAGTCGAGCGGCGCGATCAAGGTCACCGTCCTCCCCAACTGAAGATGTCGTGGACCGGTCACCGCAGGGGCGACGGATCCACGACATCTTCCGCTCGGGGTGGAGGTGAGGGGATTCGAACCCCTGGCCTCCTCGATGCGACCGAGGCGCTCTAGCCAACTGAGCTACACCCCCGAAGAGGGCCACACCTTACCGGCGGACCCGACGGGCGCCGAACCGGGCTCAGGCCGGCGGGGCGCCCTCGATGGCCCGCTGCAGGCGGGTCTGCAGGACCGTGGTGGTCACGTCGCCGCGGGTGCGCTCCGTGACGGCGCGGAGGGAGTCGACCGTGCGGCGCAGGCCGCCGGTCAGCGCGTCGGGCAGGTCGACGGAGGCCAGCACGTCGTAGGCGTCGTCCATGACCTCGAGGAGGGCCTCGCCGGCCTCGAGCTCGCCGGCGCGCAGCCGGTCGAGGACGTTGCGGCGCAGCTCGCTCGCCGCCTCGGCCAGGCCCCGCATCCAGGAGTGGGCCATGACGCCGAGCTCGGCCGGCGACGCCAGCGGCTCACCGCGCACCATCGCCGCGCAGAGGCGGGCCTCGGCGTACTCCTTCTCGGCGTCGTGCAGGAACCCGGCGTGGGCCACCATCGGGTGGCCGGCCAGGGCGTCCTGGGCGGTGCGCAGCGCGGCCTCGGATGCAGCCACCTGCTCGTCGTGGGCGACGGGGTCGCCCCGGTGCACGGCCCGGATGGCCAGGCCGGCGTGGCGGATCGTGGCCCGACAGGCAGGCAGTGCGATCTCCCGCGCCTGGTGGGCGGCGGCGAGGTCGGTGCGGATGTCGCCGACGAGGGCGTCGAGCGTGGCGCGCCGGTCGGCGGAGGACGCCGTCGAGCTCAGTTGGCCTGGCGGCGCAGGAGCGCCTGCTGCGTGGCCGACGGGCGGCGGTCGGCGGCGAGGTAGGCGATGTTGCCGCGAGCCGGGGCCTGCCGCTGCTGCTGGACCTGCATGAGCAGGGCGACGTAGCCGAGGAGGGCGGCGTCGACGGTGAGGTGGAGCAGCCACACGGAGCCACCGGCGACGAGGGCCAGGACGAAGGTGAGGCCGGCGGAGGCGGTGAGGGTGGCGAGGACATCACGGCGGCGGCGCTGGGCGTCGGTGCGGCTCATGGTCCGCCCGGCGGCGGTGCGCATCGGCGCAGGGGCGTAGGGGTCACCGGTGCGCTGGAGCACGGCGAGCTGGTTCCGGAAGTCCCCGATCGAGGCGTGGGGGTGGAACGCCCGACGCTTTTGCAGGTAGGGGGGCAGGAGGACGGCGGCCCAGATCGCAGCAAGAACCACTAGCACCATGATGGTCACGCTCCTCGCCTCGCTTTCGTGTGTTCGGCACCGTACGGACGCCCGGGTCCGAGGTGGTGGATCCGGGCGTCTGTGGGTGTTCGTCGGTTGGCGGGCGGGCCACAGGGTGACCCGAGATCGTTACGGTTCTACTACGAACCGCAACACGGTGACAAGCATCTGCGAAGGATGTCACGCATCGCGCATGACGGATCGAGCAGGTGGCCGGTCAGAGCCGGAGGCCGTCGTCGCCCGGTTCGAGGGGCCGGCGGTAGGTGCCGGAGCGACCACCGGTCTTCTCCCACAGGGTCACGTCGCTGATGACCATGGCGCGGTCTGCGCTCTTGCACATGTCGTAGATCGTGAGGCAGGCGATCGAGCAGGCGGTCATCGCCTCCATCTCCACGCCGGTGCGGTCGATGGTGTCGACCTGGGCCTCGACCTCGATGAAGTCGTCCTCGATGCGGAAGTTCACGAGCACCGAGCCCACGAGCAGCGGGTGGCAGAGCGGGATGAGGTCGGGCGTGCGCTTGGCAGCCTGGATGCCGGCGACCCGGGCGACGGCGAGGACGTCGCCCTTGCTGATGGCGCCACGGGCCACGAGCGACGCCGTCTCGGGCTGCATGGTGACCCGGCCCCGGGCGATGGCACGACGGTGCGTCGGCTCCTTGGGCGTGACGTCGACCATCCGGGCCCGGCCCAGTGGATCGAGGTGGGTCAGTCCGCGCTCCGACATCGGCCGGAGTGTAGGGGACGCCCTCGGCGCACGAGTCACGTCGCGTCGTCGGCCCGGAGCCGCTCGAGCAGGAGCGGCGGTGCCGCAGGCCAGGCCAGCTCGTCGAGCACCGAGCGGAACACCTCGTAGCGGTCGCCACCCACCTGATCGCGCAGCGACCGCTCGATGTCCATGACCCACTCGAGGGTCCGGTCGCGCGCCCGCTCCCCCGCCGGCGTGCAGCGGACCAGCGTGGCTCGACGGTCTGCCGGGTCCGGTTCGACGACCACCAGCCCCAGCGAGACGAGCTCCTGGATGCGCATCCCGATGGCCTGCTTCGAGATCCACCCCTCGGCCAGGCGGGCCGGGCGGGTCCCGGCCGGCGCCAGGAGGCTCAGGATCCGACCGTGGGACCCGCGGAGCACCACGTCGCCGCCCCGACGCGCACCGAGCTCGGCCCCGAGGCGGGCCATCAGGGTGTCGAGGGCGGCGAAGAGGTGGGGGAACGCCGGCTCGCCATGATCGTCAACCATGTTGACAATGTACCGCGCGTGCCCTATCCCTTGGTCCATGGCTTCCCCCACCACCAGTGCCCGAGCGGCGATCGCCCGGCTCGCCGCCGGCAGCCCGGGCGACGGCTGGTCGTCCGCGCCCCTCGACCACCGGGTGGAGAACCTCACCACTGCGTCGCTCCTGCGGCGCTCCTGCACCCTCGACGGCGGCGCCTGCGCCTCCGTCGTCGTCAAGACGCTGCAGCCCGCTTCGGCGCACCCGTTCTTCACGACCATCCCCGAGGAGTTCCACGCCGAGGTGCTCGAGGACCTCGACTGGCAGGGCGAGCCGCGCGTGTACGGCTCCGGCCTCGCCGCCGCCCTGCCGGCACCGCTGCGGATGCCCGAGGTGTACGCCATCGTGGCCGAGGGGCCCGACCGCACCTCGCTGTGGTTGGAGGACGTGGACGACACCTCGCCCTGGGACCTGGCCCGCTACCGCCGGACGGCCGAGGCGCTCGGCGCGCTGGCCGGCCGCTGGACCGGCGAGGAGGCATCGGCCGCCTTCGGCCTCGGGGGTCGTGACCTCGGCCGCCTCTTCTACGGGAAGGTCCTGAACCACGACCTGCCGCTGCAGGCTGACGACGCCTTCTGGGACGATCCGGTGGTCGCCGGCCTCGTCGACGGGGAGCACCGCCGGGACCTGGCCCGGTTGGCGGAGGTCGTACCGGCGCTGCTCGGCGCGGACGCAGGCGGGCCGACCGGCGTGTGCCACGGCGACGCGACCCCGGACAACTTCCGGGAGCCGGGCGACGGGTCGATCGTCGCCCTCGACTGGAGCTACGGGCACGTCGGGTCCGTGGGGACCGACCTCTGCCAGCTGCTCGCCGGGAGGTTCGAGTCCGGCGCCGCCGCCGGTGAGGATGTGGCAGCGGTCGCCGACACCGTCGTGAGCGGCTACCTCGAAGGTCTGGCGGGCGTGCGACGAGCGGTGGACCCCGACCGGGTCCGTGCCGCCATGGCGCTGCACCTGGCCGTGCGGTCGGCGTTCTCGGCGCTCCGACTCGACCAGCGCGACGGGCTCTCGGACGAGGACCGGCTGGCGCTCCTGGCGCCCCGGGCCCGCCTGGCGCGCTTCGCCATGGACCAGGCCCTGTCCCTCGCCTGAGCGGCGGCTACCCGCCGATCTGGGACATCGACTTGCGAGGCCGGATGAACTGGACGTTGCCGATGGCGTGGCCCGCCCACTTGGCCCCCACCGCACGCTGCATCACGGCAGCCAGGTCGTCGTCGGTGCCGCCGTCGCGCATCGGCCCCCGCAGGTCGAACTCGTCGAGCGCGAACAGGCAGTTGCGCAGCTGGCCCTCGGCGGTGAGGCGCACGCGGTCGCAGGACTCGCAGAACGGACGGGTCACGGTGGGGATGACGCCGACGACGTCGCCGGCGGACGCACCGGGCCGGCCGGCGGGCCGATCGAGGTAGCGCCACTGCTCGGCGGGCTCGTGGCCCCGCACCACAGGCTCCATGGGGAGCACCTCGGCGATGCGGCGCACGATCTCGGCCTGGGGCACGACCTGGGCGTGCTTCCAGCCGGCGTCGGCGTCGAGGGGCATGAACTCGATGAAGCGCACCGTCACGTCGTTGTCCCGACCGAAGCGCGCGAAGTCCACGACCTCGTCGTCGTTGACGCCGCCCACGAGCACGACGTTGACCTTCACCGGGTCGAGGCCGGCCTCCTTGGCCGCCTCGATGCCGTCGAGGACCCGATCGAGCTCGTCGCGGCGGGTGAGCTCGAGGAAGCGGTCGCGTCGCAGCGAGTCCAGGCTGACGTTGATGCGGGTCAGGCCGGCGTCGGCGAGGGCTTGCGCCTGGCTGCGCAGCGTGGAGCCGTTGGTGGTCATGGCGAGGTCGGCGCCGAGGGCGGCCAGCTTCTCGACCAGCACGGGCAGGTGGGCCCGAACCGTGGGCTCGCCGCCGGTGAGGCGGATGCTGTCCACGCCGAACCGCTCGACGAAGACGCGGGCGATGCGGGTGATCTCCTCGAACGAGAGGATCTCCTCCCGGGCCAGCCACTGCATCCCCTCCTCCGGCATGCAGTACGTGCAGCGGAAGTTGCAGCGGTCGGTGACCGAGATGCGCAGGTCGCGGTGGACGCGCCCGAACCCGTCGACGAGGGGCACGGGGGTCGCGGGACCGGTCATCAGATGGCCCACGGTACCGGTGCCCCGTCGCCGGTGCTCCGGCGGCTTCAGGCCGGGCGGAGGTGGCCGGTGACGTCGTCCTCGAACGTCCAGGCCGGGTCGAGCATGGTGAGGCGGTGGCGGGGGCCGTCCGCAGCGAGGTCGTCGCTGTCGTAGGCGGCGTCGCCCTGCCAGATGGCGGCCAGGCCCGACCCGTCGGCGAGGCCCACGATCTTGGTCCGGTAGTGGAACGCGTCCCGGCCGCGGGCCGCCGCGAGCGCCGACTCGACGTCGCCGTGGGGTGCCAGGTCGTGGAGGGTGACGACGGTCGGCGGGACGAGCTGGATCTCGCCGGCGTCGCGGCGGGCCAGCATCTCGGCCGGCCGCACCCACTCGTCCTCGTGGATCTCGCCCATGTCGATCGTGACCACGCCGTCCTCCCCCACCGGGGCCCGGCATGCGAAGAACCACGTGGAGAAGCGCTTGGTCGAGTTCATGGCCACGGCGTCGGGCGGGGTCCAGTGCGAGAACAGCACCATGTCGTCCGGCGCGACGAGCAGGTCGGCCTCCTCGAGCGCCTCGCGTGCCGCAGCGGTCCGGGCGGCCTCGAGCTCGAGGCCGCCGGGAGCCGGACCCTCGGGGCCGTCGGGGTCGTCGGCGGGGGGCCAGTCCTCGGGGTCGATGCGGCCACCCGGGAACACCCACATCCCGCCGAAGGCGAGCTTGGAGTTCTTGCGCAGCATGAGCACCTCGAGCGCGGTGCTGCCGTCGGGCTGCACGGCGTCGCGCAGCGGGATGACCGTCGCTGCCGGGATGAGGTCGCCCTCGGTGGGCAGGAAGGTCATGGGCGCCGGATCAGGCGCTGGCCTCGGCCAGGGCCCGCTTGGTGAGGACGCGGGCGAGGTGCCGGCGGAACTCGGCCGAGGCGTTGAGGTCGGCGGCGGGCTCGGTGCCCTGGTCGGCGGCGGCGGCCGCATCCTCGACGGAGGCACCCGACGCGATGGCGGCCTCGGCGGCCGCGGCGTGGACGGGACGGCTGTCCATGTTCACGAGGCCGATGCCGACCTGGTCGTCGGCGCGGCGCACGCACGCCACGCCCACGATGGCCCAGTCCTGAGCCCGGCGGTTGAACTTCTGGAAGGACCAGCCCGCACCGGTGGCCTTGGGCACCCGGATCTCGGTGAGGAGCTCGCCCTCGCCGACGGCGGTCTCGAGGAAGCCCTGGAAGAAGTCGTCGGCCGCGACCTCGCGCGAGCCGCCCTGGCCGGTGACCACCATCGTGGCGCCGAGGGCGAGCAGCACGGCGGGCAGGTCCGACGCCGGGTCGCCGTGGGCGATCGAGCCGCCGATGGTCCCGCGGTGGCGGACCTGGGGGTCGCCGACGTGGGAGGTGGCGTGGGCGAGGATCGGCACGTCGCGGCGGAGCACGTCGCTGACCTCGACGTCGCGGTGGCGGGTGAGGGCGCCGATGGCGATGTGGCCGCCCTCGTCCCGGATGTACTTGAGGTCGTCGACCCGGCCGACGTCGACGAGCACGGACGGCGTGGCGAGCCGCAGCTTCATGAGCGGGATCAGCGAGTGGCCCCCGGCGAGGACCTTGGCCTCGTCGCCGTGCTGGGCGAGCAGGGACAGGGCCTCGTCGGCGGAGCCGGCCCGGACGTAGTCGAACGCGGCGGGGATCACTGCTGCACCGCCACCTTCGTGCCGCCCTTGCCGGTCTTGGCCGCCGCCAGCACCGACTGGACGATGTTGTGGTAGCCGGTGCAGCGGCACAGGTTGCCCTCGAGGCCCTCGCGCACCTGGGCCTCGGTGGGGTCGGGGATCTCGTCGAGCAGCGACGTGGCCGCCATGACCATGCCCGGCGTGCAGAAGCCGCACTGCAGGCCGTGGTTCTCCCGGAACGCCTGCTGCATCGGGTGCAGCTCGTCCTCGGAGGGGGCGAGGCCCTCGATGGTGGTGATGGTGCAGCCGTCGGCCTGGACGGCCAGCAGCGTGCAGGACTTCACGGCCTCGCCGTCGAGGTGGACGGTGCAGGCTCCGCAGGAGGAGGTGTCGCAGCCCACGTTGGTGCCGGTGAGCCCGAGCGCCTCGCGGATGTGGTGGACGAGCAGCGTGCGCGGCTCGACGTCGTGGCGAGCCTCGTTGCCGTTGACGGTGACCGTGATCTCCATCCGTCACCCCCCTTTCCTGACCGGCGCCTGCGGTGGCGACCTGGCGACTTCCTAGCGCATCCGCCATGCACCTCGCGGGCGACGTTGTGGCACTACGATGACAGCAGTCGGGACCGGGGTCGACGGTCGCCGGAGGGGCAGCGGAGGGATCGCGATGGGTTGGTTCCGGGCGACGTCAGCCGGCGACGACGGCACCCCGCCGTCCTACCAGGACCGCCTCGCGCAGGTCGGTCCCGGCGTACCCGGGCACTGCCCGGCATGCGACGGCCTCGGCTACATCGACAGCATCGACATCGGCCACCGCTACCAGATCCAGCACTGCAAGGACTGCCAGCACCGGTGGGAGTACCTGTTCGACGGCGACGGCCACGTGGTCGGCCTGACCGAGCTGGACGGTGCCGGCCAGCCCGTGGCCCGCTCCCGCGTCCGCCCCGCCCGGACCCCGCCTGCGCCGGCCGAGCCGCGTGCGCCCGAGCCGCGCATCGCGCTGCCCGTCGACGACGGCGCCGACCAGGTGCTCGACCTCCGCGACGACACCGCCGACGCACCGGCGCTCGACCTGACCGACCCCACGAAGCTCAGCGCAGCGGACTGGCTCCGCCAGTCGCTGCGCCGCTGAGGAGGCCCGGGGCTCAGCTCCGGGCGGCGGCGATGGCGTCCCACACGCGCTCGGGCGTGCAGGGCATGTCGACGTGGCGCACGCCGAGCGGCGCCAGCGCGTCGCACACGGCGGACTGCACCGCCGGCGTCGACCCGATGGTGCCGGACTCGCCGATGCCCTTCGCCCCGAGCGGGTTCAGCGGGGTGGCGGTCTCCATCGTGATCAG
Organism: Acidimicrobiaceae bacterium; assembly: GCA_036675575.1. GTDB lineage: Bacteria > Actinomycetota > Acidimicrobiia > Acidimicrobiales > Salinilacustritrichaceae > Salinilacustrithrix. Next base: position 9,530 of record JAKFET010000063.1, read on the forward strand.
CTCGAAGCTGGGGAGCTCGGCGGCCGAGATCATCGTGTAGTCGGCGAGGTTGGCGGTCTGGGGGTTGCCGTCGTCGTCGTAGCGCACCCACTCGTACAGCGCCTGGGCGACGCCTTGGGCGATGCCGCCGTGGCGCTGGCCCTCGACCAGCATGGGGTTGAGGATGGTCCCGGCGTCGTCGCAGGTGACCATGCGCTGCAGGCGGACCATGCCGGTCTCGGTGTCGACCTCGACGACCGCCACGTGCGCGCCGAACGGGTAGGTGGGGCTCTCGGCCTGGAAGTCGGTCTCGGCTTCGAGGCCCTCGGGTCCGGCGGCGGCGGCGACGTCGGCCCACGACCTCGACACGGCGGGCGTGCCCTGGACGTGGAAGGCGCCGTTCGCCCGGTCGAGCTCGATGTCGGCGGGGTCGGCCTCGAGGAGGTCGGCGGCGAGCTGGCGCGCCTTGTCGAGCACCTGGCCGGAGGCCTGGAAGATGGCGGAGCCACCGAGCTGGAGCGAGCGGGACCCGAAGGTGCCCACGCCGCGGGCGACCTCGTCGGTGTCGCCGTGCTTGACCGTGACCTTGTCGAGCGGGATGCCGAGGGTGTCGGTGACCAGCATGGCGAAGCTGGTGTCATGGCCCTGCCCATGGGCGCTGGAGCCGGTGTAGGCGGTGGCCGACCCGTCGGGGTTGACGACGACCTTGCCGAACTCCTCGCCGGCCTGCGGGCCGGCGGTGACCTCGACGTAGACCGACACGCCGATGCCGAGCTGGACCGGGTCGCCGGCCTCGCGGCGGCGGGCCTGCTCGGCGCGGAGGTCGGTGTAGCCGGCGGCCTCGAGCGCGAGGTCGAGGCTCCGCTCGTAGTCGCCGACGTCGTAGACCGCGTCGGTAGCGGTGGTGTGCGGGAAGTCGTCGGCCGCGATCAGGTTGCGGCGGCGCACCTCGGCGGGGTCCATGCCGATCTCGGCGGCGAACAGGTCCATAGCCCGCTCGATGGCCGCGGTGGCCTCGGGCCGGCCGGCGCCTCGGTAGGCGACGGTGGGCGTGGTGTTGGTGAGCACCGACCGCGCGTTGAACTGCACGACGGGGATGTCGTAGACGCCGCTCGCCATCACCCGGGTGAGGAACGGGAGGAAGGCGCCGAGGGCGGCGTAGGCACCGGCGTCCTGGGTGAGGTTGAGGCGGTAGGCGGTGACCTTGCCGTCGCGGGTGCCGCCCAGCTTCACGGACTGCCACTGGCCACGGCCGTGGCCCATGCCGACCATGTTCTCCGACCGCGTCTCGGTCCAGCGCACGGGGCGGCCGACCTGCTTGGACAGCCAGCCGAGGAGCACCTCCTCGGCGTAGGCGCCGATCTTGGGGCCGAAGCCGCCGCCGACGTCGGGAGCCACGACCCGGACCTTGCCGTCCTCCAGGCCGTACCAGCCCTGCAGCGTGGCCATGACGCCGTGCGGTGCCTGGGTGGAGCCGAAGTGGACGAGGCGGTCGCCGTCCCACGTGGCGGCGGCGGAGCGGACCTCGAGGGGGCACCCGGCGACGCGCTGGTTCAGGAAGTCGTGCTCGATGACGACCTCGCAGCCCTCGAAGGCGGCGTCGTCCTCGCCGAAGAGCAGCTCGATGGCGGCGTTCGTGCCGGACTCCTCGAACAGGAGCGTGTCGCCGGCGAGCGCGTCCTCGGGCGTGAGGACGGCGGGCAGGAAGTCGATGTCGGCCCAGACCAGCTCGGCGGCGTCGGCAGCGGCGGCCGGGGACTCGGCCACGATGGCGGCGAGGGGCTCACCGACGAAGCGGACCTTGCCGCGCGCCAGCGCGGGCTGGGCGTGCTGCGGGTTGAGCAGCGGGACGGCCAGCGGGAGGGTGGGCAGGTCGGCCAGGTCCTCGCCGGTGAAGACGGCGACGACGCCGGGCGCGTTGCGGGCCTCCTCGACGTCGATGGAGGTGATGGTGCCGTGGGCGGCCATCGCCCGGACGTACGCGACGTGCAGCGCACCGTCGAGGAGGGGGTCGCGCAGGTCGGCGACGTAGCCGCCGCCGACCGTCAGGAACTTGGGGTCCTCGCTGCGCAGGACACGGTTGCCAAGGATGCTCATCGGTACCCCCTCGCTGCCCCCGTCTGGGCCAGCACGTCGACGAGCGGGAACCTAGTCGCGTGCGATGGGGCTCGGAGCGGGGTCGACCGGCTCCTCGGCGGTGGGGGCCAGGAGCTCGCCGAAGGGCCACAGCGCGGGGAGCTCGACCGGCTTCTCCGGTGCGGGCAGCACGGCGTAGGCCTCCTCGCCCGGCCGGACCAGCCCGTACTGGGAGCGGGCGATCTCCTCGATCTGGTCGTCGGAGTCGAGCTCGGCCACGCGCTGCTCGAGGGCGGCGCGCTCGGCCTCGAGCTCTCGCAGCTCCAGGCTGGTCTCGGCGAGCGCGGCGCGCTGGTCCAGCCACGTGCGCGTGGGGAAGACGTAGACGGCGAGGGCGGCGAGCGTGAGCACGGCAGCGAGGGCGAGCAGCAGGGGGCGGGCCCACCGGCCGAGGCCGGGCGGGACCTGCGGCCGGCGCAGGCCGGCGCCGGGTGCGCGAGTCGCGGCGGTCACCGGGGCTGCACGCCGGGGGGCAGGGCGTCCCAGCCGCGGTACGCGGCGGACTCGCCGAGGAGCGACTCGATGCGGAGCAGCTGGTTGTACTTGGCGACGCGGTCGGAGCGGGCCGGCGCGCCCGTCTTGATCTGGCCGCAGTTCGTGGCGACGGCGAGGTCGGCGATGGTGGTGTCCTCGGTCTCGCCCGAGCGGTGTGACATGACGGCGGTGTAGCCGTTGCGGATCGCGAGGCCGACCGTGTCGAGGGTCTCGGTGAGCGACCCGATCTGGTTCACCTTGATGAGGATCGAGTTCGCCACGCCGCTCTCGATGCCGCGGGCGAGCCGCACCGAGCTCGTGACGAACAGGTCGTCGCCCACGAGCTGGCAGCGGTCGCCGATGGACTCGGTGAGCGCGGCCCACCCCTCCCAGTCCTCCTCGTCGAGGCCGTCCTCGATGGAGACGATGGGGTACTTGTCGACCCAGCTCGACAGGTACTCGGCGAGGCCCTCACCCGACAGGGTCCGGCCCTCCCCCTCCAGGTGGTACTCGCCGTCGCGGAAGATCTCGGAGTTGGCCGGGTCGAGGGCGATGGCGATGTCCTGGCCGGGGGTGCGACCGGTCCGCTCGATGGCCTCGACCAGCAGCTGCACGGCCTCCTCGTTGGAGCCGAGGTCGGGGGCGAACCCGCCCTCGTCGCCCACGGCGGTGCTGAGGCCGCGGTCGTGCAGGATCCCCTTGAGGGCGTGGTACGTCTCCACGCCCCAGCGCAGCGCCTCGGAGAAGCTGGCCGCGCCGAGGGGCATGACCATGAACTCCTGGAAGTCCACGTTGTTGTCGGCGTGCGCGCCGCCGTTCAGCACGTTCATCATCGGCGCCGGCAGCACGTGGGCGTTGACGCCGCCGACGTAGCGGAACAGCGGCAGGCCCCGCTCCTCGGCTGCGGCGCGCGCCACGGCGAGGGAGACGCCGAGGATGGCGTTGGCGCCGAGGCGGGCCTTGTTGTCGGTGCCGTCGAGGTCGAGCAGGACCTGGTCGACCTCGCGCTGGTCGGAGGCCTCGATCCCGAGGATGGCGTCGGCGATCTCGCCGTCGACGTGGCCCACCGCGTCGAGCACGCCCTTGCCGTCGAAGCGGTCGCCCCCGTCGCGCAGCTCGACGGCCTCGAACTGGCCCGTGGACGCCCCGGAGGGCACGATGGCCCGGCCGGAGGCGCCGGAGGCCAGCTCGACCTCGACCTCGACGGTCGGGTTGCCACGGGAGTCGAGGACCTCGCGGCCCTCGACGTGTTCGATGCTCGTCATGTGCTCTCTCGCCGGGTCGGGTGCGCGTGTGGGCCCTGTTGCTGGTGTGGGGAACGTTACCGCTGGGGAAATGCAGTCGGAAGGACCACGACCGGATGGCCCACCAGGGGCCGGGCCTAGGATCGCCGCCGGTGACGACGTCCGACTCCCTGCTGGACGAGCTCGACGCCGTCGCGGGATCGTTCGCGCTGCACCTGCGCACGCGCGACGTCGCGCGTGGCGTCGAGGTGCTGCGACAGGTCGCCGACGCGGTCCGCCGCACCGTCCGCGACGGCGTGCTGCCGCCCCGCACGTCGCCGGTCGCGCCCCTCCCCGACGGCCCCATCGTCCGCCTGGACGACCTGCCCAACGACCCCCTCACCCGGCGGCGCGTCGCCGACATCGTCGACGAGCTGGTCGCGGACGCCGGCTTCGAGCGGGGCGCCGCCGTGCTGTGCGAGGTCGACGGCCTCGCCGACCTGGACGAGTGCCCGCGAGCCGTGGTGCTCCGGCTCTTCCCCAGCCCGCTCGGCAGCGCCGGCCACCTGCCGGCCGGCTGGATCGACCTCGCCGGCGAGTGGGTGTTCGGCGACCAGGACCCCGAGACGATGGTGCGGCTGCGGGTGCTCGGCGTGGAGGCCGAGGTGATGGCCAAGGAGGCCGCCGGCATCCTGCACGGCTGCGCCCGCGCCCGTGCGTGGTGCGACGTGGTGACCGGGGACGTGACCACGCGGGTCCGCACCGCCTCGATCAGCTTCGGGATCGCCCCCCACGTGGCGGTGGCGGCCGGCGGCCCCCGCTGCGACGACGACGGCATGCTCGCCCGGTTCGAGCTGCTGGCCGACGTGGCGCGCGACCACGCCGTCCCCGGGCCCCGGAGCCGCAGCGAGGACCGCGTCGCCTACGCCTGCCTGGACTTCGAGGACACCTTCGGCGACCTCGGCACCGGCCTGTCGAACGTGCCGTGGGCCGACGAGCAGGGCGCCTCCCCGAACCGCGTGGCCGGTCGCCTCGCCGACCACCGCGTGCCCGAGGTCTTCCCGTTCCAGGTGCTGGGCCCCCGCCACGTCGAGGCGCTGGGCGACGCGGGTCGCTCGCTGCGCCCGATCGGCGAGGACCGCTGGGAGCTCGACCTCGGCGACCCCAGCGACTGGCTGCCGGACTACGCCCTGCGGGCCGAGCTGCGCCGGGAGGGCTGGAAGCTCCTCGAGCCGCTCCTCGTGCGCACCGACGACCTCGATGACGCGCTGGCCTCGGCCGGCTCGGTCGACGCGGGGGCCGGCGACGACGATGGGGCCGACAAGGCGGGCTGGGCCACCGGGCTGCCCGACCTCGGCACCGTGGTGCTGGAGCCGCACTCGCACCCCCGCCGCGGCAGCCGGCTGTCGATCCTGGAGCTCGCAGCCTGGCTGGCCGGGGAGCCCCACTCCGACGACCCGGTCACGGTGTCGCCCGTGCTGCGCGTCTACGCACGCGAGCTCGCCGCCGGCCTCGACGACGGCCTGCGCCAGACCATGCGGCGCCAGGCGACCCGACTCGCGGGGACCGGCCGCTTCGACGACGCCACCGAGCGCCGTCGCTCGTGGCTGCTGGCCGACCGGCTGCTGCGCCGCCACGCCGCCACGTGGCTCCGCGCCGCCGGGCTCACGGAGTCGGCCGATCGGCTCGCCCACCTCGAGTCGATCGCCTCCGACACCCAGCTCGTCCGGGGGGTCCACCTGCTCGGCAACGCCATCGGCACCGCGAGCCGGCGCCTGGAGACGACGCGTGCCATCGCGGGCGACCGGGCCGACGAGGTCGACGCCCTCGCCTGGGACGTGTGGGAGGAGCTGTGCCAGCGCACCGGCGGCGCAGCCACCGCCGAGGCCGTGGTCCACGGCGTGCCGGGCACGCTCACCTTCGCCACCGACCAGCGGGTCATGGAGCTGTCGCGCGACCCCGAGCACCGCAGCGACCTCGAGGCCTCGACCCGCAGCGTCGGCGACGAGGTGTGGTCCACGGCCCTGGCCGAGGTGGCGGCGACGGCCTGGCGGTCCGGCTGGGAGGCGGCGGAGGCCTTCGTCCACCACGAGTCGACCTTCTCCCTGCGCACCACGCTGCGCCGCACGCTGCAGGGCATCCTCGGCGACGACGACGACATCGCCCTCGACATGCTCCTCGAGGACGTGGACGCCACGGCCCGCGACACCATCTCCCGGCTGCTGCTCGTCGGCGACGCCGAGAGCGACTACTGGGACAAGGCGGTCGCCGCCTGCGCTGCGGTCGACGGCGGCAGCGACTGGGTCCGCGCCGTCCAGGAGACCCGGGCGGTGCTCGGGCCGTCCCTGTGCGACGAGGCCATCCAGACGGCGCGGGACCAGGTCGGCGAGTGGGCGGCGCGGGCACCCGAGCTCGTGTCGCGCGCCGTCGTCGCATCGGTCACCCGCGAGGCGTGCAGCGTCGCCGGTCGCGGCGTGGTGGCCCGGGCGGCGGCCGAGGCCATGAGCCGGGGAGCAGGGCCGGCGGAGGCCGAGGCGGCTGCGCTCGCCGCGGTGGAGCCGGTGGCCGCCGCGCTCGGCCAGGACGCGGTGGCGGTCCTCGACGAGCTCGTCGACCTCGGGGCCTGAGCGGGCGTCAGGCCCCGCCGGCGGCCTCGTGCCGCATGGCCTCGTCGCGCAGACGGTCGGTGGCCTGCCGCAGGGCGGCCTCGGCGTCGATCCCCTCCCGGCGCGCGTGGGCGACGAGCGCCAGCAGCGCCGAGCCGAGCTCACCGTCGGGGTCGACCGTTGCCGGGTCGGCCGCCTGCGGGAGCCCGGCGCCGATGCGCTCGGCCTTGGACAGCACCTTGTGGGCGTAGAGGAGCGACGGCAGCGCCTTCGGGATGCCCTCCATCACCGAGCCCCGGCCCTTCTCCTCCCGCTTGATCTCCTCCCACGTCCGGGTGATCGACCCCTCGTCGTCGGCGGCGTCGCCGAACACGTGGGGGTGGCGGCGGTGGAGCTTGTCGTGGATGCCCCGCGCCACGTCGGCGAGGGTGAAGGCGCCCGACTCGGCGGCGATGGTGGCGTGGAACACGACCTGGAAGAGCAGGTCGCCGAGCTCCTCCTCGAGGTCCTCGACGCCCTCACCGGTGTCGGGGTCGTAGGCCTCGATCGCCTCCACCACCTCGTAGGTCTCCTCCACCACGTAGCGGGTGAGGCTGGCGTGGGTCTGCTCCCGGTCCCACGGGCAGCGCTCGCGGAGGGTGCGGACGAGCTCGGTGAACCGGACCAGCTCCGACGCCACCGGCGTGGTCACCGACGGGACGAACACGGAGGTGAGGTGGTCGGCCTCCACGGCACGGTCGAGGTCGGCCCAGGCCACCTCCACGACGTGCTGGTCGGGGAGGCCGAGGCGCTGCAGGACGATCGCGCTCGCGGGCTCGTCGTCCTCGAACGCCAGCTTCAGGTCGGAGAGCACGTGGTTCGCGTGGCAGTGGGCCACGAGCAGCGGGCCGGTGGCACCGGCGGCATCGATGGCGAAGCGGTGGCCGTCGACGAGGCGCACCCCCGCCTCGACGGGGTCGACCCCGAGGTGGGCCCAGGCCAGGTCGAGGAACGACATCCCGGCCACCAGCTCGACCTCCACGCGCTCGTCGGCGAGCAGTGCGGCCACGGCCCGTTCGAGCACGTGGGGCGACCCGGGCACGGCGTAGGCCACCTCGCCGTGGCGCTCGGCCGCGGCGACGAGGTCCTCGACGATGGCGGCGTAGACGTCGTCGAAGGTCGCGGCCGACTCGTAGTGGCGGTCGAAGGACGGGTCGCCGGCCCAGGGCTCGGCCGCCGGGTGGCGGTGCGTGCGCAGGTACCGCACCGGCGCGGCGGCGAGCCGGGCTGTGGCGCCCACGGTGGTCAGGTCGGGGCCGGCGGGCCCGAGGCCGACGACGACGACGCGCGGCCGGGCCGGGTGCGGGGCGGTCCCGCCCACGGTTCAGGCCTCGGCGAGCGGGGCGGCGAGCGGGCCGACGGGGCCGGTGACCTGGACGATGCCGCCCTGGAGCACCTCGGGCGTGCCGTACTTCGGGTTCACGGAGACGTCGGGGGCCTCGATGCCCAGCTGCAGCGGGAGCTGGAGTCGCTCCTGCAGCGCGAGGTCCAGCGCGAGCGCTCGGCGGAACTCCTCGGAGTACCCCGCGAAGACCGGGAGGCCCTCGGGGCCCACGAACTGCTGGTCGAGCTGGCCGAGGATGCCTTCGATCTCCTCGTCGCCGGGCTCGGCGAGCGCCTCACCGTCGACGCCGGCCTCGGCCAGGTCGACCTCGTTGCGCTCGGCGCGCCGGCGGGCCTCGGCGAGCATGGCCCGGGCCTGCTCGGAGACGATCCGGTGCGACAGGACGAAGGAGACGAGGGCGAAGGCCCGACGGCCCTCCTGACCGGCCTCGGGGACGCCGATGGCCTGCAGCGCGGCGGGGTTGGTCGCCCAGGCCTCGACCGCGTCGGCCAGCTCGGTGCTGGAGATCGTCTCGTCGCCGATGGTGGCGGCGGGCGTGCCGCCGATGGTCGGCCCGCCGAGCTCGCCGTCGCCGGCGCACGCCCCGGCGAGCAGGCTCAGCGCGAGCAGCGCCACGACGGGCAGGAGGCGGAGGCGGCGGGTGGAGCGCACGGGCGCCGATGCTAGGAGCCGCGGCGACGGCCGCGTGAACCGCTGCTACTCGGGCGGGAGCAGGTGGCGCAGGAAGGTGACCAGGTCGGCCGTCGGGTCGGCGCCCTTGGCGAGGGGAACCTCGAGCAGGCCGCTCTCGGGCTTGTGGATCGCCTTCGGTGCGATGCGCTTCAGGCGGGTCTGCTGGCTGGCCTTGAGCGGCACCGGACTGAGACGGGCCTTGTACGCCGGGCCCATGAACCCGTCGCCCGGCACGACCGTGACCTCGGTGACGCCGACCCGGTGGCACTCGCCGCGGAGGCGGGCCACCGACAGCAGGGCCTTGGCCGGGTCGGGGATCGGGCCGTAGCGGTCCTCCCACTCCCGGGCGATGTCGTCGACCTCGGCGTCGGAGGTGACGGCGGCGAGGCGGCGGTAGGCCTCGAGGCGCAGCTCCTCGCGCTCGACGTAGTCCGGCGGGAGGTGGGCCGGCTCCAGGGTCTCGATCTTGACCTCGGCCGGCTCGCGCACGGGCTCGCCCTTCAGCTCGGCGACCGCCTCGGTGACCATCTGGCAGTAGAGGTCGTAGCCGACGGCGGCGATGTGGCCGGACTGGCCGGTGCCGAGCAGGTTGCCGGCGCCGCGGATCTCGAGGTCGCGCATGGCGATCTTGAACCCGGACCCGAGCTCGGTGGACTCGCCGATGGTGCGGAGCCGCTCGTAGGCCTCCTCCGACAGCACCATGTCCTGGGGGTGGAAGAGGTACGCGTAGGCCCGGCTGCCGGAGCGCCCGACGCGACCGCGGATCTGGTGCAGCTGCCCGAGGCCGAGCAGGTCCGCACGCTCGACGACGAGGGTGTTCACGGTGGGCATGTCGATGCCCGACTCGATGATCGTCGTGCACACGAGGACGTCGAAGCGACCCTCCCAGAAGTCGATGACGACCTGCTCGAGGGTGCCCTCGTCCATCTGGCCGTGGGCCACGGCGACCCGCGCCTCGGGCACGATCTCGCGCAGCTCCTCGGCCTTCTGGTCGATGTCGCGCACCCGGTTGTGGACGTAGAACACCTGGCCCTCTCGGAGCAGCTCTCGCCGGATGGCCTCGGCGACGGCCCGCTCGTCGAACTCGCCGACGTAGGTGAGGATGGGCTGGCGGTCGGCCGGCGGGGTCTCGAGCAGGCTCATGTCGCGGATGCCCGTGAGGGACATCTCGAGGGTCCGTGGGATCGGCGTGGCGGTGAGGGTCAGCACGTCGACGTCGTGCTTGAACTCCTTGATCCGCTCCTTGTGCTTCACGCCGAAGCGCTGCTCCTCGTCGACCACCAGCAGGCCGAGGTCGTGGAACGACACGTCCTTGTTGAGCAGCCGGTGGGTGCCGACCACGATGTCGACCGCTCCGGTGCGACAGCCCTCCATGACCGCCTTGGCCTGGCTGGCGGTGAGGAAGCGGGACAGCACCTCCACCCGGACGGGGTAGTCGGCGAAGCGCTCCGAGAACGTCTGGTAGTGCTGCTGGGCGAGCAGCGTCGTCGGCACCAGGACCGCGGCCTGCTTGCCGTCCTGCACGGCCTTGAACACGGCCCGCAGGGCGACCTCGGTCTTGCCGAACCCGACGTCGCCGACGACGAGGCGGTCCATCGGCGACTCGGTCTCCATGTCGCCCTTGATCTCGTCGACCGCCCGCAGCTGGTCGGGGGTGGGCTCGTAGGGGAAGGCGTCCTCGAACTGCTGCTGCCAGGGCGTGTCGCCGGCGAAGGCGTGGCCGCCTGCCGCCAGGCGCTTCTGGTAGAGGACCACCAGCTCCTGGGCGATCTCGGTGACGGCGCTGCGGACCTTGGCCTTGGCCTTCTGCCAGGAGTCGCCGCCGAGCCGCGTCAGGGACGGGGAGTCGCCGCCCGTGTAGTGGCGGACCGCGTCGATCTGGTCGGACGGCACGTAGAGCTTGTCGCCGTCGCGGTACTCGAGCAGGAGGTAGTCGCGCTCGACGCCCCCGATGGCCCGCTTGACCATGCCGCCGTAGCGGGCGACGCCGTGCTGGTGGTGCACGACGTGGTCGCCGACCTGGAGGTCGTCGAAGAACTTCTGGGCGTCGCGCCGGTGGGGCTTGGCCTTGCGGTGGCTGCGCCGGCGGCCCGTGAGGTCGGACTCGGCGAGCAGCGCCAGGCGCACGCCGGGCAGGATGCACCCCCGCTCGAGCGGGACCACGACGATCTCGGCCTCGACCCCGGCCTCCGACACGAGCTCGCGCAGGCGGGCCGCGGAGCCCTCGCCGTCGGCGGCGATCACGATCCGGTAGCCGTCGGCGCGCAGGTCCCGCAGCTGGGCCCGCCGCCGGTCCTCGTCGCCCGAGGCCACCTGGAACGTCATGGCCTGCACGGTGGGCGTGTCGGGACCCTCCGGCGTGGTGGTCAGGTGCCAGGTGGCGGCCGTGGCGTGGGAGAGCACCCGGTCGAAGGGCAGGTGCAGCGGCGGGAAGTCGTGCGCCTCGCCGTCGGACACCGCCCCCCACGTCTTGGCCAGCGCCTGGGCCAGGTCGGCCTCCTCGGCGAGGAAGTCGGCGGCGCGGTCTCGCATGCGGCGGGGCTCGACCAGCAGGATCTGGGCGTCCTCGGGCAGCAGGTCGGCGAGCACCCGCTCCTCGGGCGCCAGCCACGGCAGCCAGGACTCCATGCCGTCGAACAGTTGGCCCTCCGCGATGCGCTCCCACTGCTCGCGCCCCCACGGCTCGCTGGCGATGAGGCCCTCGGCGCGCTCGCGCACCGCCGGGCTCGGCAGCAGCTCGCGGCACGGGAGGATCTCGACTGCATCGACGTCGTCGGTGGTGCGCTGGTCGGTGACCGAGAACTCGGTCAGCCGATCGACCTCGTCGCCCCACAGGTCGATGCGCACCGGCCGATCGGCGGTGGCGGGGAACACGTCGACGATGGAGCCGCGCACGGCGACCTCGCCGCGGTGCTCCACCTGGTACTCGCGCCGGTAGCCGAAGCCCACCAGGCGGGTGACGAGGCCTTCGATGTCGACCTGGTCGCCCTTGGTGATGCACACCGGCTCGATGTCCTCGACGCCGGGTGCGAGCCGCTGGATGAGCGCCCGGACGGAGGTGACCACGACGTCGGGCAGCTGCGACGGGTCGTCCCGGCCGGCACCGAGGCGGTGCAGGGTCTTGAGCCGACGCCCCATCGTCTCGATGGCGGGGCTCACCCGCTCGAAGGGCAGGGTCTCCCAGGCCGGGAAGTGCTCGACGGCGTCGGGGCCGAGCAGCGCCTGCAGGTCGTTGACGAGGCGCTCGGCGTCGGCGGTGGCCGCGGTGGCCACGACGATGGGGCGGCGGGTCGAGCGGGCGGCGAGGCCGGCCACCACCAGGGCGCGCGCTGGTTCGGGCACCGCCAGCACCGCGTCCTTGCGACCGAGCACGGCCAGCAGCCCGGGCTCGTCCCGGGCGACGGTGGGGAGGTGCCGCAGGTCGTCCGTGGGGGCGAGGGACAGCGCGGTCACTGCGACCAGGCTACCGACCTCCGCCGTTCCCACCCCCGGGGTGGACCACATCTGGTCCCATCCGGACCAGCGAACCTTCAGTCGCGGCGGTTGTAGCGCTCCATGGCGCGCTCGACGCCCTCGGCGAGGACGAGCTCGACTGCGTCGGCGGCCTCGGCGATGCACACGTCGAGCTCCGTGCGCTCGCGCTTCCCGGGCGTGCGCAGCACGTGGTCCGCGCCCTGCTGGCTGCTCGGCGGCTTGTCCACGCCGATGCGGATCCGGAGGAACTCGTCGGTCTGCAGGTTGGCCTTGATCGACCGCAGGCCGTTGTTGCCGGCCAGACCGCCGCCGGCCTTGACCTTCAGCCGGCCAACGGGCAGGTCGAGCTCGTCGTGGACGACGAGCACCTTGGCCGGGTCGTCGATGCCGTGGCGCAGCACCAACGCCCGGGCGGCCCGGCCGGCTTCGTTGTAGTACGTGGTCGGGAACGCGACCACGAGGCGGCGCATCGTCGGCGCCGGCCGCAGCTCGGCCACCTCGGCGTGCTCCTTGCGGGAGTGCGCCAGGCGCTCGCCGTGGCGCTCGGCCAGCAGGGCGACGCAGTCGGCCCCGACGTTGTGGCGGGTCCGTGCGTACTGGAGCCCCGGGTTGCCGAGGCCGATCACCAACAGGTCGGCGGGGGTCCCCCGCCGGTCGGCAGCCTCGGCGAACGGGCTGCTCAGGCTTCCTCGCCGCCCTCGGCGTCGGCGGACGCCTCGGCGTCGTCGCCACCCTCGGCCTCGGCAGCGTCCTCGCCCTCGGCGGTCTCGTCGTCGCCGGCCTCGTCCACGTCGCCG
>JAKFET010000040.1:0-22135 GCA_036675575.1 Acidimicrobiaceae bacterium
CTCCATGGCGCACATCTTCGCTCCCCCGGCGCGGACCGTCGACCGATCGTGCGCGCCGCGGTCTTTGGAGATCCTTTGGACGGCAGCCCGAAAGGGGGTGTGGCGACGATGCGGTGGCCAACCACCCCGACCCGGAGGTCACCCGGATGAGCGACATCTCGCCACCCACCACCCGCTACCGCGACCTCGTCGCCGACAGCGCCCGCTGGAACGGCTTCGAGCTGCGCCCCGGCGACATCGTCGTCAGCACCCCGCCGAAGTGCGGCACCACCTGGACCCAGATGCTGTGCGCGCTGCTGGTCTTCGACGGCCCCGAGCTGCCGGCGCCGCTCGAGCAGCTCTCGCCCTGGATCGACATGCTGAACCGGCCCGTGGCGGAGGTGCACGCGCTCCTCGACTCCCAGTCGCACCGGCGGATCATCAAGACCCACACCCCGCTCGACGGTGTGCCGCTCCGCGACGACGTCCACTACGTCGTCGTGGGGCGCGATCCCCGGGACGTCGCCGTCTCCTGGGACCACCACCTCGCCAACCTCGACATCGTGCGGCTGCTCGAGCTGCGTGCCACCGCGGTCGACCCCGACGACGACTGGTTCCCACCCCTGCCGGACGTGCCGGACGACGCCGCCGACCGGTTCCGCCGCTTCGTGACGTCCGACGACGACGGGATGCTGAACCTGGCCGACGTCCTGCAGCACCTGTCCGTGGCGTGGGATCGCCGCCACCTCCCCAACGTCCACTTGGTGCACTACGCCGACCTGACGGCCGACCTGCCCGGCGAGCTGTGGCGCCTGGGACGTGCGCTCGGCTTCGAGCTGACCCCCGAGCGGGCCGGGGAGCTGGCGGCCCACGCAGCCATCGACCGGATGCGCGATCGCGCCACCGACGTCGTCCCGAGTGCGTCGATGGGGCTGTGGCGTGACCCCAGCCGCTTCATCCGCACGGGCGGGTGCGGCGAGTGGCGGGCGCTCGTGACGCCGGCCGACGAGGACCGCTACCGCCGGCGGGTGTCGTCCCTCGTCCCCGAGGACCTCGCCGGCTGGCTCCACGAGGGCGCCGGCTGTCGGAGCCGGAATTTCGTTCCTCGGTCAGGTCTCCCCTGACGCAGGAACGAAATTCTCGGCTCAGGGGGTGAGGGCAGGTGCGGCGCTCGGCCCAGGGGCACGTGCTCGCCCGGCGCCGTGCCGGATGACGCTCGCTCAGACGCCGAAGGCGAAGAACATGAGCTGCGTGGCGTACGCGACGAGGCGGCCGTCCTGGGTCCACAGCGCCTGGTCGACGGAGGCGTAGCCGTCACCCGCGTGGCGAGCCCGGTTGTGCGCCAGCAGCCAGCCCGGCTCGGTCGGCTCGAGCAGGTGCACGGTGAGGTCGACGCTCGGACCGAACCACGGGCCCGAGTCCGGGCCGAGCTTCTGGCCGACGGCGCCGGGCATGGTGTCGCACAGCACGAGGGCCGCCAGCGGGTCGAGCGCGCCGTCGTCCAGCACCGGGGGCTCGTCGATGCGGACCCAGTTCGCCGTCTCGGCCCGGCAGTCCTCGAACGGCTCCCACGGAGGTCGGCCGATCACGGGACGGGACTCGATGATCTCCTCCCAGAACGGCATGGGCGGCCGGAGGAACTCGAACTCGACCCCGTCGGGCAGCGGGTCGCGGAAGCTGCGTCGACCGTCGGGCCCCTCGACCACCGGCATCTCCAGGTCGGTGAACGAGAAGCCCCGGCGGGGTGCCCCGAAGGCGGCGATCGCCGTGAGGCCGGCGTCGGCCCCCGGGTTGCGGACCGTCGCCGTGAGCTGGGACATCGAGCGCCCGCGGCGCAGCACCGTCGCCTCGATCTCCACCGGGCCGAGCGCGACCTTGCCGGCGAACACCGCGGTCATGGATCGCAGCGTCTGGGAGGCGTCTGGGAGCTGCGCCGCCATGGCTCGTGCCGCGAGCGCAGCGACGATGCCGCCCTGCGGGACGACGGCGAGCATCCACGGCGGTGAGATGGTCGCCGTGAAGCGTCCGGGCGCCGAGGCGTCAGCATCGATATCCAGGTCTGCCCACGGCGTGTCCCCCACGGCGCCGACCGTACCGAGCGTCCAGGCCGCCGGCGCCCTGCGTTTCCGGCAGCGTGCCTGCCGTCCCGGGTAGGAACGGCGCCATGGAGAACCTCCTGCGCGTCGCACCGGGCACCGGCCTCGACCTGTCTGCCATCGACACCCGGGCCACGCCCGGCCACGAGGGCGACAAGGACGCCGGCATCGAGGCGTTCGAGGAGCGGCGCGTCCGGCTTGCCGAGCTCCAGGACCTGCTGTACGCCGACGGCACCCAGCGCCTGCTGCTCGTCCTGCAGGCGATGGACACCGGCGGCAAGGACGGCACCATCCGCCACGTGTTCAAGGAGGTCGACCCGATCGGCGTCCGCATGGAGTCGTTCAAGAAGCCGTCCGAGGACGAGCTGTCGCGCGACTACCTGTGGCGGGCGCACGCCCACGTGCCGGCCGACGGCGAGCTCGTCGTGTTCAACCGCAGCCACTACGAGGACGTGCTCGTGGTCCGGGTCCACGGAGCCATCGACGACGAGCGCGCCGAGCAGCGCTTCGCCCACATCCGGGACTTCGAGCGGATGCTGGCGCAGGAGGGCACCACGATCGTGAAGGTCTTCCTCCACATCAGCAAGGACGAGCAGGCCGAGCGCCTCCAGTCCCGCCTCGATCGACCGGACAAGCACTGGAAGTTCTCCTCCGCCGACGTCGAGGAGCGCCGGTTCTGGGACGACTACCAGCGCGTCTACCGGGACGCCGTCGCGGCGACCTCGACGGAGGAGGCGCCGTGGTACGTCGTGCCCGCCGACCGCAAGTGGTACCGCAACCTCGCCGTCTGCTCGATCCTCGTCGAGACCCTCGAACGCCTCGGCATGTCCTACCCCGAGCCGGAGGCCGGCCTGGAGGACGTCACCATCGACTAGCGCGCTCAGCCGAAGCTGTCGCCCTGGCCCGGCCCGGGTGCCGCCGGCGGCCGCGGCGCATCGGCGGGGGCCGACAGGAGCGCCTCGCCCCGAGCGTCGGTGCTCCGCCACGCCGGGTCGAGCCCGGGGCAGGTGAGCACGACGGCGACGTCGGGCTCGTGGGGCTCGAGCTCCCACAGGATGGCGGGCCGCTCGCCGTGCCACCGGATGGCGAACGACAGGGTGCCGAAGCGGGTGGGCGCATCGTGGACCTCGACGCCCTGGCCGTACCAGCTGGTCGGGAGCATCGACGCGAGGGCGAGGCCGTCGGAGGTCTCGTGCACGAGCATCGTGCGCACGAAGCTGAGGAGCTCGGCGGCTGCCCAGCCGTGGTGGCCGTCGCCCATGCAGCCGCCGGCGAAGCGGGGATGGATGGCCTCGGGCCAGGTCCACGTGGGCGTGGCGTTGGCGAGGAACCAGTCGAGGCGGTCGAGGGCGCGGCGGTCGCCGGCCAGCAGCTCGACGAGGGCCACCTGCAGCGTGAGGTACGTGCCGAGGCCCGTGTGGCTGATGCCCTGGAAGAAGGCCTCGTCGATGCAGAAGCGGTCCCGCACCACGTCGAGCGTGGCCTGCATGGCCTCGTCGTCGGCGCCGAGCAGCTGCAGCGGCCAGACGGCGGCGAGCGAGCCGATGACGCCCGCATCGATCCGGCGACGTGGCCCGGCGGGCACGGCTGCGGTGCCGAGCCGTTCGGCGGTGAGGGCCATGGACGCCCGCACGTCGACCGTCATCGACGCCAGGAACTCGCCGGCGCGGTCGGCGGCCTCGTCCTCGCCTGCGGCGCGCAGCAGGCGAGCGCCGTCGCGCAGGCCGGCGAGGGCCCAGAAGTCGTCCCAGTAGAAGTAGTCGTGGGGACCGAGGTGCTCGGCGGAGATCCCCGCCGGGAGCAACCCGCGCAGGGCCGGGTCGTCCCGGCGCTTGTCCCGGCGCTTGCGCTCGATCCACTGGACGCCGCCGGCGACGGCGGGGGCGGCCTCGTCGAGCAGCGAGCGGTCGCGCGTCAGGTCCCAGTGGTGGCCGAGGGCCCAGAGGGCCGCGCCGTTGGCGTCCCACTCGAGGCGCTGCGACAGGAAGAACCCGTCGGACTGCTGCCGCTCGGGGAAGCTGGCCAGCACCTCGCGGGCCTCGGCGTGGAAGCCGTAGCGGTCGAGCGCGGCGAGCAGGTAGGCGGCGTCGCGGAACCAGAACCGGTTGTACGTGCGGGGCCCGGGGGTGATGTCGGGGCCGTCGTGGAACAGCAGGAGGTAGCGGCGGTTGGCGTCAACCGCCGACTGGAGGCGGTCGTCGGGCAGGACGAGGCGCATGCCCCGGTCGGTGTGGGTCTTCCAGCCGTTGGCCACCTGCTCGGCGCTGGGCACGGCCTGCGGGAACCGCGCCGCGGCGCGAGCGCCCGCACGGAGCCGGACGAGTGCCCGCTTCACCGGTCGCGACGACGTGAGCGGCAGCACCACGCGCAGCGACTGGCGGTGCGGGAGCGGGTACACGAACGCGGCCTGCGCCAAGCCGGCCTCGTCGTGCAGGTCCTGCGGGAACGTCGCCTGGGTCTCCCCAGCGAACACCTTCCGGGCGCTGTCGCCGTCGTGGAGCGTCGACGCGACGACCGCGCTCGGCGCCTTCGGCAGCAGCACCGCCACGCCACCGTCGACGGTGACCACGTCGTCACGCAGCTCGATCCGCTCGACGACGGTGAGGCCCTCGGCGTCGTAGGGACGGATGGCGAAGGCCACCGCCACCGGCACGGGGGTGTCGTTCTCGACCTCGACCACGATCAGCTCGTCTCCACCGTCACCGGCCGTTGCCTGCATGGCGTACACCCGCTGGATGACGTCGCCGCCCGGCACCCGCATGCGGGTCTCCACGACGGGCGAGTCGCCGAGCAGCGACTGGCGGACGTTGGCCTCCTCGGCCGGCACGTGCCAGCGGTCCTCGGCGCCGATCCACCAGTCGAGCGACCAGCCGTCGTGCGAGGGCGACACGAGGCCGCGAGGGTCGACGACCGCCGTGCGGCTCGACCCGCGGTTGCCGACCATCGTCCAGTTCCGGCTCGTGACGTTGGAGAGGAACGGGAGCTGGCCACGGGGCACGAACGCCGGCGAGCCCGGGTCGATCTGGCGGCGAAGCCAGAACGGCCACACCCAGTCGGCGCCGGTCTGGCTGGCGGCGCCGGAGCGCAGTGCACGGAGCAGCGCACGGGCGCCGATGGGCAGCCGGTCGCCCGGGGCCTGGAGCTCGAAGTGCTCGCCGAGGCGCTGGAAGGTGGTCAGGTGGCGGATGGTGTCGTCGTCGATGCGGAGCCGTCCGAGCAGGCGCCGCACCAACCAGGTGCGGCCGCTCACCGCTCTGCGATGCCGTGCAGCTCGCGGCGGCTGGCCCGACCGAGGAGCCGGGCGTACACCTCGCGGGCGCTGGCGCCCTCGTGGCACACCGCGACCACCTGGTCCGTGATCGGCGCCTCGACCCCGGCCTCACGCGCCATGGCCTGCACCGCCCGGCAGCTCTTGACGCCCTCGGCCACCTGGTTCATCTCGGCGATGACGGCGTCGATGGTCATCCCCTCACCGAGCTTCTGGCCGACCGTCCGGTTGCGGGACTGGGGCGAGATGCACGTGGCGATGAGGTCGCCCATGCCGGTGAGGCCGGCGAAGGTCAGGGGTGACCCGCCGTAGGCGACGCCGATGCGGGTGATCTCGGCGAGGCCGCGGGTGATCAGCGCGGCCCGGGTGTTGTCGCCCGTGCCCATGCCGTCCGCCATGCCGGCAGCGATGGCGATGACGTTCTTGAAGACGCCGCCCAGCTCGCAGCCGACGAGGTCGTCGTTGGTGTAGACGCGGAACGCCTCGGTGCCGAAGAGCTCCTGGAGGGCCTGCGCCACGGCCTCGTCCTGCATGGCCAGGACCGACGCGGTGGCGGCGCCGTCCATGACCTCCTTGGCCAGGTTCGGGCCCGTCAGCACGCCGACGGGATGGCCGGGCAGCTCGGCGTGCACGACCTCGGTCATGCGCAGACCGGTCTCGAGCTCGAGACCCTTCGTGAGGCTGACCACCGGCACCCAGGGACGGATGTGCGGCACGGCCTCGCGCAGCGTCTCCCGGAAGGCCTGCGACGGGATGCCCATGACGACCATGTCCGCGGTGGTGAGCGCCTCGCCCAGGTCGGCGGTGGCCCGCAGCGACGGGTTCAGGTCGTGGTCCGGCAGGTACCGCCGGTTGCGGTGGTGCTCGTTGACGTCGGCGACCGTCTCCTCGGAGCGGGCCCAGAGCGTGGTCGGCCCCTTCTGGGCGCAGAGGTGGGCGACCGTGGTCCCCCACGAACCGCCACCGAGGACGGCGACGTTGATCGTCGACATGGCCGCACCCTAGTGACGGGGTCGGGCCGACCCGAGCGACCAGGTCCTCCGTACACTGCGCCCTGCATGGCCGCACCCCCCATCGCCGTCGTCGTCCCGGTCAAGGACTTCACCCGGGCCAAGGTGCGCCTCGCCGAGCACCTCGGCGCCGCGGCCCGGGCCGCCCTGGCCCGCGACATGGCCGGCATCGTGCTGGCTGCGGCCGCTCCCCTGCCGGTCTCGGTGGTGTGCGACGACGTCGACGTCCGGACGTGGGCGGCATCCGTCGGCGCCGACGTGATCTGGACCCCGGGCCTCGGGCTCAACGGCGCCGTGCAGGCCGGGGTCGACGAGCTGGCGCGCCGCGGCGTCGCCACGGTCGTCGTCGCCCACTCCGACCTGCCGCTGGCCACCTCGCTCGCCTGGGTCGCCGCGACCGAGGGCGTCACGATCGTCCCCGACCGACGCCTCGACGGGACCAACGTGCTCGCCGTCCCGGCAGCGGCGGGCTTCCGGTTCTCCTACGGCGCCGGCTCGTTCGAGCGGCACCGCGCCGAGGCCCTGCGACTCGGGCTGCCGGTGCGCGTCGCGCGCGATGCACGCCTGGGCTGGGACGTCGACCACCCCGCCGACCTGGTCCTGCCCGCCCACTTCTGATGGACGCCCCCGACCTCCCCACCCCGGGGCCACCGGGAACGTCCACGGGCGTCAGCCGCGACCTGCCGGTGCCCTCGTCGGCGCTCGCCATCGGCGCCCACCCCGACGACGTCGAGTTCGGCGCCGGCGCCACCCTGGCCAAGTGGGCCGCGGCGGGGTGCACGGTCCACCACCTCGTCTGCACCGACGGGTCCAAGGGGACGTGGGACCCCACCCAGGACCCGGCCGAGCTGGTCGCCATCCGCCAGGTCGAGCAGCGCGCCGCAGCCAAGGCGCTCGGCGGGAGCGGCGAGGTCGCCTTCCTCGGTTGGCCCGACGGGGAGCTCGACTCCTCGCTGCGCCAGCGCTGGCAGGTCGCCTACTGGATCCGGCGCCTGCGCCCCGCGGTCGTCCTGGGCCACGACCCATGGAAGCGGTACCGGCTCCACCCCGACCACCGCCACGCCGGCCTGCTCGCCGTCGAGGGCATCGTCGCCGCTCGCGACCCGCTGTTCTTCCCCGAGCAGGAGCTGGAGCACCACCGGCCGGACGTGCTCCTGCTGTGGGAGGCCGACGAGCCCGACCACGTCGAGTCGCTGGAGGCGCGCGACGTCGAGGCCAAGCTCGCCGCCCTCCGCGCCCACGAATCGCAGTTCCAGACGACGATGGGCGTGGCGCTCGAGGATCCGGCGGCCGAGGAGCAGTGGGCCGCCTTCGCCGAGCGCATCGCGGACCGCCTGGGCGAGTGGGGCCGCTTCGGGGGCTGCCCCCTCGCTGAGGGGTTCAAGAAGATCGACCGGCTCTGAGCCTCCTTCAGGGCGCCGGCAGCAGCTCCACGTAGCCGTCGGTGCCGTCGACCCGGATCCGCTGGCCGTCCGTGATCCGCTGCGTGGCCTGGGGCACGCCCACCACCGCCGGCAGGCCGTACTCGCGTGCGACCACGGCGCCGTGCGTCATCGTGCCGCCCACCTCGGTGACCAGGCCGGCGACCACCACGAACAGCGGCGACCAGCTGGGGTCCGTGTGGGTCGTGACGAGGATGTCGCCCGGCTGGACTCGGGCATCGGCCAGGTCGGTGATGATCCGGGCGCGCCCTTCGACCGTGCCGGCGGACACCGCCACGCCGGCGAGCGCGCCGGCGGGCACACCGGTCCGCTGGAGCGTCCCGAGCAGCGCCTCGCCGTCGGAGGTGAGCACGCGCGGCGGCCGCAGGGTCTGGTGGTACCGGTGCTCGTCCCGCCGGCGCCGGAGCAGGTCGCGGTCGACGCGACGTGTCCGGACGACGTCGTGGAGCTCGGCGAACGTGAGGAGGTCGATGTCCTCCACGTCGTCGATCACGCCCTCGTGCACGAGCCGCTCGGCCTCGCGCCGCAGCGCCCGCTTGTAGACCAGGTATCGGCTGACCATGCCGTACTTCGGGTACTCCCGGTAGCCGATGAAGGTGCGGAGGCAGTCGATCCGGCACTTCGCCTCCTCGGCCTTCTCGGCACCGCCAGGGAGGTCCCGGAGCCGGGCGAGGACCTCGCGCTCCGCCTCCTCGGCCTGGCGCCGGCCGTCCTCGAACCGGCGGGCGGCTTCGCCGGGTTCGAAGGTGTCGACGTTGGTGAGGATCAGCGGCACCAGCGACAGCGGGTGCTCGCGCCAGCGGGGGCGGGTGATGTCGATCTCGCCCACGCACCGCATGCCGTAGCGGTCGAGGTGGTCCTCGATCGCCTGCCGCGCCTGGGGCCCGCCTTCGACGTGGTCGAGGGACTCCAGGAACCGGTCGTCGGCGGCGGCACGCAGGTGCGCGACGACCTCGGGGTGCGGGCGGATCGCATCCGCCACGTCGAGGAGCGCCAGGCCCATCTCCGAGGTGATGTTGTCCGGGACCGAGCGGGTGAGCACGTCGGCGGCGTTGGTCAGGCCCAGCCACTCCTGGAGGTGCTCGTTCAGCCACCAGGACGCATCCATCGCCGCCATGAAGACCTGGTGGCTCCGGGGATCGAAGAGCAGCCGCTTCATCTCCGGGATGTCCGCCAGGACGAAGTCGAGCAGCGCCGCGCCGGCGTGGGCCCCGATCTCCTGCTCGAGCCGGGCGACGGACGCGCGGTTGGCCTCCACCAGCTCGGTGACGACGGCCCGGTCGACCTCGATCGGCGGCGGTCCCGCGACCGGCGGCGCGGCGACGGGCGCGTCGTCGGCGACCACCTCGACGAAGCCACGGTCGAGGACGGTCTGCAGGGCATCCAGCAGCAAGGGGTCGCCGCGCCCGAACGCGTCGAGGAGGGCGGCGCGCCGAGCGGGCGACGACAGGTGCGGCGTGACGTCGACGAACAGCCGGCCGCCGGCGACGTGCATCGGCGGCGCCGCGGTCAGCTGCCAGACCGACCAGCCGAGGGGCTTCATGGCGTCGGTCATCATCTGCTGGTGTCCGACCGAGACGTAGACGCGGTTGGCGTCGTCGGGCGGGGGCGGCACGGGGAAGAGCGTGGTGATGGGCCGGGCCTGGACGACGTGGACGCCGTCGTCGGCAATGCACCACTCGATGTCCTGAGGCCCGCCGAGTTGGGAGGCGATCCGACGACCGGTGCGGGCGAGCTCCCGGACCTCGGCGTCGGACAGCACGGGCTCGTCGCCGGTGATGGCGAGCGTGGTCACCGCCTCGTCCCGGACCTCCCACGAGTCGGCTCCCACCGTGCCGGACACGAGCGCCTCGCCGAGGCCGGGGGTCGCCTCGACCGAGACGACGGTCCGGTCGCCGGTGAGCGGGTGGGCGGTGAAGAGCACACCCGACGCCCGGGCGGTGACCATCTCCTGCACCACCACGGCCATGCGCACGTCGCAGTGGTCGATGCCGCTCCGCACCCGGTAGGCCACCGCCCGGTCGCTGAACAGCGACGCCCAGCAGCGACGGACGGCGTCGAGGACCGCGGAGGTGCCGACGACGTCCAGGACGGTCTCGTGCTGACCGGCGAAGGACGCGGTGGCGAGGTCCTCGGCGGTCGCGCTGGAGCGGACGGCGAACGTCGTGCCCGGATCGAACCGGCCGAGGGCGGCGCTGATCGCCGCCTCCACGTCCCCGTCGATCGGTGCCGTCGCCAGCTGCCGGCGGATCTCGGCGGACGCGCTCCGGAGGTCGTCGAGGCCGGCATCGGCGAGCCGGTCGAGGTGCCGGGCGACGGCCGGGAGCGCGTCGACCGTCCGCCGGAAGGCTTCGGTGGTGATGCAGAACCCCGGGGGCACCCGGACACGGTCCACCCGCAGCAGCTCGCCGAGGTTCGCCCCCTTGCCCCCGACCGTGGCGACGTCCGTCCGGTCGACCTCGCGCAGGTCGACCACGTGGCGCTCCATGCCCGGTGAGCCCTAGGCGCGCCGGCCGACGTAGGCGAGGAACGTCGTCTGGGCGTCGGCGTCGTCGGGCACCTCGACCCGGGGGCCGAACATGCCGTCGGCCCGCATGGCCTCCTCCGGCATGCTCCCGAGCGCGGCGGTCATCCGCTGGAGCTGGTCGGGATCGAGCGTCTCGTCCTGTCCCGTGGCTCGCGCCAGGTCCCACGTGTGCGTGAAGACGTCGCCGGTGACGATCATGTCCACGGTCTCGGCGAGCGACTGCGTGTCGAACGGCGTCTCCACCGGACGAGCGGCGAGCTCCGGATCGGCGAGGGCCGAGGCGATGGTCGCCCGCACCGCCTCCCATGCGCCGGCCGGGTCGTCGCGCACCGAGGGCAGCTCGGGGAACCGGACGCCCTGGGCGCCGAAGAAGCCCGGGATCCACTCGGTCAGGTGGCCGACGATGTCGCGAGCGGTCCAGCCCTCGCACGGCGAGGGGTTGTCCCACGCCTCGTCGGGGACCGCCCGGGCCCGATCGGTGAACTGCTGGGTGATGCGCTCGTAGCGCTCGGTGATCTCGCTCATGGACATCGGACGTCCCCCCGGACCAGAAGTCATCGCTCGACGCTGCGATCGCATCGGCCGACGCACGGTACCGGCGGCGCTGCAAGACTCGACGCCGCCGCACGCGACCCGTGCCGATCCGAGGAGGCCCCGTGTCCATCGCCCGCCTGCGCACCGTCGTCTTCGACTGCCCGGACCCGGTTGCCCTCGCCGAGTTCTACCGGCAGCTCGTCGGCGGCGCGGTCACCGTCGCAGCCGACGACTGGGTGGTGCTCGACTCGGCCGCCGGGACGCGCGTCGCGTTCCAGCAGGTCGACGACCACGTCGAGCCGACGTGGCCGACGGGCCCCCGACCCCAGCAGCTCCACCTCGACGTCACCGTGGACGACATCGAGGTGGCCGAGCCCGAGGTCCTCGCCATCGGGGCCACGCGGCACGAGGTCCAGCCCGGCGAGGCGGACGGCGACACCTTCCGGGTGTACCTGGATCCCGCCGGGCACCCCTTCTGCCTCTGCTGGGACTGACCGTGAACCTGCAGCGCACGGTCTTCTCCCGCCTCTACCGGCGTGCACCCGACGTCCAGTCCCTGCCCTGGCACCGCGAGGAGCCGCCCAGCCTCCTGGCGCAGGTCATCGCCGATCGACCCGGAGGCGGACGGGCCCTCGACGTCGGCTGCGGCGAGGGCACCAACGCCGTCCACCTGGCACAGGCGGGGTTCTCCGTCGTCGGCCTCGACTTCGTCCCTGCGGCGCTCGCAGCTGCGCGGGAGCGAGCCGGACGCGCCGGCGTCGAGATCGATCTCGTCGAGTGCGACGTCGTCGACCACGCCCCGCCGGCGCCCTACGACGTGGTGCTCGACTCCGGCTGCCTCCACCACCTGCCCAAGGGTCGCGTCGCGGCGTACCGGGACCGCCTCGACCAGTGGCTCGCACCCGGCGGCGACTTCGTGCTCGTCCACTTCGCCCACCGACCCCGCGTGCTGTGGATCCCGAAGGGCCCCCGCCACCTCACCCGGGCGCAGGCCGAGGCCCTGTTCGCGCCGTTCGAGCTGGAGGCGTACGACGAGACGCACTTCGACGTGCCGCTCCCGATGGGTCGCATGCGCGCCGGCGTCTACTGGTTCCGCCGTCCGGTGGAGGCCCCACCCCGGTAGGGTCTGGTGGTCGGCAACACCGCCGGCACTCAGGGCAGAGGCCTCGCCGCCCGTAGGGACACCGTCCCCGGCAACGAGCCCGTCGCCTTCTCTGAGACGCTCAGAGGAGTGCCATGCACCCGTCGGTCCCTGCCACACCCACCAGCGACGCGCGCCCCACCGCGGTCGTCTACTGCGAAGGCCAGTTCGGCGAGCAGGACGGCAAGACCGCCAACGGCCTCGTGCGCCACTCGGAGAAGCACCGCATCCTGAGCGTGATCGATAGCCGCCACGCCGGGCTCGACGCCGGTGCGTTCCTCGACGGCGCCGCCAACGGCATCCCGGTGCTGGCCGACCTGGCCGACGCCATCGCCCACGCCGGGAGCGTGCCGGACGCGATCATCTGCGGCGTCGCGCCCGCCGACGGGTTGCTCTCCCCCGCCCAGCGCGTCGTGCTCCTGGATGCCATCGCCAGGGGCATGCACGTGATCAACGGCCTCCACGAGTTCCTGAACGACGACCCCGAGTTCGTCGCCGCCGGACTGCTCGCCGGCATCACGATCACCGACGTCCGTCGTCCGAAGGAGAAGAAGGACTTGAAGCTCTTCTCCGGCCGGATCTTCGACGTCACGTGCCCCCGCATCGCCGTGCTCGGCACCGACGGGGCGATCGGGAAGCGGACCACGGCGACGCTGCTCGTCCAGGCGCTGAACGCCCGCGGCATCAAGGCCGTGCTGGTCGGCACCGGCCAGACCACGCTGATCCAGGGCGGTCGGTACGGCGTGGCGCTCGACGCGCTCGTCCCCCAGTTCTGCTCGGGCGAGGTCGAGGACCAGGTCGTGGCCGCCTTCGAGGGCGAGGACCCCGACGTCATCGTGGTCGAAGGCCAGGGTGCGCTCAGCCACCCTGCGTACATCACCTCGGCGCACATCCTGCGCGGCAGCCGGCCGGCCGGCGTCATCGTGCAGCACGCGCCGAAGCGGGAGGTCCTCGGCGACTTCCCGATGGTCGCCATGCCCACGGTCGCCAGCGAGGTGGACCTGATCGAGGCCTTCGTCGACACGAAGGTGATCGGCATCACCATCAACCACGAGCTCATGACCGACGACGAGGTGACCGCCGCCATCGACGAGTACGAGCTCGAGCTCGGCGTGCCCGCCACCGATCCGCTCACCCGACCGCTCGACCGCCTGGTCGACATGGTGGTCGACGCCTTCCCGACCCTCGCTGCGCCGCGCACCCTGAGCGGGCGGTGACCGCACCTCGCCTCGAGGTCGACCTCGGGGCGATCCGCGACAACACCCGGGTCCTGGTGGACCGGCTGGCGCCCCTCGGCATCGGGGTCACCGGCGTGACCAAGGCGTCCCTCGGGTCCGCCGGCGTGGCGCGAGCGCTGGTGCAGGGCGGAGCCACCGGCCTCGGCGACTCGCGCATCGAGAACCTGCGGCGGCTCTGCGATGCCGGCGTCGACGCACCCCGCACCCTCATCCGCTCGCCGATGCCGAGCCAGGTCGACGCCGTCGTCGCCCACGCCGGCACCAGCCTCAACACCGAGGCCGCCGTCCTGGTCGGTCTGTCGGGAGCCGCGGTCCGCCGGTCCACCACCCACGCCGTCGTCCTGATGGTCGAGCTCGGCGACCTGCGCGAGGGGGTGGCGGTCGCCGACGTCGTGGCGCTGGCCCGCACCGCCGCCGGGCTGCCGGGGCTGGTGCTCGCCGGCCTGGGCACCAACCTCGCCTGCCAGTGCGGCGTGGTGCCCGACCAGACGACCATGGACGAGCTCTCGAGCCTCGCCGAGCAGGTCGAAGCGGGGTGCGGGGTCGAGCTCACCGTCATCTCCGGCGGGAACTCGGCCACCCTCGACTGGGCGCTGGCCACCAGCGCCGTCGGGCGGGTGAACGACCTGCGGCTCGGCGAGTCGATCCTGCTCGGCACCGAGCCGCTGCACCGCCGGCCGATCGACGGTCTGCGCACGGACGCCTTCGCGCTCCACGCCGAGGTCATCGAGCTGCAGGTGAAGCCGGCCCAGCCGTGGGGCGAGCTGGCCCAGACCGCGTTCGGCGCGCAGGCGCCACGTCCGGGCACCGGCTCCATCCGCCAGGCCATCGTCGCCCTCGGCCGACAGGACGTCGATCCCGACGGCCTCAGCCTGCCGGACGGCATCCAGCTGCTCGGGACCAGCAGCGACCACCTCGTCCTCGATGTGGGCGACGTCGATGCATCCGTCGGCGACGAGCTCGCCTTCGGTCTCGACTACAGCGCCCTGCTGCGGGCCGTGACGTCGCCGTTCGTCACCAAGGTCGAGCTACCGGCCCGGACGGGGTCACACGATCGGCGAGCCCCGGCGGATGCGGCGCCGCGCGTCCCAGAGGTACGCGTTGAACGGGAACCGGCGGATCGCGCTCGGTAGGCGCCGGTCGACGGCCGCCCACGTCGCCATCATGGCGTCGAAGGCCCGCTGGTGGCGGGCGGTCCACGGTAGGCCCAGCTCCTCGCGGAAGCGCTCCGGCAGGAAGCCGACGGCCTGCAGCTGGGACAGGGGTCCGAAGAGCGTCGACCACGGGCGCCCGAGGAACTCGGCGCGTGCGATGCCCTGCAGGTAGCGGCGCGTGAGGTCGTCCATCTCGATCTGGTCAGCCCTCGCGTCCCACCACTCCTGGAATGCGGCACGGTCGGCGGGCCACTGCTCGGGCCGCACCTGCAACGTGGTCCCGAGGCGGGCGCTGTAGCGGTAGAGGCGCTCGGCCTCCTCGTCGGTGCGGCGGATTCCGGCGACCCGGTCGATGTCCTCGGTGCCCTTGTAGAGGCAGGCGGCCACCCACAGCTGCAGGTCGGTGTCGAAGGCGTTGTAGGCCACCTCGTCGCCAGGCAGCGATCGGACCTGGCGGTGCTGGCGGTCGACCTCCCGGCGCATCGCGTCGCGCTCCTCGTCGGTGCCGAGCAGGGCGATGGCCAGGTACGACAGCGTGGTCCGGGCCCGCTTGATCGGGTGCCGGTCGACCCGGCCGCTGTCCACCCGGCTCCTGGCCACGCCGTGGCCGACCGGCAGCATCGACAGCTGCATGATCACGTTGGCGCCGGCGGCGGCCATGCCGATCCCCGACAGCGACTCCTCCAGCATCCTGCGGGCGATGGGGTCGTCTTCGCCCATGGGCGTGGTCGTCGGGTCGGTCAGGGTGTGGGACACACCGCCATCGTATGTCCCACACGCAGGATCAGTTCCACTGCGGGTCCGTGGGGAAGTACGCCGCCGCCCGCAAGGACCCCCGCTGGCGCCGCAGGACGTCGCGCCAGAGCCGTTCCGGCCGCTCGGTGAAGACGTCGTCGTCCTGCGCCTCCACCACGAACCACCCGCCGGACTCCAGCTCGAGCTCGAGCTGGCCCCCGGACCAGCCCGAGTAGCCGGCGAACACGCGCAGGGCGGTGATGCCGCCCGGAGCGTCGGAGGGGTCGCCGTGCAGGTCCACGGCACCGATCGTCGTCGTGATCGGCTTGAACAGCGCGGTCGGCTCGTGCTCGGGCGTGCCGGCGAACAGGCTCTCCTGTGGGCCCGCACTCCGGCAGCGGGCCAGGCAGATCGCCCCCTCCGGGCTGACCGGGCCGCCGATGAAGACGAGGCCGACGCCGTCCACGTAGGGCGCCCACGACGGCACCGCCTCGTGCACCGGCACCTCACCGGGGCGGTTGAGGACCAGTCCGAGGGCGCCGCTCTCCGAGTGCTCGATGAGGTAGACGACCGTGCGGGCGAAGTTGGGGTCGTCCAGGGTCGGCTCGGCGACGAGGAGGTGGCCGCGCAGGCTCATCGCTGCACGCGCTACAGACCGGCGGCCCGCTGCTCGTCGGTGCGGATGTCGCCGCTGCGGATGTCCAGGCCGAACGCCTCCTCGAACCGGTCGAAGTACTCGTCGTCGCTCCCCGCCGAGCCCAGGGCGAGCCAGTCCTCGTCGCTCACGCCCTCTCGGCCGTCGGCCAGCTCGTCGCCGCCGTAGGCGCAGACGTAGCGCAGGCGTGCCGAGGTGTCGTCCATCGCCTGCTGGACCACCTCGGCCACCGATGACGGGCGCACGTTGGCGGCGATGCCGGCGGCGTAGAACGCGAACATGCGCCGGTAGGCGTCGGCGTAGGGCGACTCGGGGTGCAGCTCCTGGTGCTTGGCCAGCAGGGCGGTGCGGGTCACGCCGGGCTCGACGACCTTCACCCGGATGCCGAAGGGCGCCAGCTCCTGGGCCATGTTCTCGCTGAGGCACTCGAGCGCCCACTTCGACGAGGCGTACACCGCCTGGGCGATCGCGGCGAGGCGGCCGGCGATCGAGGAGATGTTCACGATCGTGCCGGCGCCCTGGTCCCGCATGGTCGGGAGCACCGCCTGCGTGCAGCGCACCACGCCCCAGTAGTTGACG
This sequence comes from Acidimicrobiaceae bacterium, assembly GCA_036675575.1. Lineage (GTDB taxonomy): Bacteria > Actinomycetota > Acidimicrobiia > Acidimicrobiales > Salinilacustritrichaceae > Salinilacustrithrix. The sequence goes on from JAKFET010000040.1 coordinate 16,359, forward strand.
TCGAACACGTCCTTGGCCTCGGCGATGTCGATCTCCTCGACGACCTTGTTGTACCCGAGGCCGGCGTTGTTCACGAGCACGTCAATGCGACCCTCGGCGTCGAGGACCGACCGGATGCCGTCGCGCACGGAGCCGTCGTCGGACACGTCCAGCTGCAGGGGCGTCACGGTGGCGCCGACGGCGGCGGCCTCGTCCTGGAGCTTGTCGCCCTTGCCCAGGTCGCGCATCGCACCGTGCACGGTGTGGCCGGCGGCGGCGAGGTGGACGGCGGTGGCCCGGCCGATGCCGGAGTTCGCACCAGTGACGACGATGACGGCCATGGCGGTGAGTCTGGCACCGCCGTCCTAGCCTCCGACGCCGTGCTGGAGGACGGGACCTACGACGCCCTGGTGTTCGACGCCGACGACGCCGACGACGCCGAGGGTGGCGGTGCGGCCGTCGAGCTCACGATCATCGCCGGGGAGCACAAGGGCGAGGTCGTCTCCGTGGTCTCCCACGACTGGCACGGCGACGCGCTCGACCTGCTGGGGATCCCCGCCACCCTGGTCGTCGCCGACGGCCGCCCCCAGGTCACGTTCGAACCCTGACCCGGCGGGCGAATTTCGTTTCGTTGTCAGGACCCTCCTGACCACGAAACGAAATTCTCAGGGGAAGAGGGCGTCGCGGAGGCGGGCGGCGACGTCGGCGGCGTGCTCGTCGGAGTCGTAGGTCGTACGGGGCCAGAAGAACCCGCGCAGGCCGTCTCCCTTGGTGCGGGGCACGACGTGGACGTGCAGGTGCGGGACGCTCTGGCTGACGGTGTTGTTCATCGCCACGAAGCTGCCCTGCGCGCCGAGGACCTCGACCACGGCGGCAGCGACCCGCTGGGCCCGCTCGAACAGCGGGCCGACCAGCGCCGCCGGCAGGTCGGGCAGGACCTCGACGTGGCCTCGCGGTACGAGGAGCACGTGGCCCGGGAAGAGCGGGCGGATGTCGAGGAAGCCCACGGCCACGTCGTCGTCGAGCACGACGTGGGCCGGTGCGTCGCCGGCCACGATGCGGCAGAAGGTGCAGTCGGCCATGGCGGCATCCTGCCCGGCGCAGGCGGGTACGAGATGGCGGTGGCTGTCGCACGCGTCGGGTGCTCGGGGTGGTCCTACAAGGACTGGCGCGGCCCGGTGTACCCGGAGAAGGCGCCGGCGCGGACGTGGTTCGCCCACTACACCGAGCTGTTCGACACCGTCGAGCTCAACAACACCTTCTACCGGCTGCCCACCCCCGAGAAGGTCGACGGCTGGCGGGAGCAGGCCCCGCCCGGGTTCACCTACGCGGCGAAGGTCGGCCAGTTCTGCACGCACCGCAAGAAGCTGAAGGACCCCGAGCTCTGGCTGCCCCGCCACCTCGACCGCATCCGCCGCCTCGGCGACCACCTGGGGCCCAACCTGCTGCAGCTGCCGCCGAGCTGGGGGCGCGACGTCGGCCGTCTGCTCGCCGTGCTGGAGCTGCTGCCGGGCGACATCCGGTGGTCTGTCGAGCTGCGCGACCCGAGCTGGGTCCACCAGGACGTGTTCGACGCCCTCGCCGAGCACGGCGTCGCGCTCTGCCTGCACGACCTCATCGCCGACCACCCCCAGGTGCTCACCACCGACTGGACCTACGTCCGCTACCACGGGCCCGACGCCCTGAGCCACCCGTACCTCGGCCGGTACGGCTCCCCGCGCATGGCCCGCGACGCCGAGCGCTACGCCGCATGGCTCGATGACGGCATCGACCTGTACGCCTACTTCAACAACGACTGGTACGGCCACGCGGTCACCGACGGCCGGGACCTGCGCGCCCACCTCGGCGAGTGGGCCCCCTCCATGTCGGCTGCGTGAAGACGGGCTGAGCATCCGCGCGCGCGACCGGGCGCAGGACGATCATCGGGGTCAGTGTTCGTCCGTTCCTTGGCACGACGACCCGGCCGGACCTCGGCCCCGGAGCTCAGCCGTGCCCTGCGCCCTCAGGAGGCTGCATGACCCCGGACCCCGCCCTCGTCATCGACGCGCCCGTGGAGCCGATGCTCCCGGACGTCGATGCGGGCACCCGCACCCAGGTCGTGCTCGACACGTCGGCCCTCGTCGCCGACCCCGAGGGGGTGCTGGCCGGCTACCCCGACTGCGACCTCGTCGTGCCGCTCACGGTCATCGAGGAGCTCGACGGGCTGAAGAAGCGCCTCGACGCCGTGGGCATGGCGGCCCGAGACGTGCTCCGGCGCATCGAGCGGATCCGGGTCGACGCCGGCGGCGACCTCGAGACGGCCCAGCCGCTCCCGAGCGGCGCCACGCTGCGGGTCGCCCTCAACGGCGTGCAGGTGAGCCTGCTGCGCGAGCACGGCCTCGACCCCGACAAGCCCGACAACCGCATCATCGGCACGGCCCTCGGCCAGCGCTTCGACGCCGGACGGCCGGTGCGGCTCGTCTCCAACGACACCGGGATGCGGGTGAAGGCGGCGACCTTCGGCATCGACTCCTGCGAGCACGATCCCCTCGACAGCGCCCGCCAGGGCGACGGCAACAACGGCTGGCACGAGCTCGACGTGGAGCCGGCCGTGGTGGACGCGGTCTACGCCGGCGAGCTCGACGGCCCGCTGACGGAGGGCGTGGTCGAGGCGCTGCGGGTCAACGAGTTCGGCGTCCTGCACGCCGGCAGCCAGTCGGCGCTGGTGCGCCGGCACGCCCACGGCCTGGAGCTGGTCGGCAACGACCACCACGCCTGGGACCTGCGCCCTCGCAACAAGGAGCAGCGCTTCGCCCTCGACCTGCTGCTGGACGACGACGTCAAGGTCGTCGCCCTCGACGGACCGGCCGGCACCGGCAAGACCCTGACCGCGGTCGCCGCCGCGCTCCAGCAGGTCGTCGAGGAGCGCCGCTACTCGCGCATCTGCGTGTACCGGCCGGTCGTCCCGGTCGGGAAGGCCGACGTCGGCTACCTGCCCGGCACGCTCGACGAGAAGCTCGACCCGTGGATGGCCGCCATCACCGATGCCGTCTACGCCCTCACCGGCCCGGACCACACCGGCCGCCGCCAGCGGGAGGACGCCGCGGAGGTGCTCGACGAGATCCGGGCCCGGGGCCAGCTCACCATGGAGTCGGTCACCCACCTGCGGGGCCGCACGCTGCACTCGAGCTTCGTCATCATCGACGAGTCGATGAACCTGTCGCCCCAGGTCGGCAAGACGATCCTCACCCGCATCGCCGCCGACTCCAAGGTCGTGTTCACCGGCGACACCAGCCAGATCGACGCCGCCTTCCTGTCCGAGCAGACCAACGCCCTCACCGCCCTGGTCACGGCGTTCGCCGGCCAGGACTGCTTCGGCCACGTCCGGCTCCTCCGGGGCGAGCGCTCGCCGCTGGCCGAGCTCGCCGCCCGCCTCCTGTAGGGCGAACCGGGCGAAGCGGACCTTTGCCGCATTCTCCTCACCCTCTGTACTCGCCGAAACACGAGAAGTAGTTTGGTAGTCGTCCGACCACGCGCAGTACAGCCCACTGCCGTGGTCGGCATCGAGAGGGCAGACCGGGACACCGGTCACGAACGAGCATGGGGAGAGGGCTGTGGACGACGTCGTCGCACTGGGGAACTGGGCCGGCCAGGACTGGATGGCCATGGGCGCGTGCGCCGGGAAGACGCACCTGTTCTTCGCGCCGCTGGCCGAACGGCCCCAGGCCCGGGCTCGACGCGAGGCCAAGGCGGCCGAGCTCTGCCGGGTCTGCCCGGCCCGCACGCCGTGCCGTGACTTCGCCCGGGAGCGGCGCGAGTTCGGCTACTGGGGTGGCGAGAACGAGGAGGAGCGCACGCGCGCCGGCTTCCCCGTCCCCAACCCCGTGGGCGCCCGGCGCCGCGCCGCCAGCTGAGCGCCACCTCGTCGACGACGGGGCTCCGTAGCATCCCTGTCGTTGTCCGACTCCGCTGAACCGCCCCGTCCCGCGCCCCCTGCGGATCGGCCGCGGATCCCCACGCCGGAGGAGGCGGCCACCTACCGCCCGGCGCACGACCTCTTCGTGGCGCTGCTCGACGTGGTCTCCGAGGCCGCCCTCGGCCGCCCGCTGCGCCCCCAGCTGAAGATCACGCCGGCCGGCCTCCTGCGGGGCGAGATCGACCTGGTCAAGCTCGAGCTGCCCGCCTACGCCGTCGCCGGCCTCGTGGTCGACCGCTTCGTCGTGCGGGCCGAGCACGTCCGGGTCCAGCCCGGACTGCCTCCCGTACTGGTCGCCGGACCCGTCGGGTTCAAGGCCGTGGTGTCCCAGGACAACGTCGACCGCTGGACCAAGGACCTCCGCCTGCCGCTGCGCCTGCGCCTCACCGAGGAGGGCGTGGTCACCACCACCGGCATCGGCGGCATCCGCATGGGCGAGGTCGTCACCATGCCCACGGTCGTCGGCGGCTTCGTGCAGCTGCAGCCGACCAAGGCCTCGCTGCTCGGCGTCCCGACCACCCTCGTCCGCTTCCTCCGCGGCTACCTGCCCCTGCCGCCCCTGCCGCGCAGCGCCCGGCTCGACCGGGTCGAGCCCAGCGACGGCGAGCTCGCCCTGTCCTTCGTCATCGATCGCTTCGAGCAGCCGCTCACCCCGGCTGTCTCGGACCGCATCCGCAGCCTGCTGAACCTGCCGCTCCCGGGCCTGCGGTAGGGATCCACCGGCGGGGCCCGGCCCCTCCGTACGATCGGGCCAGCAGCAAGGGGGTAGCGGTTGCGACGACTTCCGATCTACGGCCTCGACATCGAGACCGACACGACCGTCGACGGGCTCGACCCGAACGTGTCCCGCATCGTGGCGGTGGCGCTGTCCACCGGCGGCGGTGTGGACGAGCTCTTCGACGGCCCCGAGGACGAGCTGCTCGCCGGCCTCGACGAGCGCCTGGCGGAGCTGCCCGCCGGCGTGCTGGCCACCTGGAACGGATCGGCGTTCGACCTGCCCTTCATCGCCGACCGCGCCGCCCGCTGGCGCTTGCGCCTCGGACTGCAGCTGGTGGCCGACCCTCGCATCCGCCACCGCCACGAGCCCCTGCCCGGCCACGACTGCTGCTACCGGGCGGCCTGGTACGGCCACGGCCACCTCGACGCCTACCGCGTCTACCGCGACGACGTGGGGCCGGCGCTGCGCATCTCGTGCTCGCTCAAGTCCATCGCCCGCTTCGTGGGCCTGGCCCCCATCGAGGTCGACCGCGAGCGCATCCACGACCTCTCCCGCGAGGCACTGCACGCCTACGCCGCGTCGGATGCACGACTGGCCCGCGTGCTCGCCGAGCGCCGCTGGGCCACTGCTGCCCGCCGGGTGGACCAGCTCCCACACGCCCTCGCCGGCTGATCGGCGCCGGGCGGACCGCCCTCAGCCGAGCGGGTCGCGTCCCGGCCAGAACTCGGAGAGGTGCTTGGCGAACGAGGCGCTCGACGGGCCCTCGGCCTCCAGCGCAGCCAGCACGCCGCTGAGCAGCGCTGCGTAGAAGTCCTCGCCCTCGGGCGGCGCGGCCTCGCCCTGCACCTCCGCCCGGGCAGCCAGGACCTCGGCCACCCGCTGGAAGGCGTGCACGTGGTACTCGACCTGCTCGGTCGGGATGTCGCGCTCCCACACCATGGTCGTGCCCACGGCCTCGGCCCGCCACGAGGCCACGTAGCCACGGAACACGGTGAGCACCTCGGGCGACGTGAAGCACTCGTCCGGCGCCAGCGAGGACAGCTCGTCCAGGACCCCATCGGCGTAGTCGAGCCAGGCGGTGGCACTGGCCATATTGATGCTGAACAGCGCCAGGCAAAGCAGCAT
>JAKFET010000197.1:0-3545 GCA_036675575.1 Acidimicrobiaceae bacterium
GGCCCCTATGGCAACTTCGGCTCGCGGAAGTACCTGTTCGCGAGCCTCGACGAATCACTCGCGCGCATGTCGGTCGACCACGTCGACATCTTCTACTCGCACCGCGCCGATCCCGGCACGCCGCTCGAGGAGACGATCGGCGCGCTGGACACCGCCGTCCGTCAGGGCAAGGCGCGCTATGCGGGCATCTCGTCGTACTCGCCGGAGCGCACGTCCGAGGCCGTGGCGATCGCCAACAGCCTCGGCACGCCCATCGTGATCCACCAGCCGTCCTACTCGATGATCAACCGCTGGATCGAGGACGGGCTCACGACGGTGCTCGACGAGCACGGCGTCGGCTCGATCGGCTTCGGCTCGCTCGCCCAGGGCCTGCTGTCCGACCGGTACGTCGAGAGTGCCGACCCCGAGCGCTCGCAGAAGCGCGGCTCGTTCAACCAGTCGATGGCCAACGAGGACAACCGCAAGCGCCTCAAGGGGCTCGCCGCGATCGCGAAGAGGCGTGGCCAGACCCTCGCGCAGATGGCGATCTCGTGGACGCTCCGTCCCGGCGGCGTGACCTCGGCGCTGATCGGCGTCTCGTCGGTCGAGCAGCTCGACGAGAACCTCAAGGCTGCCGAGCGGCTCGACTTCACCGACGACGAGCTCGCCGAGATCGACTCGTACGCCGTCGAGGCCGGCATCAACATCTGGGCAGCTTCGTCCGACGTGTGAGGGGCCGCGACACTGGGAGCGTGCACCCCGATCCGGTCCAGCGACTGCTGGCCAGCCCGCCCGACCTGCCGGTCCTGGGCGGGCTGCCGGCACTGACCGCGGCGCTTCGCGACCACGGAGTCGCGGTCGTGCAGGCACCTCCGGGCACTGGCAAGACGACGCTGGTGCCGCCGGCGGTGGCCGCGATGCTGCCTGCGGACGGGATGGTCGTCGTGACGCAGCCGCGTCGCATCGCCGCACGAGCGGCGGCCAGGCGGCTCGCGGGCCTGCTTGGCGAGCGGGTCGGCGAGACGGTCGGCCACACGGTCCGCGGCGACCGGGCCGTCGGGCCCGGCACCCGGATCGAGTTCGTGACGACCGGCGTGCTGCTGCGGCGGCTGCAGCGCGATCCGGAGCTGCCGGGCGTCGCGGCGGTCGTCCTCGACGAGGTGCACGAGCGCCAGCTCGACGCGGACCTCGCCCTCGCCTTCCTGGTGGACGTCCGTGCCACGGTGCGCGACGATCTGTTGCTGGTCGCGATGTCGGCCACGGTCGAGGCCGAGCGCACCGCCGCGACGATCGCCGAGGGGCCGGTGCCGGTCATTGACGTGCCCGGCGCGCTGCACCCCGTCGTCGAGCACTGGACGCCGCCGCCGCCCGGCGTGCTGCCGACCGACGAGCGTGGGGTGCCGCCCCGCTTCCTCGACCACGTCGCGGCCACGGTCCGTCACGCGCTGACGGTCGATGCCGGCGACGTCCTGGTATTCGTGCCGGGCGTGGCCGAGGTGGACGGGGTCATGCGTCGGCTGTCGGGTCTTGCCGACGTCGACGTGCTGCCGCTCCACGGCCGGCTCGCCGCCCGGGAGCAGGACCTCGCCCTGGCGCACGGGCGGCGACGACGCGTCGTGGTGTCGACCGCGGTGGCCGAGTCGTCGCTGACCGTGCCGGGCGTACGCGTCGTGGTTGACGCCGGGCTCTCCCGCGAGCCGCGCACCGACCAGGCGCGCGGCCTGCCGGCCCTGGTGACGGTGCGGGTCAGCCGTTCGGCGGCCGAGCAACGGGCCGGGCGCGCCGGGCGCGAGGCGGCCGGCGCTGTGCACCGGTGCTGGTCCCGCGCGGACCATGGGCACCTTGCCCCTCATCCGGCGCCGGAGGTCGCGGTCGCCGACCTGACCGGATTCTGCCTCGAGCTCGCCGCCTGGGGTGACGTCGACGGTGGGGGCCTGGCACTGCTCGACCGGCCGCCGCCGGCCGCCGCGGAGACGGCCCGGCACACCTTGGTCCAGCTCGGCGCGATCGACGAGACGGGCGCGATCACCAATCGCGGCCGCGCGATGACGCGGGTCCCGGCCGACCCCCGGCTGGCCCGAGCCCTGCTCGACGGGGCGGAGGCGGTGGGCGCTCGTCGCGCCGCGGAGGTGATCGCCCTGCTCGCCGAGGACGTACGCGCACCCGGTGGCGACCTGGTCACCGCGCTGCGGGCGATGCGGCGGGGCGGACCGGCCGCCCGGTCGTGGTCGACCACGGTGGACCGGCTGGAGTCGCTGCTGCCGGGCCGGCCACCCCGCACGGGGCTGACCGACGACCTCGCGGTGGGCGCGGTCGTGGCGCTGGCGCATCCCGGACGTATCGCGCGCCGCCGGCCGGGCGGGGGCTCCTACCTGATGGTCTCGGGCACCGGCGCGTCCTTCCGCGCCGCAGACCCGGCCCTCGGCGGGCTGCCGTGGATCGCGATCGCCGACGCGGAACGGCGACCCGGCGCGCGTGACGCCACGATCCGCTCGGCCGCGCCCGTCGACGAGGACATCGCCCTCGATGCGGCGTCCAGCTCGTGGCACGAGGCCGACGAGGTCACCTGGACGGCCGGCCGGATCGTCGCCCGGCGGGTGACCCGGCTCGGGGCCATCGAGCTGTCCGCGGTGCCGCTGTCGGACCCGGCGCCGGAGGCGGTCGCCGCCGCGGTGGCTCAAGGTCTGTCCCGGGACGGTCTGGCCCTGCTGCCGTGGAGTGAGGCGGCCGTCGCGCTGCGTCGTCGGATGGCGTTCCTCCACCACGCCCTCGGTGATCCGTGGCCCGACGTCGGCGACGACGCCCTTCTGGCCGGCATCGATGTGTGGATCGGCCCCGACCTCGCCCGGGTGCGCAGCAGCCGGGACCTGGCTCGTCTCGACGTCCTCGGGGCGTTGCGCCGGCTGCTGCCGTGGCCGGCCGCGGGGCGCCTCGACGAGCTGGCCCCCGAACGGGTGGCCGTGCCGACCGGCGGGACGGTGCGCGTCGACTACGGCGCGACGGGTACCGAGCAGCCCGTCCTGGCGCTGCGCCTCCAGGACGTGTTCGGCTGGACCGTGACGCCACGGATTGCCGACAGCCGGGTCCCGCTGTTGCTGCACCTGCTGACCCCGGCCCGCCGGCCGGCTGCCGTCACCGCAGACCTCGCGTCGTTCTGGGCCGGGCCCTACCGCCAGGTGCGGGCCGAGCTGCGCGGTCGCTATCCCAAGCACGCCTGGCCCGAGGACCCGACTAGCTCGTCGGGGCGGACCTGATGCGGCGGGTCAGCTCGTCGGGCGGGATCGGCGCGATGTCCGTGATCATCGCGGGGCCGACCGACAGCTGACCGTCGTCGAGCGGCTCGCACCGGATGCCCGCATGCCCCCGCAGCGCCTGGTGCGCACCCGGCGCGTAGACCGTGTTCATCCACGCACACGGGTTCGCCGGCGTCATCGACCGGAAGCGGATCGGGCCGTGGCCCGCGTCGAGGGTGAACGTCGTACGCGCCAGGGCGTCGACGTCGAGCCCCCGAGTCACGATGTTGCGCCGGGCCACGGCGGGATCGAACGGTCCCGTGCCGAGCTCGC
>JAKFET010000020.1:0-3512 GCA_036675575.1 Acidimicrobiaceae bacterium
GAGGTGGGCGCCGCCTTCGGGCTCACCCGCGAGCGCATCCGCCAGATCGAGGCCCGGGCCCTCGCTCGGCTGCGCCACCCCAGCATCGAGGCCGGCGCCCGCGACCTGCTGGCCGGCTGAGCGCGGCGGTGGAGCCTCGACGAGGCCCCACCGCGCTGGCGGAGGTGGACGGGAATCGAACCCGCCGCACGGGGAGCGCCCGTGCCAACCGCTTTGAAGGCGGCGGAGCCCACCAGGTGCTCGGACACCTCCGCTCGGAACCGTAGCGGTCGGGTCGCGGGGCCTAGCGTGCGCGCATGAAGAAGCTCGTGCTCCTCGCCGCACTCATCTTCCTGGCCAGGCTGGCCGCCAAGAAGGCACAGCACGTCTGACCTCGTCCCAGCGCGACGGGGGCGGGCGCTGCTGCTCCCGCCAGAGCCGCCAGCCGAGCACCGCACCGCCCGCCACGGCGGCGCTCACCACGGTGCCGAGGCCGACCTTGGTCGCGGAGGGGATGTTGACGCGCTCGCGCAGCTTCACCGGGTGCGTGAAGCGCACCACCTCCCAACCCGCCACCCGGGCCAGGCGGAGCAGCTCGCGGTCGGGGTTCACCGCGATGGCGTGGCCGACCGCGGCCAGCATCGGGGCGTCGGTGGCCGAGTCGGAGTAGGCGTAGGACGCGTCGAGGTCGATGCCGTCGCGCTCGGCCAGCTCCTGGAGCACCCGGACCTTCTCCGGCCCGTAGCAGTAGCGCTCGACCTCGCCCGTGTAGCAGCCGTGCTCGTCGAGCATCGCCCGGGTGGCGATGGCCTCGTCGGCGCCCAGGTACTGGGCGAGGGGGGCGACGATCTCCTCGGGTGACGCCGACACGATGAAGACCTTGCGGCCGGCCTCCCGGTGCATGGCCATGAGCTCGAGGGCCTCGGCGTAGACGATCGGCTCGATGACCTCGGTGATCGTCTCGCGGACGATGGCCGAGATCCGACGCTGCTCCCAACCCTTCGACACCCGCAGCGCAGCGTCGCGCACCCGAGCGAGGCGGGCCTCGTCGGCGCCGAGGGTCAGGTAGATCAGCTGCGCCCAGAGGGCGCGGAGCAGGAGCCGGCGGGACACGAGCCCCTCCCGGCGCAGCGGCGCGCCGAAGGCGACCATCGACGGGCGGGCGATCACCGTCTTGTCCAGGTCGAAGAAGGCTGCCTCCACGCCCCCGAGCCTACGGACCTCCGGCGACCGCCCCGGTTGCGGCCTCTCGGCCCCGTTGGTACGTTCTCGACCACTCTCGTTCCGGCCGCGGCCGGTTCGGCGAGCACGGCTTCCCCCGCCACTCCCGCGCTGACCGCAGCGCCCGCAAGGGGGAACCGTGCTCATCGCCTACTGGGCCGCCAAGGGTGGCGCCGGCGCCACCGTGCTCGCCGCCGCCCACGGCCTCGTCTCCTCGGCCCAGCGGTCCACCATCGTGGTGGACCTCGACGGCGACCAGCCCGCAGCCCTCGGGGTCGAGGCCGGCCCCGACCGCCCCGGCGTCGCCGACTGGCTGCGGGCCGGCCCCGACGTGCCCGCCGACGCGCTCGACCGCCTCCTCGTCCCGGTGACGGACGACCTGTGGCTGCTCCCTCGTGGCAGCGGCTCCCTCGACCCGGCTCGGGCCGCCGTCCTCGGCCGCCTCCTCTCCGGCACGCCGCGGGAGGTCGTCGTCGACGCCGGCACCCGCCCGGACGCGGCCGCCCAGGCCGTCGTCCGCGAGGCCGACCGCAGCGTGCTGGTGACCCGAGCCTGCTACCTGGCGCTGCGACGGCTGCACGGTGCGGTGCTGGCCCCCACCGAGGTCGCCCTGGTCAAGGAGCCGGCCCGGGTGCTCGGCGCAGGTGACGTCACCGACGTGGTCGGCGTGCCGGTCCGCACCACCGTGCCGCTCGACCCCGGCATCGCCCGTGCGGTCGACGCCGGGCTCCTCGCCTCCCGCCTGCCCCGGGCGCTGGCCCGCGCGGTCGGAGGCGCCACGGCGGTCCGGCGATGACCGGCACCGGTGCCGAGCTCGACCGGTTGGTCCACGACGACGCCCTCGCGGTCGGCGGCCCGATCAGCGCCGCCGCCCTCGGCGACCTCGTGCACCGCCACGCCCCGCTGCTCGACGCGACCCAGACCGAGGCTGCGGTGCGGCGGGTCCAGGCCCGCATGCAGGGCCTCGGCGTCCTCGAGGGCCTGCTCGGCGACGACGACGTCACCGACGTCCTCGTCAACGGGCCCGGGCCGGTCTGGGTCGAGCGCCACGGGCGCCTCGAGGCCACCGACGTCGTCCTCGACGAGGCCGAGGTGCGGCGGCTGGTCGAACGGGTCGTGACGCCGCTCGGGCTCCGTGCCGACCGGCGCTCGCCGCTGGTCGACGCCCGCCTCCCCGACGGCTCGCGGGTCCACGTGGCGATGCCGCCGCTCGCCGTCGACGGGCCCTACCTGACCGTGCGGCGCTTCGCTGCCCGCACGCTCCCCGTGGCCGCCTTCGCCGACCCCGACGTGGTCGACCTGCTCGTCGGCGCCGTGCGCGCTCGCCGCAACCTGATCGTCGTCGGCGGCACCGGCGCCGGGAAGACCACGCTGCTCAACGCCCTGTGCCAGCACCTCGAGCGCGGCGAACGGGTGGTCACCGTCGAGGACGCCGCCGAGCTCCGGCTGCCCGGCAGCCACGTGGTGCGCCTCGAGACCCGGCCGGCATCGCCGGACGGCCTGCCGGCGGTCCCCATCCGCGAGCTCGTGCGCAGCGCCCTGCGCATGCGCCCGGACCGCATCGTGGTCGGCGAGGTCCGTGGCGGCGAGGCGCTCGACATGCTCCAGGCCATGAACACGGGCCACGACGGCTCGCTGTCCACGTGCCACGCCAACGGAACCGTCCAGGCGCTGCGCCGGCTGGAGACGATGGCGCTGACCGCCGGCGTCGACCTGCCGCTCCGGGCCGTGCGGGACCAGCTGTGCTCGGCCGTCGACCTGCTCGTCCACGTGGGGCGCGGGCCCGAGGGCACGAGGCGGGTCCTGGCCGTCGACCGGGTCGTCGACGACCCCGACGCCACGACCCGCACCGTCCCCCTGGTGGCGGACGGTCGTCGGGTGGGCACGTGACCGTCGCCGCCGCCACGACCGGGGCGGTCCTCGCCGGGCTGGTCGCCCTCGGCAGCGCCCGGCGCTGGCTGGCCGGCGAGCGGGCGAGGCGACGCTTGCCGAAGCGCGCCAGCATGCGTCCGCTGCCACTGCCGCAGCCCGTGGCACAGGCGTTCCGGCGCGCCGGGCTGGCCGAGGACGCCGAGCGCCTCGCCGCCGTGTGGGTCGCGGCGCTGGTCACCGCCCTGCTCCTGTCCACCGTCACGCCGAGCGGACGGATCCTCTTCGCCGTCGGCCTCGCCGGCGGGCCGCTCGCCCTGGTCCTGGCCGCCGGCCGCCACGAGCACCGTCGCACCGCCCAGCTGCCCGAGGCGCTCGACGCCATCGCCGCCGGGCTGCGGGGCGGGCTCGCCCTGCCCGCCGCCATCGCCGGGGCCGCCACG
>JAKFET010000247.1:0-3505 GCA_036675575.1 Acidimicrobiaceae bacterium
GGCTCGGCCAGTCCGTGGGTGCCGAGCTGAGGCACATGGACCAGCCCTTCATCACCGCGCCGTTCTATCCGCCGTCGGTGCTCGTGACCGGCGTGATCGTCAACCGGCTCGGGGAACGCTTCGTGGCCGAGGACAGCTATCACGCCCGCACGAGCGGGTTCGTGATGGACCAGCCGGGTCAGGCGGCGTACCTCATCGTCGACAGTGCCCACATGGAACGGCCCTCGATGCCGCTGGCACCGTTCATCGACGGGTGGGAGACGGTGGCCGAGATGGAGGAGGGGCTCGGCGTGCCGTCGGGTTCGCTCGAGCGGACGCTCGGTCTATACAACGAGCACGCCGCGCGCGGCGAGGACCCCGACTTCGGCAAGCACCCGAAGTGGCTGGCCGCGCAGGACACCGGGCCGTGGGGCGCGTTCGACCTGACCCTCGGCAAGGCCCTCTACGCCGGCTTCACCCTGGGCGGCATCCGGGTCACCGTGGACGGGCAGGCGCAACGGCCGGACGGGTCGGTCATCGACGGGCTCTACGCCGCCGGCGCATGCGCCTCCAACATCGCCCAGGACGGCCGCGGCTACTGCTCCGGGACCCAGCTGGGGGAGGGATCGTTCTTCGGTCGGCGGGCTGGTCGCCACGCTGCGGCAGCGGCCGGCGACAAATCACGTGTTAACACGTGATCTCAACACCTCCCACACCAAATTTCGTGTGGGAACTGCCAGGTTCACGTGTTAACACGTGAACTCGACGGACCGGGCAGGATGACCCCATGACGATCGGCGAGCGGTGGAGCGTCGCGCAGCGCGCCGACGTGCCGCCCTTCCACGTCATGGACATCCTCGCCGCGTCCGCGGAGCGGCAGCGCACCCACGGCGACCTGCTCAACCTGGCCGCCGGCCAACCGCGGACCGGTGCCCCCCGCGCGGTCCGTGATGAGGCCGTCCGGCTGCTGGGCCTCGACGACCCGCTCGGCTACACCGAGGCCGCGGGGATCCGTGAGCTGCGCGAGGCCATCGCGGGCCACCACCGCCGCATGCACGGCCTGGACGTGGACCCGGCCGACGTCGTCGTGACCACTGGCTCGAGCGGCGGCTTCCTGCTCGCCTTCCTCGCTGCCTTCGACGCCGGCGCCCGGGTGGCGATGGCCCGCCCCGGCTATCCCTGCTACCGCAACGTCCTCGCCGCCCTCGGCTGCGAGGTCGTGGAGATACCCACCGGCCCGGCCACCCGCTTCCAGCCGACCCCCGCGCAGCTCGAGGAGCTCGGCCCGATCGACGGCCTCGTCGTCGCCAGCCCGGCCAACCCGACCGGGACGATGCTGTTGCCCGACGAGCTCGCGGCGCTGGCCCGCTGGTGCGAGGACCGCGGCGTGCAGCTGGTCTCCGACGAGATCTACCACGGCATGGAGTACGCCGTCCTCGACGGCGGCAGCCCCCTGGCCCGCAGCGCCTGGGAGACCAGCCGGGAGGCGATCTGCTTCCACTCCTTCAGCAAGTACTTCTCGATGACCGGCTGGCGGATCGGCTGGATGCTGGTGCCGCCGCGGCTGCGCCGGGCCGTCGACATCCTGACCGGCAACTTCACGATCTGCCCGCCCGTGCTGGCCCAGCGCGCCGCGATCGCCGCCTTCACCGAGGCGTCGTACGACGAGCTGGACGGCAACGTCCGCGCCTATGCGACCACCCGCCGGCTGCTGCTCGACGGCCTCGGCGCCCTCGGCATCGACCGGACCGCGCCGGCCGACGGGGCGTTCTACGTCTACGCCGACATCGGCCACCTCCTGGACTTGAACACAGACGACACGATGGCGTGGTCGCGGAGGCTGCTCGCGGAGACCGGCATCGCTGTCGCGCCGGGGCGGGACTTCGACACCGTCGACGGTGACCGGTCCGTCCGGTTCAGCTTCGCCGCCGATCCGGCCGTCGTGGAAGGCGCCCTGGAGCGGCTCCGGGAGTGGCTGTCCTGAAGACTGCCCCTGAACAATGGGGGAACGCCGTGGGAGTTTGTCGGGCGCAGCGGGTTTGACGAGGGCCGGCGTTGGGTAGGCGCCCGCCGAGGAAAGGGTGTGATCCATGTACGGCGACACTGCCGCCGGTCGCAAGCGCGTCGCGCAGCTGCGCGAGCAGGGCGGCGACATCCGGGCTCTGGCCTCCAGCCTGGTGGCCCAGTCCGAAGCGGTGCCGTGGCACGGCAAGGCCGCCGACGCGATGCGGGCCCGCATCAAGGAGCGCGCCAACCACCTCCGGGCGGCCGCCGCCCAGCACGAGACCGCGGCCGAGTCCCTCGCCAAGCACCTGGCCGAGGTCGACACCCTCAAGGACGCGATCGAGACGCGCTCCCACAAGGCCACCTCCCTGATCGAGGACGCCCGCACCCGCGCCGCCCGGCAGGCCGATGCCGAGAAGCCGGCCGACGACGCCGACGCCGACTCGACACTGCTTGCGTTCGACCCCCCTCCGGCCGGTCACAAGGACTGGCTGACCGCGAACCTCCCAGGGCTCTGACATGGTGACCATCGACCTGACCACGCCGCCGCCCCCGGCCGCGAGCTTCCTCGACAGCCTCGCGCGCCGGTTGGCGCTGACGCTGCCCGAACTGCGCCTCGTCGCCGAGCTCGCCGGCAACGCCCCGCTGCCCTTCGACCTCCACGACCACAACGACGACACGGGCACCCTCTCCGGCCGCCTCGGCCAGAGCCGTGGCTCGGTCGAGGACGAGGCGTACGCCGATGCGCTGACGACCCTGCACGACGCCGAGGGCACCCTCCGCCGCCGCGGACTCCTCACCGACGACGGGCCCGACCCGGGCATCCTCGGCGCGGTCGGCCTGCTGGCCACGCCTCGGCTCGCGCTCGACATCGACGTCGCGGCCGGTGGCACCCAGGTCAAGGCCTGGCACCGGCACGCCGACGGCGCTGTCGCCAGCCTGTCGACCTGCGACGGCATCGTCTTCGAGCTCGCCTGGTTCCCGGTCGACCAGTGGACCACCGAGCTCGCGCGGGTCACCGCCGTACCCGGCGACCTGACGCTGAGCAGCTCCGCGGTCCCTGAGGTGCTCGACCTCCCCTACTCCCTCGTCGATTCCGTCGGCGAGGCCCTGCGCTCGGGTCGCTCCGACCTGGTGCCGGTCCTGGTGAGCCAGTCGGGCGGCGACGTCCGGGCCGACGGCGACGCGATGGGAGAGGCCGAGGCCGCGGCCGCCACCTCCGCGCTCCATGCGGAGAGCCGGGGCCGGTTGCGCATCCTGGCCGCGGAGGTGTCCGAGCGGACCGCCACGTCGGTCGGTGTCGTCTCCTGGGTGCTGCTCAAGGACGGCTGGCACTCGATCACGCCACGCCATGACGACGACGGCGCCCGCGTCACCGTGGGTCGCGTCGACCCCAACGACCTGGCGACCGAGCTCGCCCCGGTCCTGGCCCAGGTGACGGCATGAGCGACTTCGAGATCCCCCGCACCCACAGCGCCGACGCCGCCCCGGGCGACGCGTCGTCGTCGGCTGCTGTCGCGGC
>JAKFET010000228.1:0-21827 GCA_036675575.1 Acidimicrobiaceae bacterium
GGGCGCGGCCGCCAGCACCGGCCGCCGGTCGCCCTCGAGCCCCTCGGCCTCGGCGCGCCGGGCGAGGGGCGCGGCGCCGCCGGCACGGCCGAGGCGGGAGGGGGCGCACCGCGCACGCAGCTGGACGCCCTCATCGACGCCGTCGTGGCCGTCGGGCACCCGCCCGTGCGCCAGATCTGGAACGAGCTGCTGCCCGCGCACCTCACGTTCACCGCCGCCGACGCCATGCGTCGCACCCCCGGCTACGAGCGCGACCCGGGCCGCCTCGTCCTGCTCGGCGCCGCCGACGACCCGGCCAACCAGCGCCAGCACGCCGCGGTCGCCGACCTCGAGGGTGGCGGGGGCCTGCTCGTGCTGGGCACCGGCGGCTCCGGCAAGACCACCACGCTGCGCACCATCGCGGCGAGCGCCGCGATCGACGACCATCGCGCCGGTGGCGGCACCGTGGCCGTGTTCGCCCTCGACTTCTCCTCCGGCGAGCTGCGCGCCCTGCTCGCCCTCCCCCACGTCTGCGGGGTGGGCTCGCTCGACGACATGGAGGCCACCACCCGCATCGTGGAGACCCTCGACGCCGAGGTCGGACGGCGCCGGTCGGCGGGCGACGGTGCGGGCAGGCACCGGCCGAGGATCCTGCTGCTGGTCGACGGCTACGCCAACCTCGCCGACGCCCTCCAGAACAGCCGCGGCGGCCAGGAGCAGGCGTCGGACCAGTGGCTCGAGGCCTTCCACCGGATCGTCCTCGACGGACGCCAGCTCGGGGTCCACACCGTGCTCACCGCCGACCGGGCGGGGTCGGTGCGCAACGCGATCTTCGCCAGCATGACCAGGCGCCTGGTCCTGCGCCAGGTCGACCCGGCCGAGACCAGGTCGCTCGGCATCCCCGCCACCGACACCTTCGGCCCCGGCGCCGGCTACCTCGACGGCCTGCGGGTCCAGGTCGCCACGCTCGCGCCGCCGGACGCCGACAGCCCCGACACCTCGCTGCAGGCCTTCGCCGGGATCCTCGACGTGCCCCGCCCGGCACTGCTGCGCCCGCCCCTGCCCGAGGTGCTGCGCCGCCCGGCTCGCCCGCCCGGGGACGGGTGGACGGGCGCGGTCGGCATCGCTGACATCTCCGGCGAGGAGGTGCCCTTCGACCTGTCGAACCTCGACGTGCTGGTCACCGGGCCGCCGGTGTCGGGACGGTCCTGGGCCCTGCGGGCCATGGCCGAGCAGCTGGAGGCAGCCGGACGCACCGTGTACGCCATCGGCGCCGAGGACTCCGGCCTGCGCAGCTTCCCGTGGAAGGCCGCGGCCTGGGGCGTCGCCGACATCGAGGGCCTTATGGCCACCCTCAAGGCCGAGCTCGCCTTCCCGGGCCGCGACGCCGTGCTCGTCGTCGACGACCTCGACCTGCTCGAGGGCATGCCCTTCGACACCGCCATGGCGGGCCTCGGCGCCAACCGGTCGGTCCGGATGCTCGGCTCCACCACCTCCTTCGGCTACTCCAACAACGAGGTGGTGAAGCGCATCCGCGCCGCCCGCCAGGTCCTGCACCTGCAGCCCGGCAGCGCGCGCGAGGTGGCCGAGACCATCGGCGTCATGCGCCTCCCCCTCCTTCGCCTCGGGCTGCCGTTCCCGCCCGGCCGGGGCATGTTCGTCCGCAACCGGGTGCCCACCGTCGTGCAGGTGTACCGGCCCGACGACGCCCCCGGCGCCTGACCCGTCGCGGAGGAGAAGGGGGGAGTTGTCCCCCCGTGGGAGGTGTGGGCACCACGGAGGGTGTCCGTTACGTTCCGATGCACCGATGAACGACGACCGGGATCCCGGTCGGAAGGAGCGCACCCATGTCCGATGTCCGCGTCAACCCGCCCTCCGTCCGGTCCTACGGGGTGAGCGCCCAGGAGAGCTTCGGCGCCATCCGCCAATCGCTCGAGGGCCTCGTCTCCGACGCCGTCGCCGTCGACTACTACGGCCCGAACGCGGTGCAGTTCAAGACCAAGTGCGGCCAGCTCGCCGCCGACCTGGCCAACGCCCTCACCCAGGACATGACCAAGATCGCCGATGCGGTGAAGACCACCACGTCGAACATCGCTGCATCGCTCGGTGGCGGACCGGTCGACATCCAGTTCAACGGGTCGCAGATCTCCCCGCCCGCCGTGCCCCAGGGCGACGAGTCGGTGGGTGTCAACCTGCCGGCGCTCGAGGGCATGAAGTCGACCGCCAACTCCCACTTCACCGCCGTCGCCGAGCAGTTCACGAACCACCTCCAGGCCCTGCAGAACACCGACTGGATCGGCACGGCGAAGGAGAACGCCGTCGGCGCCGTCACCGGGTTCACCAACTCGGCGAAGTCGAAGATCCAGGAGGCCAACACCGAGATGACGACCTACATCGACCAGCAGATCGAGCAGGTCAACCGGGCCAACCAGTAGGCGACGGTTCCGACGGCGGCGCGCAGGAGGACGCAGGGAGCATGGGCGACATCGATCCGGGCGGGCAGGTCGACTTCGACTTCGACGGCAGCCTCGAGCTCGCGGCGAAGCTGTGGGCGCTGGCCGAGGAGCTGGAGCGCGAGGACAGCGGCCGGCAGCGCCAGGGCGAGACGGCGCTGGCGAAGTGGCGCGGGCCCTACGCCACCCAGTTCGGTCAGCGCCGGGCGACCGAGGAGGCCTCGGCCCGGAACGTGGTCACGGGCCTGCGCGCCGACGCCCGCTCGTGGGCGTCGGCCTGGGTCGACGCCATGGAGCAGCAGAACAAGAACAACCGGGCGGCGAAGGTCGAGGCGGTCCGCGACGACCGCGGCCTGATCGAGCGGGGCTGGGACGAGTACGGCTTCGGCGAGGACGACTCCGAGTCGAAGGTCGGCGCAGCCGAGCGGCCCGCCACCCCCCAGCCGCCCGGCTTCGCCCCCACCGCCACCCTCCAGGACTTCTGAGCCATGAGCCTCACCAGCGCCAACCTCGACGACCTCCAGACGTTCATCGACGGGTCCACCGACCGCAGCGGGCGCGTGGAGACCTCCTACAGCAGCGCCAACACCAAGGCCTCGGCCGTCTTCGCGGCGTGCAGCTTCCAGCGACCGGACACGCCGTCGCTCGATGCGCTCCGCGAGCTGCTCGACACCTGGCGGGAGAACAAGCGGTTCGTGGCCACGATCCGCCGGGAGCTGGTCGACGCCGACCGGTACGACGCCGACGGCAACCCCGTCGTGGCCAGCGCCGCCATCGATGCCGCCCTGCGCGCCGCCGGGCTCGACGAGGCACCGGACCTCGTCGAGGTCGACGCCATCCAGCTGTACGGCACGCCGCCGTACTCGGGCTGGGTCGACGACCCGATCTCGCTCGCCAACGGGAACTTCCTCCTGCGCGACGGCGACCTGACGATCCCCGGCACCGCCGCTGGACTGTCCGTGGTCCGGGTCTACAACTCCCGCGACCCGCACGTGGGCGCGTTCGGCGCCGGCTGGAGCTCGGTGCTCGACATCGGCCTCGTCGTCGAGGAGCAGCGGGTCACCTTCCGCGGACCCGATGGCGGCGGAGCCGTGTTCCGGCGCCTCGCCGACGGCACCTGGACCCGAGACCACCGTCGCGGGCTCACGCTGCAGGCGACCGACGACGGCTGGGAGGTGCTCCAAGGCCACGACCGCGCCTGGCGCTTCGACCGGGAGGGGATCTGCACCGGGTTCCGGGCGGGCGCGGCCGACGCCACGATCGAGCGGACGCCGGGCGAGGTCCGCGTGGCCGACCGGACCACCGGGCGGTGGGTCGCCCACCGCCTCGACGGTGGCCGCCCGTCCGACGTCTCGCTCTCCGACGGGCGCACGGCCACGTACGAGTGGGACCCGGCGGGCCGCCTCGTCGCGGTCCGCCGTCCCTGCGGCGACGTCACCTACGCCCACGACGAGCAGGGGTTCCTGACCACGGTGGTCGACGCCGACGGCATCACCACCTGCCACAACACCTACGACCCCGAGGGCCGGGTCCTCACGCAGGTCGAGCACCACGGCCGGGAGACCCGCTACGAGTACCGCGCCGACGGCGTCGCCACGGTGACCGCCACCGACGGCGCACCGCCGAACGTGATGGTCCACGACCGTCGCGGACGCATGACGGCGATGATCGACGGCCTCGGCCACCTGATGCGCGTCACCTACGACGACGCCGACCACCTCACCCAGATCGTCGACCGCACCGGCGCCGTCACCCGCTTCTCCCACGACGAGCGGGGCAACGTCGTCGAGCGCATCGACCCCGACGGCGCCTCCGAGCAGTTCCGCTGGGACGAGGCCGATCGACTCGTCGAGCACACCGACCGACGGGGCGGCACCACCCGCTACCGCTACGAGGGCGATGGCCGCGACGCGGTCCACGTCGTGCGCGCCGACGGCTCCGAGGTGCGCTACACCTTCGACGACAGCGGCCTGCCGACGTCGGTGGTCGACGCCGACGGGGTGCACGCCGAGCTGGCGTGGAACCGCGACGGCCTGATCGAGGCGGTCGTCGACGGCCTCGGCGGCCGCCTGTCCTTCGAGTACGACGCCGCAGGTCGGCCGGTCCGGGCCACCTCCCCCACCGGGGCGGTCGCCGGCCTCGACATCGACCGGTCGGGACGGCCGCACGCGCTGCGGACTCCCGTCGGGGAGCGGACGTTCGAGCACACCGCGGCCGGACGCCTCGTCGGTGGCCGCCTCGAGACCGGCGTGCGCTGGCAGGCCGAGCTCGACGGCGCCGGCGAGGTCGCAGGCCTGTCCGACACCGCCGGGAGCCTCCTGACCTACGAGCGCGACACCGTCGGCCGCGTCACGGCCACGCTCGCCCCCGACGGAGGAGGCGCCCGGTACGAGATCGATCCGGTCGGCCGGCGCACCGCCACCATCGATGCCGCCGGTCGTCGCGCCGAGGTGGCCCACGACGCCGAGGGACGACCGGTCAGCGCCACCGACGCCCTCGGGCGCAGCTGGGCGCGCGACCTCGACCAGCTGGGCCGGACCGTGCGCTCGGTCGGGCCGGACGGGGCCGTCACCGTGCGCACGCACCACGCCGGCGGCGAGCTCGCCACCGTCACCGACGCCCGGGGCCGCCGGTGGTCCTACGACGTCGACGTCATGGGCCGGGTCGTGTCGTCCACCGACCCCGCCGGCGGCACCACCCACTACCGCTACACCCCCGGCGGTCGCCTCGCCGAGGTCGTGAGCCCGCTCGGGCGCGTGATCCGCCGCGAGTACGACGCCGCCGGGCGCCTGGCGAAGATCGTCGAGCCGGACGGCACCGAGGTCCGCTTCGAGCGCGCCGCCGACGGCGCCACCACCGCGGTCACCCGGGGCGGCGTCCCCACCAGGGTCGAGTACGACGAGAGCGGCCGGGCCTCGGCCATCGCCGGCCCGTGGGGGACGGTCGGCATCGAGCGCACCCACGGCACGCTCACCGGCGCGACGCGCGCCGGCGCCGTCGCCCACTTCGAGCGCGATGCCCGCGGCGTGCTCGAACGGGCCATCGACCCGGCCGGCGTGGTCACCGACTTCGTCAACGACGCCTGCGGCCGCCTGGTCTCCCACCGCACCGGTGGGGCGACGACGCAGCTCACCCGCGACGCCGCCGGCCTCCTCGTCGCCGTCACCGATCCCTACGGGCAGCGCACCTCGCTCGAGCGGGACGCGCGTGGCCTCGTCGAGGGGATCCTGCACCCCGACGGCACCGGCATCCGCCGCTCCTTCGGCCCCGACGGGCGGCTCGAGGCGGCCTACGACGAGCACGGCGCCGAGCTGCTGCGCGTGCACCACGACGAGCACGGCTCCGCCGTCGCCGCCACGGCCGGCGCGCACCAGATCCGGGTCGGGACCGACGTCCTCGGCCGCACCACCGAGGTCGACACCGACGCCGGCACCGTCAGCTACGCCTGGGACGCCGACGGCTACCTCCTCGGGCTGTCGGACGACTCGGGCCACGCCGTCGCGATCGAGCGCGACGCCGGCGGCAACCCGGTGGCCTTCGACCTCGCCGACGGCCGTCGCCTTCCGGTGCCCGACCCCGTGGCGGTCGAGCGCGACGAGCACCGCCGCATCGTCCGGGACGAGCACGGCCGGTCCTTCGACTACGACGGGGCCGGCCGCCTGGCCGCCGCCACGGTCGACGGGCGGACCACGACCTACGGCTACGACGACCTCGGCCTGCTCGCCACCGAGCGCACCGACGCCGGCGTGCGCCGGTACCGCTACGGGCTGGCCGGGGAGCTCGCTGCGCTCGTGCACCCGGACGGCGGGCGAGACACCTTCGACCACGACGCCAGCGGGCGCCGCGTGCGCGAGCGCGGCGCCGACGGCACCGAGACCACCTACCACTGGGACGCGTTCGGCCGACTGGACCGCATCGAGCGCGTCGGTGCCGACGGCGAGCGCACCGAGGACCGCATCGAGCACGACCCGGCCGGCCGGCCGGTGCGCGTGAACGGCACGCCGATCCTCTGGGACCGTGCCGTCACCGGCACGCTGCTCGGCATCGGCGACCAGCGGTACCTGCGCTCCGGCGCCCTGGTGCTCGATGTGGCCGATCCGGGCCGCAGCTGGGACCGCCGCACCACCGACGACCCGTGGGGTGGCGACGGCGGTGCCGGGCTCCGCATCGGGTACCGCGGCGAGCTGGCGCTCGACCACCTCCTGTTCCTCGGCGACCGCGTCTACGACACCCGCACCCGCACGTTCCTCAGCCGCGACCCGCTGCCGTCCGTGCCGGGCGCCGTCACCTTCGCCGGCGTCTACAGCTACGCCTGGAACGACCCGGTGAACCTGGTCGACCCCACCGGTCGGCGTCCGCTGTCCGACGAGGACTACGAGGCGTGGAAGGAGGCCAACACCAAGGGCTTCCTGCGCGAGGGCGCCGAGGACGTCGGCGACTGGATGAAGGAGCACAAGGGCTGGATCGAGGTCGGCATGATCGTGGGCAGCATCGTGGTCATGACCGTGGCCACGGTGACCATGGGACCGGTGGGCCTCGTCCTCGTCGGGGCCGCCCTCGGTGCGATCACCAGCGGCACCTCGACCTATCTCGACGGCGGCGACGGCCAGCAGGTGGCGACTTCGGCCCTCATCGGCGGTCTCTTCGGTGGGGCGACGGCCGGGCTCTCCCGCTTCGTCCCCGCCTCCACGTCCACGTCGCTCGTCACCCGCACGGCGCAGAACGTGGCCTACAGCGGCAGCCTCGAGATGAGCATGGCCTTCGCCGAGGAGTCGGTGGACGCCGCCTACGTCGACGGCTCCTTCGACCTCCAGGACGCCCTGATCAAGGGCACGATCGGCACCGGCTTCGGTGCCGCCGGCGCCGAGATCGACTTCCGGGCCACCGAGGCCTTCGGGCTGGGCGGCGTCGATCCGCTGGCCGGCGAGACGCCCGACTCCCTCGTCGGCTTCGACCCGGGCTCGTTCCGCACGCTCGACGTCAACTCCGCGACGGCCAGCGAGCTCCAGCAGGCGCACGGCATCGGTCCGGCCCTGAGCGAGCGGATCATCGAGGCCCGGCGCACCAGCGGCACGCTCAGCCGCCAGGACCTGCTCGACATCCCGGGCATCGGTGAGGCCCGCCTGCAGGGGCTGGTCGACGCCGGCCTCGTCCCGTGACCGGAGCCCGACGACCCGCCCGCCCGGTCCTACCGTTGGCGCGGTGACCCCCGCCCCCGAACGGCTCCCGGCCCCGGACCTCGGTCCGGGCGACCTCTACGTGTACGCCCACGCCAACGGTGCCATCTCCGTCCTCGACGACGCCGGGCGGCTGGAGCTGGCACCCCTCGACGTCGCCGTCTCGGCCGCCGAGGCCCGTCACGTCGCGGGCGGCCGCGTGCGCGCGGCGTGGGACGACGCACCGCTGGCCCGGGACGCGATCGAGGCCGTGCGCGCGTCGGGGATCCCGCTCGACGTGGTGCCCGACGCCCCCGCACCGCACCGGTGGGACAACGGCACCACCGCCCTCATGGAGGCAGCCGCCGCCGGTCAGGACGCGCTCCTCGACGACCTGATCCGGCGGGGGGCCGACGTCGCCCACCGCGACGACGCCGGCGCCAACGCCCTCCACCACGCGGCGGCGAGGGACAACGTCCACGCCGTCGAGGCCCTCGTCCGGGCCGGCCTCGACCTCGACGAGCGCAACGGGAACGGCTTCACCCCGTTCCGCCTGGCCACGGCGACCCGCAGCCTGGCCGCTGCCCAGCGGTTGGCCGACCTGGGCGCCGACACCAGCGCCGGCGCCGCCGAACCCCGCGAGTTCCGCCGCAGCCACCTCGGTGCCGTGCTGGTCTGGGTCGCCATCCCGCTGGTCGGTCTCGTCGCCGCCGCCCTGGTGGGGGTGACGGCATCGCCGCTGGCCGGCGTCGCCGTGGCGGTCGCCGTCGTCGCCCTGTTCCGGTACATCGCGCCACCGCGCGCCTTCTGGACCGGGGGTGCACCACGGCGGCTGGAGGGCACGACCCTGACCGTGCGCGGCGTCGCAGGCACCCGCCGGCTGGACCTGCGGGAGGTGGCCGTCGCCGCGGTGGGTGGCGGCAAGCGCCGGGGGGCCGCCTACGGGGCCCGTTGGCTGCTGCTCGGCCACCCCGACGGCCACCCCGTGACCGAGCGCACGCTGACGCAGCTGCACGTCCCGGAGGTGGACCGTGCCGCCTTCGCGGGGCGCGCCCCCGCCGTCGTGGTGGTACCCCTGGCCGGCGGGCTGGACCACGAGGCGCTGCTCGCCATCGGCGATGTCCTCTCCGGTCTCGGCGTCGACCTGTCCTCGCTCCTGCGAGCCCAGCTGTCCCAGGCGCGGGCCACGGGTCGGGACCGTTGACCCCGCCCGGAGGGGTGCGATCCGGACGTTCCGGGCGCACGACGGGGTTGTGGCACTCCGCGGGTCTGGTCCCGCGTCCACGGGGTATGCACCCCCGGTGAACAGCGGCAGAGCCGACCTCCCTGCCGTGCCCCTCGTGCGCACGGACCTGGCCGAGCCGACCGTCGCAGACCGCTACGAGCTCCGCTCGGTGCTCGGCTCCGGCGGGATGGGCACCGTCTGGGAGGCCTACGACATCCGCCTCGGCCGCACCGTCGCGCTCAAGGTGCTGCGCGACGACCTGCCCCCGTCGGCCGCCCTGCAGCTCGAGCGCGAGGCCCGCGCCGCGGCCCGGATCCTCGACCCTCGCGTGGTCACCGTGCTCGACCTGGCCCGGACCGCCGACGGCAACCCCTACCTCGTGCTCGAGTGCCACGACGGCCACACGCTCGCCGACGAGCTGCGCGAGGGGCCCTTGCCGCCCGCCCGCCTCGACCGCCTGGTCGACGACCTGCTCGGGGCGCTCGGCGCCGCCCACCGCTGCGGCGTGCTGCACCGGGACGTGAAGCCGTCCAACGTGCTCGCCGGCGAGGACGGGTTCCGGGTCACCGACTTCGGCCTGGCCAGCCTCGACGACGACCAGACCACCGAGACCGACATCATGGGCACCCTGGTCTACGTGGCGCCGGAGCGCCTCGAGGGTGCGCGCGGCTCGACCCGCTCCGACGTGTTCTCCGCCGCGGTCGTCAT
Organism: Acidimicrobiaceae bacterium; assembly: GCA_036675575.1. Classification (GTDB taxonomy): domain Bacteria; phylum Actinomycetota; class Acidimicrobiia; order Acidimicrobiales; family Salinilacustritrichaceae; genus Salinilacustrithrix. The sequence continues at coordinate 9,522 of JAKFET010000228.1, forward strand.
CCACGAGGCCGCGACCGGCGTCCAGCCCTTCCGCCGGGAGCAGGCCGTCGAGTCCATCGCCGCCCTGCGCGCCGGCGACGCTCCCGAGCTGCCCGACACGCTCCCGCCGGGCCTGCGCGCCACGCTGCGCGCCGCCCTCTCCCCCGATCCCGACGACCGTCCCGACGACGCGGCGGCGATGCTGGCCCAGATCCGCGCCGTCCCGAGCCCGGGGGTCGTGGGACCAGACCCCACCGTGCGCCTCGACGCCACGTCGGTGCTCCCGTCCATCGGCGCCACCGCCCCGACGGTCGAGGTCCCCGCCGTCGATCCGGCGACCGGCCCTGCATCGGAGCGCACCGTCGTCGTGCCCGAGGGCCCGGCGGTGCAGACCACGATCCCTGCGCCCGCCGCACCGGCCATCGAGCACGTCGAGCCCGAAGGCGTCGCGCCTGCACCGGTCGTCCCGCCGGCACCGCGGCCGCCCGGTCCGCTCGACGACCTGCGCCGCACCGTGGCCCGCCACGGTCGCCGCCCCGAGGTCGTGATCGGCGGCATCGCCGCCTTGCTGCTGGTCCTGCTCCTGCTGGCCGTGGTCCTCGACGGGGGCGACGGCGACGCGCCGGTCGACGCCGGCCAGGACGCACCGGCCTCCCTCGACGAGACGCTCGACCGCATCGAGGAGCTCGGACGGTGATCGCCCGGCTGGGGGCTGCGACGGCAGCCGCCCTCCTGCTCGTGGCGTGCGGGGGCGACGACGGCGGCCGCTGGGACGCCGAGGTCGCCGCCACCCGGGACGCCCTGGAGGCCGGCGACCGCGACGCCGCGCTCGCCTCGCTCGAGGAGATCGACGCCGATGCCCGCCGGGCCCACGCCGAGGGCGAGGTCTCCGACGAGGAGCTCTACGAGCTGACCGCACTGGTCGAGCAGGCCCGATCCCAACTCGACGACGAGCTCCCCGCCGCCACCACCACGACGCCCCCCACCACCCCGCCCGAGACCGCTCCCCCCGCCGTCGACGAGGGATCCGACGACGACGACAAGGGGGAGAAGAAGGGCAAGGGCCGGGGCGGCGATGATGGGGACGATGACGACGACGACTGACCACTACGCCGCCTTCGACGAGCTCACCTTCGACCGTCCCGCCGACGGGGTGCTGCGCATCACGCTCGACGCACCGGGACTGAACTCGGTGAGCGCCGCCATGCACCGCCAGCTGGCCGACGTCTGGCTCGCCGTGGACCGTGACCCCGAGACCCGGGTGGCCCTCCTGCGGGGCGCCGGCAAGGGCTTCAGCTCCGGCGGCAGCTTCGACATGATCGAGACGATCATGGACGACCCCGAGTTCCGGCTCCGGGCCATGCGCGAGGCACGGGACCTGGTGTTCAACGTGATCGGGTGCAGCAAGCCGATCGTGTCCGCGATGCACGGCCCGGCCGTGGGGGCAGGCCTGGTCGCCGGGATCCTGGCCGACATCTCCGTCGTGGGGCGCACGGCCCGGATCATCGACGGCCACACCCGCCTCGGTGTCGCCGCCGGCGACCACGCCGCCATCTGCTGGCCGCTGATGGCCGGGATGGCCAAGGCCAAGTACTACCTGCTCACCTGCGACACGCTCACCGGCGAGGAGGCCGAGCGCATCGGGCTGGTCTCCCTCTGCGTCGAGGACGACGAGGTGCAGGACCGCGCCCTGGAGGTCGCCGTGCAGCTGGCGAACGGCGCCCAGTCGGCCATCCGGTGGACCAAGCACACGCTCAACCACTGGTTCCGGGCCCAATCCGCGACCTTCGACGCGTCGCTCGCCTACGAGTTCCTCGGCTTCGCCGGCCCCGACGCCCGGGAGGGCCTCGCCTCCCACGCCGAGAAGCGCGACCCGGACTTCACCGGCCCCACCGAGTCCTGACCCGGCCCCCATCGGAGGGCGCATCACCACTCGAGCTCGTCGCACCCCGTGTGGTCCGACGGCTCGACCTGCAGCGTGGCGTGCGCGATGCGGTAGCGGTCCTGCAGCAGCGAGCGGGCCTGGTCCAGCACCCGGTGGCCGTCCACGCCCGGTTCGATCACCAGGTGGGCGGTGGCGTTCTCCATCTCCGAGGTCAGGGTCCACACGTGCAGGTCGTGGACGTCGACCACGTCGGGCAGCGCAGCGAGGTCGGCCCGCAGCGCCTGCAGGTCGAGGTCGGGCGGTGCCGCCTGCAGCAGGATGCGCACGGCCTGGCTGCCGAGGCGGATCGTGCGGGGCAGGATCCACAGGCCGATGAGGGCGCCGACCAACGGGTCGACCCAGGTCCACCCGAACACGTCCAGCAGCACGGCGGCCACGATCACGCCGACCGAGCCGAGGGTGTCGGCGACCACCTCGAGGTAGGCGCCCTCGACGTTGATCGACTCCTTGGCCCCCTCCCGCAGCAGCCCGAAGGCGACCAGGTTCACGGCCAGCCCGAGCACGGCCACGACCAGCATCGGACCGGTGTCGATGTCGGGGTCACCGCCGATGCGCCGGACCGCCTCCACCAGCACGTAGACCGCGACGCCCACCAGCAGCAGGGCGTTGACGAAGGCGGCGAGGATCTCCAGGCGGTACAGGCCGAACGTGTGCTGGGTGTCGTGGTGGCCGGCGTCGCGGTGCCGGTCGGCGAGCTGGATGGCCGCGAGCGCCATGCCGAGGCCGACGACGTCGGTGAGCATGTGGCCGGCGTCGGAGAGCAGGGCGAGCGATCCGGTCAGCAGGCCGGCGACCGCCTCGACCACGAAGAACGCGCCGATCAGCCCGAACGAGATCGCGAGACGGCGCCGGTGGCGGCTGCCGGCGCGGCCGCTCGCCAGGCCGTGCCCGTGATCGTGCCCCGCGCCCATGGTGGGGAGGTTACGGACCGGGTTGGCGGTCGGCGACCGGCGGCTCAGACTGGTGGGATCACCGAGCTCCAGATCGACACCGCCCCCACGCCGCCGTCCCCGCTGTTCGACGCCCTGCGCTGGGACGACCGCTACGTCCGCTCGATGCCGGGCGACGCCCGCACCGAGGTCTTCCCCCGCCAGGTCCCCGGGGCGGCGTGGTCCCCCGTGCGGCCGACGCCCGTCGCCGCGCCCCGGCTGCTGGCCTGGTCGCCCGAGGTGGCCGGGCCGCTCGGGCTGCCGGCGTCGCCGACGGCGGAGGAGTCCGAGGAGATCGCCCAGGTGCTGTCGGGCAACGTCGTCGTCGACGGCATGGCGCCGCGCGCCGACCGCTACGGCGGCCACCAGTTCGGCAACTGGGCCGGCCAGCTCGGCGACGGGCGCGCCATCGCGCTCGGCGAGGTCGTCGACGCCGGCGGGACCAACCAGACCCTGCAGCTCAAGGGCGCCGGCCCCACCCCGTACTCCCGGTCGGCCGACGGCCGGGCCGTGCTGCGCTCGTCCGTGCGCGAGTTCCTCTGCAGCGAGGCCATGCACCACCTCGGCGTGCCCACCACCCGGGCGCTCTCGCTGGTCACGACGGGCGATCAGGTCGTGCGGGACATGTTCTACGACGGCCACCCCGCTCCCGAGCCGGGCGCCATCGTGTGCCGCGTGGCGCCGTCGTTCACCCGGTTCGGGACCTTCGAGCTGCCCGCCTCCCTGGGCGAGGAGGACCTGCTCCGCCGCCAGGTCGACCACACGCTGGCCCACGACCACCCCCACCTCGGCGCCCCCCGCGACGACCAGCACCGGCGCGAGCTGCTCGTCGCCCTGTTCGACGAGGTGTGCCAGCGCACGGCCCGGCTGATGGTCGACTGGATGCGCGTCGGCTTCGTCCACGGCGTGATGAACACCGACAACCTGTCGATCCTCGGCCTCACCATCGACTTCGGTCCCTACGGCTGGCTGGAGCCCTACGACGAGGGCTGGACGCCGAACACGACGGACAAGCACATGAAGCGGTACCGCTACGGCACCCAGCCGCTGGTGGCGCAGTGGAACCTGTCCCGGCTGGGCGGCGCCCTGCACGTGCTGGTCGGCGACGCCGCCCCGCTCGAGGCCAGCCTCGGCGCCTACGCCGCCACCATCGAGCAGGACCTGCCCCGGGCCTGGCTGGCCAAGCTCGGCATCGAGGTCGAGGGCACCGTGGCTGAAGCCGACCGGGCTCTCGTCGCCGACCTGCACCAGGTGCTGGCGAGCACGGAGCTCGACATGACGATCTTCTTCCGGTCGCTCCCCGACGTGGCCGCGCTCGACGCCGCCGCCACCGACCGCTCGCTGGTCGAGCCGCTGCTGCCCGCCGCCTACGTCCCGGGCGAGGTCGACGGCGACGTGCTGGCCGGCCTGGCCGCCTGGCTGCGCCGCTGGCGCGACCGCCTCGACGTCGACGACCCCCGCGCCGCGATGGACGCGGTCAACCCACGCTTCGTGCTGCGCAACTACCTGGCGCAGCTGGCGATCGACGCCGCCGAGCAGGGCGACGCGTCGAAGATCACCGAGCTCCAGGACACCCTGCGCCGCCCGTACGACGAGCAGCCCGGCCGCGAGCACCTCGCCGAGAAGCGGCCGGAGTGGGCGCGCGAGCGCGCCGGCTGCTCGATGCTGTCCTGCAGCTCGTAGCGCTCGTGCAGATCCGTCACCTCCACCCGAGGCTCGATCTGGCGGCTCCGGACTCGTGACCGCACCGCTCACCGTCGAGCTCTGGCGCGGCCCGCACGTCGAGAGCCGCCACGTCGTGCACGCCGTGGTCGCGTACGCCGACGGTGAGGTCGTCCGAGCGTGGGGCGACCCCGACCGGCTGACCCACCCCCGCTCCGCCGTGAAGCCCCTGCAGGCGCTGCCGCTCGTCGAGACGGGCGCCGCCGACGCGTTCGGCCTCGGCTCGGTCGAGCTGGCCCTGGCCTGCGCGTCGCACGACGGCGAACCCGGCCACGTGGCCGCCGTCGATGCCTGGCTGGCGCGGATCGGGTGCAGCGCCGACGACCTCGAGTGCGGCGTGGAGCAGGCCCACCTCGACCTCGACGCGGCGGCGACCGCGTCGCGGAACAGCTGCTCGGGCAAGCACGCCGGGTTCCTCACCGTGGCCCGCCACCTCGGCATCGACACGGCCGGCTACATCCGCGCCGGCCACCCGGTGCAGGAGCTGGTGCGCTCCGCCCTCGCCGAGACGACGCGCACCGCGCTCGACCCGGCCGAGGCCGGCATCGACGGCTGCGGCATCCCGGTGCACCCGATGCCCCTGCACGCCATCGCCATCGCCGCCGCCGGCTTCGGGACGCCGACGGAGTGGCCGGTCGCCCGTGCCGAGGCTGCTCGCCGCCTCGCCGCCGCCATGGTCGCCCAGCCCTGGCACGTCGCCGGGACGGGACGGCTGTGCACCGACCTGCTCGGCGCCGCCGGGGGCGACGTGGTGGTCAAGTTCGGCGCCGAGGGCGTGCAGCTCGCCGCCCTCCCCCGCCTCGGCCTCGGCGTCGCCCTCAAGGTCGAGGACGGGAGCCGCCCGGCGTCGGAGGTCGCGCTCGGCCACGTGCTCGCCGAGGTCGAGGGCACCGACCGCGCCGAGGTGTTCGGGTCACGCCGACGCATCACCAACCACGTCGGCACCCACGTCGCCGACCTCCGCGCCCGCGAGGCCTGACCGGCTACTCGCCGGTGGTGCCGTCGAGGAGCTCGCGCAGGATGTCGAGGTGGCCGAGGTGGCGGGCCGTCTCCTCGACCAGGTGGACCAGGGCGAAGCGCAGGTTGAACGCCTCGCCGTCCAGGGGGACGACGCCCTCGTCGTCCAGGTCGCAGCCGGCGATCGCGGCGCGACTCCGCTCGCACGCCTCCCGGTAGCGGGCCACGACGACGTCCAGCGGGAGGTCGTCGACCGACTCGAACTCCCAGTCCGGCTGCTCGGCGAAGGGGGCCGACGCCCACGGGTCCGGCAGGTCGTGGCCGGCGTAGCGGTGGTGGAGCCACTTGTCCTCGACGTGGGCGAGGTGGTGCACGAGGCCGGCGATGGAGGTCGCGCTGCGCAGCGGTCGGGTCGTCGCGACGTGGGGGACGACCCCGTCGACCTTGGCGAGCACGCCCTCCCGGTACCACTCGAGCTGGCCGACCACGATCGAGCGCTCGTCGCCGGCGAGGGGGAACTCCCAGTCGCGCTCGCCCGTGTCCCGGGGTCCGGCCTGGCCGCGCTCGGCCGCCGACCGCTCGATGCAGAGCTCGTTGCCCTCCGGGTCGGCCAGCACCGCCCAGCCCGTCCCGTCGGGTCGACGGTGGTCCTCCACCACCGTCGCGCCGAGTCCGACGAGGCGCTCGACCTCGGCGTCGCGTGGCTGGTCGGGCTGGAGGTCGAGGTGGACCCGGTTCTTCACCGCCTTGCCCTCGGGGACCGGGATGAACTGGAGGCCGGGCCGCCGGCCGGTCGGGTCCACCACCAGGGCCTCGGGGTCACCCGGGGCGTTCGGGTTCTCCGGGTCGTCGACGAAGCCCAGCGCCGCGGCCCAGAACCGGGCGAGCAGGTGGGGATCTCGGCAGTCGAAGGTGATGTGGCGGACGCGGGACGGCACCCCGCGTTGCTACGCCCCGCCCTCCGCGCCCGGCAAGCGCGTTCGGTCCCTACGTCCGGGCGAGCGTCGCGGCGAGGCGGTGGGCCAGCGCCATGATCGTGAGGGCGGGGTTCACCGACCCGTTGGTGACGTGCACCGAGGCGTCGGCGACCCACAAATTGTCGTGGCCGTGGACCCGGCCGTCGGGGTCGGTGACCGACCTGGCCGGGTCGGTGCCCATGCGGCAGGTGCCCGCCTGGTGCTGGCCGGCGAGCAGGCCGGTGGGGATGCGATCGGTCCAGGTGCGCCCGGCTCCGCTGGCCGCCAGCCACGCCTCGGCCCGGACGGCGACGTGGCGGGCGGTGCGCAGCGTCTCGGCGTGGGCCTCCCCGGCGAGGCGGGCGACCGGGAGGCCGAGCCCGTCGCGCACCTGCGGGTCGAGCGTGACCCGGTTCCCGGCCCGGGGCACCTCCTGCACCTGGGCGAAGAGGTGCCCGGTGGTGAGGTAGGTGTCGCGCATCGCCGCCTTCGCCCCCGCTCCCCAGCGCGGGGCGTCTGGCGGCAGCGCCCAGGACCAGTGGACGATGGGCAGCTTCACCATCTCGTTGGCGACGACCCCACCACCGACGAGCAGCGTCCCGTCGTCGTCCACGTTGTGGTGGGCCAGGTCGAGCGTGGCGATGCTGACGCCGGGGCCGTCGGGGTCGACGACGTCCTCGTCGAAGGTCCCGAACGCGGAGACGAAGGCGTGGCCCTGGAGGTGGCGGCCGACCTGGTCGGTGCCGTTGCCGAGCCCGCCGGGGTGCCGCGCGCTGCGGCTGGCGAGCAGCAGCCGGGCGGTCTCGATGGCGCCGCACGCCACCACGACGTGCCCGGCCCGGACCGTGCGGGTCGCGCCCGTGGCCTCGTCGACGAGCGCCGCACCCGTGACCCGGCCGCCGTCGTCGGTGGTGACCTCGGCCGCCCGGCAGCCGGTGACGAGCGCCGCGTTCCCCGTGGCCAGCGCCCGGGGCAGGACCGTGTTGTGCGCGCCGTTCTTGGCATCGACCGGACAGGAGAAGCCGACGCACTCGCCGCAGCGCACGCAGCGAGCCCGGCCGTCGCGAGGCACCGAATTGAGCAGCAGCGGGACCGTGCCCGTGGCGAGGCCGAGGACGGCCGCACCGCCTGCCAGGGCGCGGGCCTCGGCGTTCGGGGGCAGCGCCGGCATCGGGTAGCCCCGCCGCCGGGGGCCGAGCGCGGGGTGCCCGGCCGCGTCGCCGCAGACGCCGACCTCCCACTCGACCCAGTCCCAGTGCTCGGCCAGGTCGTCGTGGTCGATGGGCCAGTCGGCGAGGGACGAGCCGTCGGGGACCCCGTAGGTCGAGGCCATGCGGAAGTCGTCGGGCAGGAACCGCCACGCCATCCCCTGGTACACGCGGGTGCCGCCACCGACGACCATGGCGTCGTTGTGCCAGCGGGGGTCGTGGGGCGCCTCGATCGTCACGGCCCCGCCGTCCGGTCCGTCCAGCACCCGAGGGTTGCCCGGCACCTGCGGTCCGGTGTTGGTGCCGTGGATGCCCGTGCGGTGGTTGCGGAGGTGGTCCCGCCCGACCTCCAGGGCGCGGAGGTGCTGGCCCCGCTCGACGACGAGGACTCGCGCGCCGGCCTCGGCGAGCACGCACGCGGCGACGCCGCCGCCCGCGCCGGCGCCGATCACGAGCACGTCCCAGGTGCCGTCGACCTCCTCCAGCGAGGACGCGCCGAGCAGCGGTTCGACCACCGGGGCGTCCGGCCCGCGTCCCGGCTGGGGGCGGTACCCGATCATCCGGGCGCCGGCGCCGTACCCGTCGCCGTAGTAGGCCCGGGCGGCAGCGTCGACCAGCAGCGCTCGGTCGGCGGCGGCGAGCCCGGCGATCAGGCGGTCGAGCGCATCCGGGCCATCGACCGCCTGCGCCGAGAGGGCGTCGACCACGTCCACGATGCGGCGCTGGAGGTGGGCGGTCGCCGGGTCGGCGGCCAGTCGCGCCAGGTAGGGGTGGAGGCCGGCGGCCGAGACCGCCGGCCAGCCGTCGTCGGGGACGAGGCGGTCGAAGACAGCGGCGAGGCGATCACGGTCGCCTGCGCTCGAGCCGGCCATCCCCGGAGGCTACGGGTACGCGGAGCGCCCCGGGGGTGCGTGACCCCCGGGGCGCAGGTTCCCTCCGCGTCGGCGCGGCGTCGTCTCAGGCGCCGCCCGGGGTGAAGGTGGCGGGCAGGTGCTTCACGCCGTGGATGAAGCTCGACAGCAGCAGCTCGGGCGGACCCGAGGCCTGGATGTCGGGGATGCGCTTGAACAGCTCGCGGAACATCACGGTGATCTCGCGACGGGCCAGGTGGGCACCGAGGCAGAAGTGCGGGCCGGGACCGCCGAAGCCGATGTGGTCGTTCGGGGAGCGCCGCACGTCGAACCGGTACGGGTCCTCGAACACGGCCTCGTCCCGGTTGGCCGCCAGGTAGAACATGCAGAGCTTGTCGCCCTCCTGGATCGCCTTCCCGTGCAGCTCGGTGTCCTGGGTGGCGGTGCGGCGCATGTAGGCCACCGGGCTCGAGATCCGCACGATCTCCTCGACTGCGGTCGGGGCCACGCCCTCGAAGTCGGCCGCCCAGATGTCGCGCTGGTCGGGGTTCTCGGTGAGGTGGTGCAGCCCCCAGGAGATGGCGTTGCGGGTGGTCTCGTTGCCGGCCACCACGAGGAGGATGAAGAAGCTGGCCAGGTCGCCGTGGGTGAGGCGGTCGCCCTCGAGGTCGGCGTTCACCAGCATGCTGGTGAGGTCGTTCCCGTCGCCGCCGCGCTTGGACTCGGCGACCTCGTCCATGAGCTCGGTCAGGTCCTGGCCGGCCGTGAGCAGCGCCGTGAACAGGTCGGTGCCCTCCGGCGTGTACTCCGGGTCGCCGGCGCCGAGGATGACGTTGGTGCGGTCGAAGACGAAGCCGAGCTGGCTGTCGGGGACGCCCATGAGGTCGCACACGATCTTCAGCGGCAGGGCGGCGGCGACGTCGACCACGAAGTCGCACTCGCCCCGGTCGATGACGTCGTCGACGATCTTGGTGGCGAGCTCCTGGACCGAGTCCTCGAGGCGCTTGAGCATCCGGGGGGTGAACCCGGCCGAGACGATGCGGCGGAGGCGGGCGTGGCGCGGGTCGTCCATGGCGATCATCGAGGAGAAGTACTCGACGAACTCCATCGGCATGTCGGCGATCGTGATGCCGCTGGCCGAGGAGTAGACGCCGGGGTGGCGCGACATCTCGAGGATGTCGGCGTGGTTCGTGACCACCCACCCGCCCTGCCCCTGGGGCAGCGGCAGGCCGGCCGGGATCTCCGGCTCCGGCAGGTACACCGGCCCCTCGGCGCGGAGCACCGCGAGGTCGGCCTCGATGTCGCCGGCCGGGCGGACCCAGAACTCCGGCAGGATCGGGTTCGGCAGATCGGTGCGGTGGCGATCGGTGACGAACGTCGGCGTCTCGATGACGGCCATGGGAGTCCCCCTACTTGCGCAGCTCGAGGCCGGCGAGGTCGCCGGCGTCACGCCACTCTGCCATGAGCCGGAAGAAGGCCATCGGGCCTTCGCCGTAGCTCGCGCCGATGAGGCCGGCGCCGGCCAGCGGCATGCCCTCGTTGTTGTAGTAGCCCGGCGTGCACGACTGCTGGAACGAGCGCATGTCGCGCGCCTTCTCGTCGAGGGTCTGGATCCAGGCCTCGACCGCCTCCTCCTGCGCCTCGACCTGGGCGATGTCGTTGTCGATGGCGTGCTGCAGGACGTGGACCAGCTGCAGGCTGGCCTCCTCGAGCAGGTGCGGGTAGTTGGCGGTGAAGCCGCCCTGGGCGTGCCCGAGCAGGAACATGTTCGGGAAGCCGTGCACGTGCATGCCGTGCAGCGAGCGCATGCCCCCGGCCCAGTGGTCCGACAGGGTCTCGCCCCGGGCACCGGTGACGTCGTAGCCGGCCCGGCGGGTGTAGGCGGTGCCGACCTCGAAGCCGGTGGCGTAGATGAGGCAGTCGAGCTCGTACTCGGTGCCCCCGACCACGACCCCGGTCTCGGTGATCCGGTCCACGCCCTGCCCGTCGGTGTCGATCAGGTGGACGTTGGGCCGGTTGAAGGCCTGCAGGTAGTCGTCGTGGAAGCACGGGCGCTTGCAGAACTGGCGGTACCAGGGCTTGAGGGCCTCGGCCGTGTTGCGGTCCTGCACCAGCTCGTCGACCCGGGCCCGGATCTCGTTCATCTTGTCGAAGTCGGCCAGCTCCATCGTCTCGGCGATGCCGGCCGGCGTGAGGTCGGGGTTCGCGCTCTGCTGGAACCGCACGATGAGCTTGCCGATGATGTCGGTCCAGCCGTCCATCACCAGGTCCTCGTCGGCCAGGCCGCCGGAGGTGAGCACGGTGAAGTTCTCGATGCGGCGCTTCTGCCAGCCCGGCTCGAGCGACGCCTTCCACTCGGGGTCGGTCGGGCGGTTGTTCCGGGCGTCGATGGAGGACGGCGTGCGCTGGAAGACGAACAGCTCCTGGGCCGACTCGGCCAGGTGCGGGACGCACTGCACGGCAGTGGCACCCGTGCCGATGATGCCGACGCGCTTGTCGCGAAGGTTCTCGAGGTTCCCGTCCGGGTCGCCGCCGGTGTAGTCGTAGTCCCACCGGCTGGTGTGGAAGCTGTGTCCCCTGAAGGTGTCCACGCCGGGGATGCCGGGGAGCTTCGGGCGGTGCAGCGGGCCGTTGCCCATGATCAGGAACCGGGCCGTCATGGCGTCGCCGCGGTTCGTGCGGATGACCCAGCGGTTGCGGTCCTCGTCCCAGTCGATGGCCTGGACCTCGGTGGACAGGCAGGCGTTGTCGTAGAGCTCGTACTGGCGGGCGATGCGGTGGCAGTGCTCGAGGATCTCGGGGGCCCGGGTGTACTTCTCCTTCGGGACGTAGCCGGTCTCCTCCAGCAGCGGCAGGTACACGTAGGACTCGACGTCGCACTGGGCTCCCGGGTACCGGTTCCAGTACCAGGTGCCGCCGAAGTCGCCGCCCTTCTCGATGATGCGCACGTCGTCGATGCCGGCCTCCTTGAGGCGGGCGCCGGTGATGAGGCCGGCGAAGCCGCCGCCGATGAGGGCGACCGTGACGTCGTCGAAGAGCGGCTCGCGCTCGACGGGGGCGACGTAGGGGTCCTCGAGGTAGTGGGCGAACTGACCCGTCATCTCGACGTACTGCTCGTTGCCGTCGGTCCGCAGGCGCTTGTCGCGCTCGAACTCGTAGCGACGTCGCAGCTCGTCCGGGTCGACCTCGGTGCTGCGGTCGGTGCGTGGCTCGGTCGTGGTCACTTCATCCCCCTGGATCCCATGTTGGCAACGAGCGTACCCAACGACCTGACCGCCGGGTCAAGGGTCACCCGTGCGCCGCCGGGGTAGGCATGGTCCATGTCCGAAGACGCCCCCGACCCGATCGACCTCCAGAACGACGAGCCCGGGAACCGCTACGTGCTGCGCAGCGCCGGCGACACGGTCGGCCTCATCGAGTACCGCCACGAGGGCGACGTGTACGACCTGCTCCACACCGAGGTCCTCCCCCAGGGCCAGGGCAAGGGCATCGGCAAGGTCCTCGTCCGCCAGGTCCTCGACGACATCCGGGCCAATGGTGGCCAGATCGTGGCGACCTGCCCCTTCGTGAAGCGCTTCGTCGACGAGCACGCCGAGTACGCCGACCTCGTCGCCGGCTGACCGCTCGACGTCTGGCCCGGCCCCGCATCGGGAACGAACGCGGGATGCTCACCCTCATGCTCATCGTCGCCGTGGTCGGCGTCGTGGTGGTCGTCGCCATGTACGCCTCCGCCCAGCCCCGACGCCGGCCGAAGGCCGA
>JAKFET010000133.1:0-3502 GCA_036675575.1 Acidimicrobiaceae bacterium
CCAGCCCTGCGGCGACGAGGGCCCAGACCGCGAGCCCCTCACCGAGCAGGTAGGGCATCTGGGCCAGGAAGATCAGCACCGCGAGCGCGTTGACGAACCCGGTCATCACCGAGAAGAAGGCCCAACCCGCGGCCCCGGTCACCGCGATCTGCACCCGGCTACGCCGGTCGGCGAGGTACCCGACGAAGGGCTGCACGCCCAGCGCCAGGGTCGTGACCACGGCGACCACGCCGAGGATGCCCTGGTTGTCGAGGCCGAAGGCGTCGCGGATCTCGGGCACCAGGATCCCGAACGCGCTGCGGTCCAGCTCGTCCACGGCGTTGAGCAGGAACAGGATCAGCAGCGGGAAGGCCATCTGGTCGCCGATGGCGGCATCGAAGTACTTCTTCGGCCGCCAGATCGACGGCATGTCCTGCTCCGCCCCGGCGTCGATCGGGGCGGCGTCGGTCGGCACGGGGGACTCGTTCACCAGCGTCACCGCGCAGCCCCGGTGGCCGTGAGCTCGGGCTGGCGGACGAGCTCGGTGCCGTCCGGACCGTCGTCCGGTGGGCCGTCCCCGTCGTGCTCGCCCGACCCGCCGTCGCCGCCCGGGCCCCGCGGCGCGGCGTCCGCCACCAGGCTCGGCACGAGGATGTCGTGGCGCGCCGCCACCCGGCGCAGGAGGTCGTCGCGCGCCCGGTAGTACAGCTGGCTGAAGCCGCCCGGCAGGAACAGCAGCACCACGATGAGGCCGACGCCGGTGGTCAGGAAGAACAGCACCGGTTCGATCGAGTCGGGGAACGAGGAGCGGAAGTACTCGAGGCCCTCGATGAGGATCGGGCCGAGCAGCGCACCCGGGATCGAGCCCAGGCCGCCGATGACCACGAGGATGAAGACCTGGAAGGACCGGGCGGGCACGAAGGGCTGGTTGCCCAGGGTCTGCTGGCCGTGCACGAACAGCGCGCCGGCGGCGGTGGCCAGGAAGCCCGAGAGGGCGAAGGCGGTGAGCTTGGCGGCCACGACGTTGACCCCGAGGCTCTGCACCCCCCGCTCGTTGTCACGGGCCGCGATGAGGACCCGTCCCGTGCGGCTGCTCCGCACCCCCCGCACGACGGCGATGGCACCGAGCAGGCAGACGAGGCAGAGGTAGTAGAAGCGCGTCTCCGACGCGATGTCGATGCGACCGAGGATCGGGTTCCGCGGGATCCGCTCGTTCGGCAGCCACCCGACGATGCTCTTGTTCAACAGGTAGGTGGAGGTCACCGTCGCGAACGCGACGGTCGCCACGGCCAGGAACAGGCCCTGGATGCGCAGCGCCGGGATGCCGATCACCATGGCGGCCGCGGCGCCGATGAGGCCGGCGACGAGCAGCACGAGCGCGAGGTCCCAGCCCCACCTGGTGGTCAGCCACGAGCCGGTGGCGGCGCCGATGCCCATGAAGGCGACGTGCCCGAGGCTGACCTGGCCGGCCCAGCCCGTGAGCACGACCAGCGACACGGTGACGATGCACAGCACGCAGATGGTCGCCGCCAGGCTCACCTTGGCGTCGCTCACCAGCAGCGGCAGCGCGAGCGCGCCGGCCAGCACGGCGGCGAGCCCGAGGCGCAACCCCCAGCGGACCTCTGGCAGGTCCCGCAGCTCGCGCGGGATCGGCCGCACGCCGGCCGTCGTCTGCCACCCCGACGCCTCGTCGCCACGGGCGGTGCGCTTGCGCCGCTGGAGGAGCAGGGCGACGAGCACCACGCCGAAGAGGACGGCGTCGACCTTGGCCGACACCCCGGACTCGGCGTAGACGACGCAGGACTCCAGGATCCCGAGCGCGACGGATGCCACGAAGATGGAGGGCAGGCGCTCCATGCGGCCGATGACCCCGGCGGTGAGCGCCCGCAGCAGGATCGTGATGCCGAGCGCCGAGCCGATGGGCAGGCCGACGATGCCGGCCCGCAGGAACAGGCCCGTGGTCGACAGGAGGGTGGCGACGATCCACACGACGTTCTGCACGCGAGCCACGGGCACGCCCAGCAGCGCGGCGCGCTCGGAGCTCTCGGCCGTGGCCCGGATCGCCATGCCGTAGCTCGTGCGCCGCAGGAACCACGACAGCCCGACGATCACGATCGGGACGGCGAGCATGGGGATCACGTCGTTGCCCGAGAAGCGGGTGACGCCGATCGAGAAGCTGACGTCGATGGGCGGTTGGTACGCCAGCCCCGTGGTCGACAGGTCGAACAGCGTGGGGAGCAGGGTCGCGACGCCGGCCAGGATCTGGGACAGGCCGATGGTGACCACGGTGAGGATCAGCCGGGGTGCCTTGAAGAAGCGGCGCAGGATGGCGAACTCGACGAAGCTGCCGAGGACGATGCCGACCACCAGCGCCAGCGGGAAGGCGATGAGGAACTGCATGCCCGGGCCGAGGATCAGCAGCACGCCCAGGCTGGTCGGCACGCCGCCGAGGTCGCCCTGGGCGAAGTTGATGATGCGGCTCGAGCGGTAGATGAGCGCCATGCCGAGGGCCACGAACGAGGTGATGGCCCCCACGACCGCGCCCTGCACGAGCACGCCGGCCGGCGCGCCCCAGAACCGATGGATCACCCACAGGTAGGCCAGCACCCCGGCGATGCCGTAGGCGACCTTGCGCACGAGCGGGTCGTCGGCGAGGGAGGCCAGCGACCGGGACGGCTGCGCCGAGGCGGCGGTCACGGGCGACCACCTCCCCAGACGATGGCGGCCTCCAGGACGTGGGCGGCGGCGCCCTCCAGCTCGGCGCGCGTCCCGAGGCGCTTGCGCCACGCGTTGCCGGCGCCCAGGACGGCGGCGTTCACCACGCTGCCGAGGACCTTGGCCTTGTCGCGCGGCACGCCGTGGAACCGGTGCAGCACGCGGGCCGAGAACTTGGGTCCGGCGTCGCGGGTGTCGACGCCGGCGGTGACGGTCGACCCCGGGGTGGTGAGGCGGCCGAGGACGTCACCCCCCTGCTCGAGCCCCTCGAAGTACGACGCGATGTGCACCCGCACCAGGTCGGCACCGGGCGACGCCGCTTCGAGCGCGGCCCAGATGAACTCCCCGAGTCGCATGCCCTCCCGCTCGTACAGCGACGCGAGCACGTCGTCGATGCTCTCGAAGTGGGTGTAGGGCAGGGCCTTGGACACCCCGGCGCGCATGGCCAGGCGCTCCATCGTGAGGTCGGTGAGCCCGCCGTCGAGCACGGCCTGGGCAGCGACGTCGAGCAGCTGCGATCGTCGGGCGGTGCCCGACATGCGCTGGCGGGCCGCCGATTGCGCGCGCGACATGACCTGTCCCTCCGTGTTCCCCCGGACGGCGCCGACCCCCGTCGACCCCGCTGTGCTGACGGACCGTAAGTTTCGATCCGTCAGTTGCGTGGTTCGGCGAGCGGCCGCGCGATTCCTCCCGGGCGATCGAAGTTCTGTCGATCTCCCGCCGGGAGGGTCAGCCGAGGAGCTGCATCGCGAGGCTGAGGAAGCCCAGGAGCACCCCGATCATCCCCAGCACCACGCCGACCCGGGCG
>JAKFET010000299.1:0-21819 GCA_036675575.1 Acidimicrobiaceae bacterium
GAGATCCCCGCCGGCGTCCGCGACGTGGACGACGAGCCGACCGAGGTCACCGCCGCCCGCGAGCTCGCCGAGGAGGTCGGCCTCGAGGCCGACGCCTACGAGCACCTGGTCGCCTTCCACAACGCGCCCGGCATGTCCGACGAGGTCGTGGACGTCTACCTCGCCACCGGTCTGCGCGAGATCGACGCTGCCGCCCAGGGGCCCGAGGAGGAGGCCATGTCGATCGAGCGCCACCACCTCGACGACCTGGCCGAGATGATCGCCGACGGGCGCCTCACGGACGCCAAGACCGTCATCGCCGTCGCCCTCGTCCGGGCCCGGTGAGTGCGCTCGACGCCGACGAGCAGCTGCCGCTGGAGGTCGAGGAGTACCTGACCTGGCTCCGCCTCGAGCGGGGCCGGGCGCGCTCCACCGTGGAGGCGTACCGGCGGGACCTGCGGGCGTGGACGTCGCACCTCCACCACCTCGGCCGCGCCGTCACCGACGTCACCGAGGACGACCTGGTGGCGTGGGTCGCCCGGCTGCGCGACGAGGGGCTGGCCCCGTCCACCCGCAAGCGCCGGATCGTGGCCGCCCGGAACCTGCACCGGTTCCTCGCCGAGGAGGGCCACGTCGCCGATGACGTCGGGGCGTCCGTCGCGCCGCCGCCCGTCGCCCGGGGCCTGCCGAAGGCGCTCACCGAGGCCGAGGTCGAGATGCTGCTGGGGAGGGTCGTCGGTGACGACCCGGTCGCCCGCCGCGACCGCGCCATCCTCGAGACGCTCTACGGCACCGGCGTGCGCATCTCCGAGCTGGTGTCGATGTCCTTGCGCGACCTGGACCTGCACGACGGGTTCGTGCGGGTGGTCGGCAAGGGCGACAAGGAGCGGGTGGTGCCGGTGCTGGGCGCCGCCGCCGACGCGCTCGCCGCCTGGCTCACGCTCGAGGGTCGAGGCGCCATGATCCCGGCTCGCTGGCGCCGCCGCGACGACGAGGAGGCGGTCTTCCTCAACCAGCGCGGCGGGCGGCTCGGCCGGCAGGGCACCTGGCTCGTCGTGAAGGCCCACGCCGCCGACGCCGGCCTCGGCGACCGCCTCACCCCGCACGTGCTGCGCCACTCCTGCGCCACGCACCTGCTCGACCACGGCGCCGACATCCGGGCCGTGCAGGAGCTGCTCGGCCACGCCTCGATCGCGACCACGCAGGTGTACACCAAGGTCTCCACCGAGCGGCTCGTCGCCGCCTGGCGCTCCGCCCATCCCCGGGCGACCCGCTGAGCGGGGGTCGGCCGGAAGCCCGCGCCGGGTTGTCTATCCTGCGCCCATGTCCGACCCCGTCGAGCCCGCCAACGACGATCGCCGTGCCGCGCTCGAACAGGAGCGTGACCTGCTCCGCACCAAGGTGCACGAGCTGGATTCGCGGGAGGACGACCTGTCCTACGACGACAACTTCGCCGACTCGGCGCAGGTCGCGGCCGAACGGGGCGAGAACAAGGTGCTCTACGACCAGCTCCGTCGCGACCTCGACGACATCGAGAAGGCCCTCGAGCGGATGGACTCCGGCGCCTACGGCACGTGCGAGGTGTGCGGGGCGACCATCGGGTCGGACCGCCTCGAGGTCATGCCGGCCACCAGCTTCTGCATCCAGCACGCCTGACCACGCCGTGGCTGGGTCGCTCCACCTGGTCCGCCGGTTCCTCGGCTCGCTGTCGCCGGTGCCGCTGAAGGCGCGCGACGAGGCGTGGGCCGCGGCGCTGCTGGGGCCGGGGGAGCGCCAGCTGTGGCAGCGCATGTCGAGCGCCGACCGCAAGCACTCGGTGCTGGTCGCACGCCAGGTGCAGGCCGACATCGGGCCGGCCCTGGGCCACGATGCCCGTCCCGTGCTCGCCGCCGCGCTGCTGCACGACGTGGGCAAGGTCGAGGCCGACCTCGGCACCTTCGGCCGGGTCGCCGCGACGCTGGTCGGTCGTCGCCGAGCGGACGGTTGGGCGGGCGCTCCCGGTGCGCGGGGCCGCGTGGCGGCCTACCTCCGCCACGACGTGCTCGGCGCCGAGCTGCTCGAGGAAGCCGGCGCCGACCCGCTCACGGTGGCCTGGGCGCAGGAGCACCACCGACCCGAGCACGACTGGACCGTGCCGCTCGAGGTCGGTCGAGCGCTCCGGGCCGCGGACGATGACTGACGGCGCGCCACCGCGCAGCTACACCGTCGTGGGCGCCGGGGCCGTCGGCCTGCTGTACGGCACCCGCCTGGCCGTGGCCGGGCACCCGGTCCGATGGCTGGTGCGCACCGAGGCTACGGCCCTCCGCCGCGACGGCATCGAGGTCCGCAGCGAGGGCCGGTTGCTCCGGATCGAGCCTGCCGACGTCGTGGCCGCCACCGACCCCGCCGACCTCCCGGCGTCGGACGTGGTGCTCCTGGCGACGAAGACGACCGCCAACGAGCACCTGGCGGCCCTGCTCCGGGGCGTCTGCGCCTCCGGCACCACGGTCGTCGTGCTCCAGAACGGGCTCGGCACCGAGGAGCAGGTCCGACGCGAGGTGCCGGCCGCCGGCCCGGTGCTGGGAGGGCTCTGCTTCGTGTGCGCCCACCGGGTCCGTCCGGGCCGCAGCGAGCACCTCGACTACGGAGCGGTGACGCTCGCGCCGCTCGAGGACGGCCACGTCGGGACCGCCGAGGCGATCGCGGCCGACCTCGCCGCCGCCGGCGTCGAGGCCACGGCGCTCGCCGACCTCGGCGTGGCGCGGTGGCGCAAGCTCGTGTGGAACATCCCCTTCAACGGCCTCTGCACGCTGCTCGACGCGTCCACCGAGCAGCTCCTCGCCGACGCGCAGGCGTGTGGCCTGGTCGCCGACCTCATGGACGAGGTGGTCGAGGCGGCGCGGGCCGCAGGGAGCGCCCTCCCCGACGGTGCGCGCGACGACATGCTCGCCCTGACCCGCGACATGCGCCCCTACGCGCCTTCGATGAAGCTCGACCACGACGCCGGACGACCGCTCGAGCTCGAGGCGATCTACGGCGCCCCGATCCGAGCGGCCCGTGCGGCCGGCGCGCCGATGCTGCGCGTCGAGGCGCTCGCCGCGGCGCTCGGGTTCCTGGACCGTAGAGTCCCCTGACGTGGACGCCTCCTGGGCCATCTCCGGCCTGCTGACCGTCGGGTTCCTGCTCGCCGCCGGCGCCAGCACCGGCGGCCTCGCCATCGGCTGGCTCGTGCTCGCGATCGGCATGGCCGTCGTCACGGTGGTGCGCTTCCGCGCCGCCAGGCGCTCCCCGGACTAGTCCGCCGCCCGTGGGGCTGCGGGCGCAGGCTCACCCCGGCGGCAGCAGACCGACCGCGTCGTGCACCCGGCGCAGCGTCGCCGACGCCACCGAGCGGGCCTTGGCCGCACCCGTGTGCAGGATCGACGTGATCGTGCCCCGGTCCTCGACCAGGTCGGCGTAGCGGGCCTGGATGGGCTCGAGCATGGCGACGAGCGCATCGGCGGTGTCGGTCTTCAACGGCCCGTACATCGAGTACTCGTCGGCCAGCTCGACCGGGTCCCGGCCGGTGGCCGCGCCCAGGATCGAGAGCAGGTTCGACACGCCGGGCTTCGCCTCGGGATCGAAGCGCACCTCGTTGTCGGCGTCGGTGACGGCCCGCTTCACCTTCTTCTCGATCGCCTTCGGGTCGTCCAGCACCAGGATCGTGCCCTGGGGCGACTCCAGCGACTTGGACATCTTGTTGCCCGGCTCCTGCAGGTCCATGATCCGGGCGCCGACGGGCGGGATGACGTGCTTGGGCACGACGAGCACGTCGCTGCCGGCCCGGGCGTTGAAGCGCTGGGCCACGTCCCGGGCGAGCTCGATGTGCTGGCGCTGGTCGTCGCCCACCGGGACCACGTCGGTGTCGTAGAGGAGGATGTCGGCAGCCTGGAGCGCCGGGTACGTGAACAGGCCGGCCGAGATGAACTCGGCCCGGGCCGACTTGTCCTTGAACTGGGTCATCCGGGACAGCTCGCCGAAGCTGGCCGTGCACTCCATCAGCCAGGCGAGCCGGGTGTGCTCGGGCACGTGGCTCTGGACGAACAGGGTGCACACCTCGGGCTCCAGGCCGCAGGCCACCAGCAGCGCGGTGAGCGAGACGGTGCGCTCGCGCAGCGCGGCCGGGTCCTGGGGGAGGGTCAGGGCGTGCAGGTCGACCACGCAGAAGACGGCCTCGTGGGTGTGCTGGTCGCGGACCCAGCGGCTGACCGCACCCAGGAGGTTCCCCAGGTGGAGGTCGCCGGTCGGTTGGATGCCGGAGAAGGAGCGGACCATGGGGCGGCATCGTAGGGGCGCCCCCGACGGCCCCCCGAGACGGTTCGACGCCGGGACGCTCAGAGATCGCCGGGCCGGCCGAGCATCCACCCGCCGTCCCATGACCCCGCGTACCCTCGTGCCGTGGCCGTCGACGTCGAGACTCCGGTGTTCCAGGGTCCCTTCGACCTGCTCCTGCACCTGATCCTGCAGGACCAGGTGGACCTGTACGAGGTCCGCCTCTCCGACATCGTCGACGCCTACCTGACCCACCTCGAGCGCCTCGAGCAGATGGACCTGGACCTGGCCACCGAGTTCCTCCTCATCGCCGCCACGCTCATCGAGCTCAAGTCCAAGCGGCTCCTCCCCGGCGACGCCGACGTCGACCTCGACGACGAGCTCGCCCTCTGGGAGGAGCGGGACCTCCTGCTCTCGCGCCTGGTGGAGTGCAAGACCTTCAAGGACGCGGCGGTGGCGATGGCCACCATCGCCAACGAGGCCGGCCGCTCCTACCCCCGCACCGCCGGCGTCGACCAGCAGTTCCTCGGCCTGCTGCCGGACCTGCTGGCCACCACCACGCCCGACCAGCTGCGCGACGCCTTCCTGCGCGCCGTCGAGCCCAAGCCGGTGCCCCGGGTCCACATCGACCACATCCACCAGATCCGCATCACGGTCACCGACGCGGTGGCCGAGCTCCTGGACGAGCTGCCCCGCATCGGCCGGGCCACGTTCGCCGAGCTCACCGCCGACCTGGTGGAGCGCCTCGAGGTCGTCGTGCGCTTCCTCGCCGTGCTCGAGCTGTACAAGCAGGGCTGGATCGACCTGGAGCAGGTCGACAGCCTCGGGGCCCTCACCGTCGTGTGGACGGGCCGCCCGGACGACGACGAGCTCGACCTGGACGACCTCGCCTTCGTCGATGCCTACGATGGCTAGGCGTGACCGAGGCTGACGCAGGCGAGGACGACCGGGAGCGCGAGCTGCGGCGGGCCGCCGAGGCCCTGCTGCTCGTCACCGAGGAGCCCATCGCCGTCGAGCTGCTGGCCCAGCTGCTGGAGATCGGTGCCGACCGGGTCGAGGCCCTCTGCATCGAGCTCGCCGCCGAGTACGACGCCACGGACCGCGGCTTCCAGCTGGTGAAGGTGGCGGGTGGCTGGCGCTACCAGACCCACCCCGACCTCGCCCCCTACGTCGAGCGCTACGTGCTCGACGGGCAGTCCGGCCGGCTGTCCAACGCCGCCCTCGAGACCCTGGCCATCGTCGCCTACAAGCAGCCCATCTCCCGGGCCCAGATCGCCGCCATCCGGGGCGTGAACGTCGACGGGGTGATGCGCACGCTGGTCCAGCGCGGCTACGTCGACGAGATCGGGCGCGACCACGGCCCCGGCCAGGCGGTGCTCTACGGCACCACGGCAGCGTTCCTCGAGAAGCTGGGCCTCAACGCGGTGGACGAGCTGCCGGCACTCGGCGAGTTCGTGCCCGGCGCCGACGTGTACGAGGCCCTCGAGAAGGGGCTCCGGCCGGATGCGCTCGACAGCGACATCACCGCGCCCGTCGACGAGGCCGAGGACGAGCCGTCCGCTGACGCCCCGCCCGCCGACGACGCCTCCGCCGGGTGAGCGAGCCCGAGCGGCTGCAGAAGATCCTCGCTCGCGTCGGCATCGGCAGCCGGCGCGTGGTGGAGGAGCTGATCGAGGACGGCCGCGTCGTCGTCAACGGCAGCGTGGCCGAGCTGGGCCAGCGCGCCGACCCCGACGTCGATGCCATCGAGGTGGACGGGGTGCTCGTCGGCGTCCGGCCCGACACGGTCTGGTACCTCCTGAACAAGCCGGCCGGGGTCGTGTCCACGGCATCGGACCCGCAGGGCCGCCCCACCGTCGTCGGGCTCGTGCCGGAGGAGCCCCGCGTGTTCCCCGTCGGGCGCCTCGACGCCGAGACCGAGGGCCTGCTGCTCCTGACCAACGACGGCGAGGTGACCCACCGCCTCACCCACCCCAGCTACGGCGTGGAGAAGGAGTACCTCGCCCACGTCGAGGGCACGCCGTCGCGCCTGGCGCTGCGGCGCCTGCGCGAGGGGGTCGAGCTCGACGACGGCATCACGGCGCCGGCCACCGCGGCCATGGTCAGCCCCGGGGTGGTGCGTCTGGTGATCCACGAGGGTCGCAACCGCCAGGTCCGACGGATGTGCGAGGCCGTCGGGCACCCGGTCGTGCGCCTGGTGCGCACCCGCATCGGTCCGCTGGTGGACACGCGCCTCGGGCCGGGGGAGTGGCGCCCGCTGCGCCAGGACGAGGTCCGCGCCCTCGAACGGGCTGCGGTCCCGGCCACACCCCCCACGTAGGATCGAGCACCGTGCCCGGTGCCTCCCAGCCACGTGCGAACGTCGTCGGCGTCGGCCTGATCGGCGGCTCCATCGCCCTCGCGCTGCGCCGCGCCGGCTGGCACGTCAGCGGTGTCGACCACGATCCGTCGCGCACCGACCGGGCCCTCGAGCTGGACGTGATCGACGAGGTCGGCCTCGACGCCGATGCCGAGATCACCTTCGTCGCCACCCCCGTGCGCACCGTCGCCGAGGCCGCCCGCAAGGCGCTGGCCGGCACCGCCGGCCTCGTCACCGACGTCGGCTCGGTCAAGGCGCCGATCGTGGCGGCCGTGGACGACCCCCGCTTCGTCGGCGGGCACCCGATGGCCGGCTCGGAGCAGGAAGGCGTCGACGGCGCCACCGACGACCTGTTCGAGGGCGCGGTGTGGGTGCTCACGCCCACGGCCGACACCGACGATGCGGCCTACGCCCGCGTTCGCGGGGTCGTGTCCAGCTTCGGGGCCGAGGTCATCGCCCTGCCCCCCGAGCGCCACGACGAGCTCGTGGCCGTGGTGTCCCACGTGCCGCACCTCACGGCCGCGTCGCTCATGCGCATCGCCGACGAGCGGGCCGACGAGCACGTGGCCCTGCTGCGCCTGGCCGCCGGCGGCTTCCGCGACATGACCCGCATCGCGTCGGGCCACCCCGGCATCTGGCCGGACATCTGCGAGGAGAACCGCACCG
Organism: Acidimicrobiaceae bacterium; assembly: GCA_036675575.1. Classification (GTDB taxonomy): domain Bacteria; phylum Actinomycetota; class Acidimicrobiia; order Acidimicrobiales; family Salinilacustritrichaceae; genus Salinilacustrithrix. Next base: position 7,295 of record JAKFET010000299.1, read on the forward strand.
CCATCGTCGCCGGCCTCGACCGCCTGATCGGTGCGCTGGCCGAGGCCCGGGACCAGGTGGCCTCGTCGGACCGCGAGTCGCTGCTGGCCGACCTCAGCCGGGCCCGTGCGGCGCGCGTGAACCTCCCGGCCCGCTACACGCGGCCATCCGAGCTGGCCGAGGTCCGCGTGCCGGTTCCCGATCGCCCCGGCGTGCTGGCCGACGTCACCACGCTCGCCACCGAGCTCGACGTGAACATCGTCGACCTCGAGATCGCCCACTCGTCCGAGGGCCAGCAGGGCGTGCTGATCGTCCTCATCGAGGGCACCCTCGTCGAGCGGTTCCGGGGTGGGCTGCTCGCCCGCGGGTACCGCCCCTCGATCCAGCACCTCGGCTGACCGTGCTCGATCCGCTGCCCGTCCCGCCGGTCGACGGGCCCCTCGACGCCACCGTCACGCTCCCCGGCTCCAAGAGCATCACCAACCGGGCACTGGTCTGCGCCGCCCTCGCCGACGGGACCTCGGTGCTCACCGGGGTGCTCCACGCCGACGACACGGTCGCCATGGTCGAGGCGCTGCGGGCTCTCGGCGTCGCCGTCGACGGCACCGGGCACGCCGAGCTGACGGTCACGGGGTCGAGGCAGCGCTCGGGCGCTGCTGTCGACGCCCGCCAGAGCGGGACGACGTCTCGCTTCCTGCTGCCGCTGCTGGCCCTCGGCGAGGAGCCCAGCACCCTCGACGGCGACCCGCAGCTGCGGGCGCGCCCGATGGGGCCGACGTTCGACGCGCTGCGCTCCCTCGGGGCCCGGATCCACGACGACGAGCGCCGCGGGCACCTCCCGGTCGAGGTGCAGGGACCGCTGGCGCACGGCACGGTCGAGCTCTCGGGCGACGCGTCCAGCCAGTTCCTGTCCGGCCTGCTCCTGGCGGGCCCGGCCGTGCCCGGTGGCATCGCCGTGCGGCTCACGACGGAGCTGATCTCCCGTCCGTACGTGGAGATGACCGGGGCGGTCATGGCTGCCTTCGGGGCCACCGTCACCGAGGGCGACGGCACCTGGACCGTCGAGGGCAGCGGCTACCGGCCCACGACCTACGCCATCGAGCCCGACGCGTCCGCCGCCTCCTACGCCTGGGCGGCGGCGCTGGTCACCGGCGGCCGGGTCACCGTGCCCGGCCTGCACCGCCGCTCCCTGCAGGGCGACGTCGCCTTCGCCCAGGTGCTCGAGCAGATGGGCGCCGAGGTCACCTGGCACGCCGATGCGGTCACGGTCGCCGCCGGCGACGGCCTGCGCGGCGTCGACGTCGACATGGCCCACATCTCCGACACCGTCCCCACGCTCGCGGCCCTCGCCGCGCTGGCCGACGGCCCCACCACCATCCGGGGCGTCGGGTTCATCCGGGACAAGGAGTCCGACCGCATCGCCGGCCCCGTGGCCGAGCTGCAGCGCTGCGGCATCCAGGCCGAAGCCACCGACGACGGCCTGGTCATCCACCCCGGACCGGTCCGGCCCGCCACCTTCCAGACCTACCGGGACCACCGCATGGCGATGGCCTTCGGGCTCCTCGGCCTGCGCGTGCCGGGCATGGCCGTGCGCGACCCGGGGTGCGTGGCCAAGACCTTCCCGGGGTTCTGGGACCTGCTCGACGAGCTGCGGGCGGGGACCGTCCCACCGGCCCGCCACGGGTAGCGTCGCCGCCATGTCCGACGGCCTGCGCGTGATCGCCATCGACGGCCCGGCCGGGTCGGGCAAGTCCACCGTGGCCCGCCTGCTGGCCGACCGCCTCGACCTCGAGTACCTCGACACCGGCGCCATGTACCGGGCCGTGACCTTCGCCGCCCTGCGCCGCGGCATCGACCCCGCCGACGTCGAGCCGGTGGCGGTGCTGGCCGAGCGGGTCGAGCTCTCCGTGACCGCCGACGCCGTGACGGTCGACGGCGTCGACGCCACCATCGAGATCCGCGGCCCCGAGGTCACCCGCGCCGTGAGCACCGTGGCAGCCAACCCGGCCGTGCGCAGTGAGCTCGTGTCCCGCCAGCGGGAGTGGGCCCGCCGCCGGGGCGGCGGCGTGCTCGAGGGGCGCGACATCGGCTCGGTCGTGTTCCCCGACGCCATGCTCAAGGTGTACCTGGACGCCCGCCCCGAGGTGCGCGCCGCCCGCCGGTCCAAGGAGGTCTCCGACCTCGACTACGAGACCGTCGCCGCCGACATCGCCCGCCGCGACGCGCTCGACCAGGGCCGGGACGCCTCACCGCTGACCCGCGCCGGCGACGCGGTCGAGGTGGACACGAGCGACCTCACCATCGACGAGATCGTCGAGCTCCTCGTGGACCAGCTCGATGGCTGAGGAACCCGCCACCCCGGCCCCGCAGCAGAACGCCGCGGAGGTCCAGGGCCCGCCCACCTCGGGCCAGCTGCGGTTCTACCGCTTCGTCACGGCCGTCATCGTGGGCTTCTGCCGGCTGTTCTGGCGCCTCGAGGTCCACGGGCTGGAGAAGGTGCCGGAAGGCCCCTTCATCCTCTCGGCCGTGCACCGCTCGAACGTCGACTCGCTGCTCGTCGCCGCGGTCACCCGACGCCGGATGCGGTTCATGGGCAAGCACACCATGTGGAAGTACGACCTCCCCGGGCGGTTCTTCGACGCCATGGGCGGGATCCCGGTGCACCGCGGCTCCGCCGACCGCGAGGCCATGCGGTCCAGCATCACCGCGCTCGGCTACGGCGAGCCGGTCGTGATGTTCCCCGAGGGCCAGCGCCGCACCGGCCCGGTCGTCGAGGACCTGTTCGAGGGGCCGGCGTTCGTGGCCGGGCGCACCGGGGCACCGATCCTGCCGGTCGGCATCGGTGGCTCCGAGGCGGCCATGCCGCCCGGGGCGAAGTGGATCAAGCCGGTGAAGGTCGTGCTGGTGATCGGCGACCCCATCCCGGCGCCCGTCGGCGTGGACGGCAAGCGTCCCTCGCGCCGCCAGGTCCGCGAGACCACGGCGACCCTGCAGGCCCGCATCCAGGCCCTGTTCGACGACGCCCAGCGCCGGGTCGGGCGGTTGGGCAGCTGAAGCCGGCCCTCAGGGGCTGCCGACCACGAGGGCGCCCAGCACCTCGCTGGCCTCCGTCTCGCGGTCGACCACCGTGGGCCGGTCCTCGAGGGTGCCGCCCACGACCAGGGTGGCGGCGACGTCGAGCGCCTCGAGCAGCTCCCGCAGGTTGCGCGGCGGGGGGAAGTACTCCTCCTCCTCGGTGATCCGCACCTCCTCGATGCCGTCGCGCGGGTCGAGCTTGTCGATGACCCAGCACACCAGCTCCTCCGGAGCGCTGGCCCCGGCCGTGACGCCGACGACGCCCTCGAGGTCGTCGGGGACCTCCTCGGGCGTGTTGACCCGGTGGACCCGACGGCAGCCCATGTCCCGGGCCAGCGACTCGAGCGCCCGGGTGTTGGACGAGTTGGCCGACCCGATGACGACGATGGCGTCGCACCGCTCGGCGAGGGCGGTGAGGGCGGCCTGCCGGTTGGTGGTGGCGAAGCAGAGGTCGCTGCGACCGGGCGTCCACACGTCGGGGAAGCGCTCGCGGGTGCGGTCGAGCACGCCCTCCCAGTCGCGGTGCGACAGGGTGGTCTGGGCGAGCAGCGCCACGGGCTGGTCGAAGTGGGGGAGGGCGTCGACCTCCTCGGTCGACTCCACCCGGTGGATGGCGTCGGGGGCGACGGCCATGGTGCCGACCGCCTCCTCGTGGCCGTCGTGGCCGACGTAGACGATCTGGTAGCCCTTGCCGGCCCGGACCTTGACCTCGTGGTGGACCTTGGTGACGAGCGGGCAGACGGCGTCGACCACGTAGCCGCCGCTGGCCTGGGCCGCGGCGACCACCTCGGGCGCCGACCCGTGCGCCGACAGCATCACCGGCCGGCCGGGCGGGACCTCGGCGATGTCGTCGACGAACACCACGCCGAGGTCGCGGAAGCGCTGCACGACGAGCTGGTTGTGGACGATCTCGTGGTAGCAGTACACGGGCGGCTCGAAGGCACGGACCATCCAGGCCAGCGCCTTGATCGCCATCTCGACGCCGGCGCAGAAGCCACGGGGGGCGGCGAGGAGGACCTGGTCGACGGGCACGGTCCCACGCTACCGAGGGCTCCGGAGACGTCGTGGTCCCCGGACCCCCGGATCAGAAGAAGATCGGGATCGTCGGGTTCGACACGAAGGCGGCGGCGAGCAGGTCGACGTCGTCCGGGGTGGCCTCCGCGAGCCGGCCGGCGGCGCGCAGGCCAACGACGTCACAGCCGGCGTAGAGCATCGCCAGGTCCTGGGCGGTCACGGTGACGCCGCCGCTGCCGCCACGGACGAGGGAGGCCTCGCCGCCGTCGACCTCGAGCACGTGGGCGCCCTGGTTGGACGGGCGCACGGGGTCCACCAGGTCGAGGGCCACCCGGCCCGACACCGAGCGGGGCCAGCCACGGGCGGCGATCGCGCCCGGCGCATCCATGACCCGCAGCATCCAGGGCCAGTCGGAGGCGACGGCGGTGCGCTGCAGGTGGGGCACGTGGGGTCCGAGGACCGAGGCGGGCAGCGTCGTGATCACGTGGCCGGCGGTGGTGCCGTGGCCACCGAGCAGACCCAGCGCCCCGCCGATGGCGTCGACGTCCACCCCGGCCAGCACCTCCACCTCCAGGTCGTAGAAGTCACCCGAGGTCTCGTACCGGTACTGCACGACCGCCACGTCGACGCCGGCCCGGGCGCCCACGTAGCTGTACCGGTTGGTCGACGTCTCCCGCACGTGGCGGTGGGCCCGGAACTCCCACCACCCCGGATCCACCCGGAACCAGCCGTCGTGGCGGGCCGACATCTCGTCGTGGAGCCGGCGCACGACGTCGTCGTCGTGGGCGACCTGGCGCCACCGCAGCGCCTGGACGCCCTCGGTGCGGATCTCCCCGAGCGGGATCCGCCGGCGCTGGTGCCACCCGACGATCTCGAAGCCGACGCTGCGGTACAGCGACGCCGTGGTCGGGTACAGCGCCCCGAGGACCTGGTCGCGGCCGTCCATGCGGTCGAAGGTCTCGTCCAGCATGCGGCGGGCGGCACCGCTGCCGCGCGCCTCGGGCGCCACCGCCACCGCCGAGACGCCGCCGCAGCGCACCGGCCGCCCGCCCCAGGTCATGGCGAAGTCGAAGGTCATCACCGAGCCGACGAGGCGGTCGGCGTCGTACGCGCAGACGACCTTGTCCGCATCCGTCTGCGGTGCGTCGTCGCCGTCGTAGGGGAGGGTGCCGCCGAATGCCTGGCGCATCAGCGCGTGGAACGGCTCGCGGTCGCCGGACCGCAGCGACTCGATGGTGAGGTCCATGGGGGCGGAACCTACGCCCGAGGTGGTCGTGACGGGCCGGGAGTTCGCTCCGACGTACCACCCCACCTGGGGAGATGCGCCCTCGCCCCGGTACCCTGTCGCCGGTGAGCCTGCCCCGCGTCATCGCGGTCGCGCCCGGATCACCCGCAGCCCGAGCGGGTCTCGTCGAAGGAGACGAGATCCTCTCCCTCGACGGGGTCCAGCCGCGCGACGTCATCGAGTGGCGCCTCCTGGTCGACGAGCCGGAGGTGGTCCTCGACGTGCGCCGGGGCGGGCTCGAGCAGCAGGTCGTGGTCTCCAAGGGCCCGGGCGAGCCCCTCGGCGCCGACGTCGATGCCGCGATCTTCGACGAGGTGCAGACCTGCGACAACCACTGCGAGTTCTGCTTCATCTACCAGCTGCCCCCGGGCATGCGCCGGAGCCTCTACCTGAAGGACGACGACTACCGCCTGTCCTTCCTGTACGGGAACTTCACGACCCTCACCCGCTTCACCGAGATCGACCTCGAGCGCGTCGTCACCGAGGGCCTGAGCCCGCTGTACGTGAGCATCCACGCCACGGACCCCGAGGTGCGCGCCGACCTGCTCCGCAACCGCCGGGGCGCCACCAGCCTGCGGTGGCTGCGGGCGCTGCTCGACCACGACGTCACCGTGCACGGCCAGATCGTCGTCTGCCCGGGCGTGAACGACGGGGCGGTGCTGGCCGACACCCTCGCCGGCGTGCTCGACGAGTACCCCGAGCTGGCCAGCCTCGCCGTCGTGCCGCTCGGCATCAGCGACCACTCCGACGAGGCCCGCATGCGCCCCCACACCCTGGCCGAGGCCGAGACGGTGGTCGACATCGTCGAGGACTGGCAGGACGTGTACCGCACGGTGCTCGGCCGCCGCCTCGTGTTCGCCGCCGACGAGTACTACCTGCTGTCCGGTCGCCCCTTCCCGCCGGCCGAGGCCTACGAGGGCTTCGCCATGCACGAGGACGGCATCGGCATGGCTCGCACCTTCGAGGCCGAGTTCCACGGCGCCGCCGACGAGGTCACCCGGCCCCACGCCGGCTTCTTCGCCTGGGTGGACGGCGCCCCCGCCGAGGGCTATCGCGCCCCCCGGACCACCGCCACGGGCGCCGGTTGCGGGACGAACGAACCGATCGGTCCCGGCGTTGCCCCCGGTGGAACGAACGAACCGATCGGTCCCGGCGTTGCCCCCGGTGGAACGAACGAACCGAGCGGTCCCGGCGTACCGGTGCAGCTGGGCCGGCGTCGACCCACCCCCGACGCCCCCGTCGGCGTGCTCACCGCCCCCTACGGCGCCCAGGTGCTGGCCCCGCTGGTCGCCGGCGTCGACCGCGACGACGTGCGCATCGTCGAGGTGCCCAACCGCTTCTTCGGCGGCAACATCGGGGTCACCGGCCTCATGGTGGGCGAGGACATCGCCCGCGTGCTGGCCGAGCAGCCGGCCGGCCACCGGTACCTGCTGCCCGACGTGTGCCTGTCCCAGGACCGCTTCCTGGACGGCATGTCCGTCGTCGACCTCCCCCGACCGGTCGAGGTCGTCCCCACCGACGGGGCATCCCTGCGCGCTGCGCTCGGCGTCCCCCTCCCGGCGTCCCCGACGCCTGCCTGAATCGAGAGCTCCATGTCCTCCTCCCTCCGCGTGGCCATCGTCGGCCGCCCCAACGTCGGCAAGTCCACGCTGGTCAACCGCCTCGCCGGCCGGCGCACCGCGATCGTCGAGGAGCGTGCCGGCGTCACCCGCGACGCGAAGGCCGTCGAGGTCGAGTGGGCGGGCCGCAGCTTCGAGGTCGTGGACACGGGCGGCTGGATGCCCGGCGGCACCGCGCTCGACGAGAAGGTCTCCCGGGTGTCGGAGAAGGCCATGGACGAGGCCGACGTGGTGATCTTCCTCGTCGACGGCACCGTCGGCGTCACCGAGGAGGACGCCAAGGCCGCGGAGCTGCTCCGTCGCAAGAACAAGCCCGTGCGCCTCATCGTCAACAAGATCGACGATCCCAAGCGCGAGCACATGATCTGGGACTTCATGGAGCTGGGCCTGGGTGAGCCGAGCCCGATGAGCGCCCTGCACGGCAACGGCGCCGCCGACCTCCTGGACGACCTCGTGGCCATGCTCCCGCCCGAGGACGAAGAGGAGGAGTTCGAGTCCGCCGCCGACGGCGGCGAGATCGCCGTGTCCATCGTCGGTCGTCCGAACGTGGGCAAGTCGACGCTGTTCAACCGGCTCACCGGCGCCGAGAACTCGATCGTCCACGACATGCCGGGAACCACCCGGGACACGATCGACACCGTCGTGGAGACCTCCGAGGGCGCGATCCGCTTCGTGGACACCGCCGGGATGCGCCGCCGCGCCAAGGTCGACGACGGCACGGAGTACTACTCCGTCGTCCGGGCCCTCCAGGCCGTGGACAAGGCCGACATCGCCATCCTCGTCATCGACGCCACCGAGGGGGTCACGGCCCAGGACCAGCGCCTCGCCGAGCGGGTCGACCTCGCCGGCTGCCCCGTCATCGTCCTGCTGAACAAGTGGGAGGTCGCCTCGGCGGACGACAAGGAGCGGGTGAACCACCAGATCGCCGAGAAGCTGCACTTCATCGGGGACTCGCCCGTGCTCCAGGTCTCGGCCCTCACCGGCAAGGGCGTCCACCGCCTGTACCCGGCGCTCGGCTCCGCGATCCGCGCCTACGAGACCCGCATCCCGACCCGACAGGTCAACGACGTGATCCGGCGGGCCCAGCAGGCCCAGCCCGCCCCGCACGGCGCCCGGGTCCTCTACGCGCTGCAGGGCGCGGCGAACCCGCCGACCTTCACGATCTTCGCCAACCGGGAGCTCCCGAAGACCTACGTGCGCTACCTCGAGCGAAGCCTGCAGGAGGCGTTCGACCTGGGAGCCACACCGCTGAAGCTCCGGGTGCGAAAGCGCGACTGAGGTAGGCTGACCAGTCCATGGAGCAACCGATCCTGGCGGCGGTCGCACTCCTGTGCGCCGTCGCCGCAGTGGTGTGGGGCCGTTCGGCCCTGCGGTTCCAGCTCAGCTGGCAGCGCGTCCAGAGCGAGTACGGCCCGACGTCGGACCAGGCGATCCTCGCCGGCGCCGCGTTCCGCAAGGAGCTTCACGCCGCCATCCTGTACGGCCTCCTGGCCGTGGCCTCCCTCGTGGTCGGCATCGCCGGGACGGCCGAGGCCGCCGCCCTGTTCGCCCTGGTGGTCATCCCGGTGGCCATGTCGCTCTACTACAACCGCGACTTCCGTCGGGTCGCCCGCATCGCCGAGGATCGCAACGAGCTCGAGCGCAAGGCCCAGGAGGTCCTCACCCAGGACGAGCTGGCGCCCCGGAAGTGGGCCGCCCGCCTCGCGCCGGAGGAGCTGCCCGACTTCGCCGGGTTCGAGCTCGGACGGGTCTACGAGCCGGGCACCGGCATGATGGCCGGCGACTTCTACGACGTGTTCCGGGTCTCGCCCAACCGCATCGCGGCGGTGATCGGGGACGTCACCGGCCACGGCATCGAGGCGTCCATCACCGCCTTCCAGGCCAAGTACCTGCTGCGCGTCTTCCTCCGGCAGTACCGGGACCCGGCCCAGGCCATGGAGGAGCTCAACTCCCAGATGTCGGCCCTCGAGCGGGTCGAGGAGTTCATCTCCCTCTGCGTCGTCGTGTTCGACACCGACTCGGGCACCCTGCGGGTCTGCTCCGCCGGCCACCCCGCCGGCTGGCTCTGGCACGCGAAGGAGGTCCGCCCCCTGCGGGCCACCGGGCCGCTGCTCATGCTCGACCCGTCGTCGCACTACCACTCCCGGGAGATCGACCTGGAGTCCGGCGACCTCGTCCTGCTCTACACCGACGGCCTCGCCGAGGCGCGGGCGGGGGACCAGTTCTTCGGCGAGGAGCGCATCGCCAACACGCTGCGCCGCGACCCCGGCATGCCGCCGGACGTGCTGTGCAAGAGCCTGCTCGAGGCGGCCAAGGACTTCGCCACCGAGCCGGTCACCGACGACACGGCGATCCTGGCGATCCGCCGCAGCGCGCCCGGGACGCGGGTGGCGACGGGCGGCTGATCAGTCCAGCGGGCACTGCTCCTGCACGGCCGGGCCGATCGCCTCGGCGAAGGACCGGTAGAGCGGGGCCAGCGGCGAGCTGGCCCGCCACGCGAGCACGATCGTCCGGTTCGGCCGCGGGTCGCGCAACGGCCGGGTGACGAGGCCGGAACCGGCCCGGGCCTCCACCTCCCGAGCGCTGGACGGCAGGAGCGTCACGCCGGCGCCGGCGGAGACCATCTGGCACAGCGTCGTGAGGCTGGTGCCCTGGATGGTGCCCTCGGTCATGGCGCCGACGCTGGCGCAGACGTCGATGGCCTGGTCCCGGAGGCAGTGCCCGTCCTCCAGGAGCATGATCGGCAGGCCGGCCAGCATCCCCGACGGCAGCGATCCCTCGCCGGCGAACGGGTGGTCCTCGGGCATGGCGAGGTGGAACTCGTCGGTGGCGACCTCGGCCACCTCCAGGCCGTCGCCGGGCACGGGCGAGGCGAGCAGGCCGAGGTCGAGCTGGCCGTGCTCGATGCGACGGACCAGGTCGTCGGTGCGCTCCTCGGTCAGCGCCGGTTCGGCGCGGGGGTGGCGGCGGCGGAGCTCGCGCACCAGGGTGGGCAGCAGGTAGGGCGCCATCGTCGGGATGACCCCGACGCTCACGGGTCCGACCAGCTCGCCCCGCAGGTCGACGGCGGCGTCGACGACGTCGTCGACCGCCTGGACGGCACGGCGAGCGGCGTCGATCACGGCCCGGGCGTGGGCCGGCACCGAGACCCCGCTGCGCCCCCGCTCGAAGAGCGACAGGCCCAGGCGCTGCTCGGCTTCCCGCACCTGGGTCGACAGCGCCGGCTGGCTCACACCGCAGACCTCGGCGGCCTGGCTGAAGCTCAGGTGGTCCGCCACGGCCACCACGTACTCCAGCTGGCGGACGGTGGGACGCTGGCGGGCCTCCATAACGAGATGCTATCGGCCAAATGGACTGCATCGACATCGGTCACGACGTCGGGAGGCATCACGGCGCCCACTTCGCGCCCCCGCGGGCACTCGGGCAAGATCGTGGGGTGACGGCGTCCCACGATCCGCTCGAGCAGCTCACGGCTGCGACCTCGCGGGCCCTCGCCGGCAACCTCGAGACCCAGGGCCCCAAGCTCGAGAAGCAGGGCAAGCTCTTCGTGCGCGACCGCCTCGACCTGCTCCTCGACGCCGGCTCCTTCCTCGAGGACTCCCTGCTCGCCAACAACCTGGGCGAGGACCTCCCCGCCGACGGCGTGGTCACGGGGACCGGCACCATCGACGGGCGACGGGTCTGCGTGGTGGCGAACGACCCGACGGTCAAGGCCGGGTCCTGGGGCGCACGGACGGTCGAGAAGATGGTGCGCGCCAGCGAGTACGCGCTGGCCCACGACCTCCCCATCTTCTGGCTGGTGGATTCGGCGGGCGCCCGCATCACCGACCAGGTCCAGCTCTTCCCCGGCCGCCGCGGTGCCGGGCGCATCTTCGCCAACCAGATTCGCCTGTCCGGCCGGGTGCCCCAGATCTGCTGCCTCTTCGGCCCGTCCGCCGCCGGCGGCGCCTACATCCCGAGCTTCTGCGACGTGGTGTTCATGGTCGAGGGGAACGCGTCGATGTACCTCGGGTCGCCCCGCATGGCCGAGAAGGTGATCGGCGAGCACACCACGCTCGAGGAGATGGGCGGCGCCCGGATGCACGCCACGGTGTCGGGGTGCGGGGACGCCCTCGCCGAGGACGACGAAGACGCCCTCGACCAGGCTCGCGCGTGGTTCTCGTACTTCCCCCAGACGTGGCGGGACGAGCCGCCGCGCTACGAGCCCGTGCCGCCGTCGCGGGCCATCGCCGACGACGAGGTCCCGGTCGACGAGGCCGCGGCGTTCGACATGCACGCGTTCATCGACGGCCTCGTCGACGCCGAGTCCTTCTTCGAGTACAAGCCGCTGTTCGCGAAGGAGCTCGTCTGCGGGCTCGGGCGCATCGAGGGTCGGCCGGTCGGGGTGGTGGCGAACAACCCGTCGCACCTCGGCGGCGTCCTGTTCGTGGACTCGGCCGACAAGGCATCGCGGTTCGTGTGGCTGTGCGACGCGTTCAACATCCCGCTGCTGTTCCTGGCCGACGTCCCCGGCTTCATGATCGGCACGCAGGTGGAGCGCCAGGGGATCATCCGGCACGGCGCCAAGATGGTCACGGCCATCACCGAGGCGACGGTCCCGAAGCTGTGCGTGGTGGTGCGCAAGGCCTACGGCGCCGGCCTCTACGCCATGTGCGGCCCGGCGTTCGACCCGGAGGCCACCATCGCCCTGCCCACGGCCAAGATCGCCGTCATGGGGCCCGACGCCGCCGTGAACGCCGTGTTCGCCAACAAGATCACGGCGATCGATGACGAAGCCGAGCGCGAGGCCTTCGTCGCGGAGCAGATCGAGATCTACGAGGCCGACGTCGACCTGCTGCGACTCGCGTCCGAGCTCGTCATCGACGCCATCGTCCCGCCGAGTGCGCTGCGCGACGAGGTCGTGCGCCGCTTCGACGCCGCCGGCACCCGCCGGCGCGAGTTCTCCGACCGCCGCCACGGCGTGCCGCCGGTGTAGGAGGCGCGCATGTCCTGGGACCTGCCCGACACGATCTCGATCCGCGACGTCGGTCCGCGCGACGGCCTCCAGCCCGAGCAGCCGGTCCGCGTGGCCGACCGGGTCGCCCTGATCACCGCCCTGGTCGACGCGGGCGTCACCGATGTGGAGGCGGCCGCGTTCGTCTCGCCCCGGGCGGTCCCCGCCATGGCCGGGGCCGCCGACCTGTTCCGGGCCCTCGAGCGCGACGAGCACGCGCGCTACTGGGCCCTGGTGCCGAACGTGAAGGGCGCGGAGCTGGCGGTCGAGGCGGGCGTCGACGGGCTCACCGTCACGGTGTCGGCCTCCGAGGCCTACTCGCAGCGCAACGTGAAGATGAGCGTCCAGGAGTCCGTCGCCCAGATCGGCGCCATCGCCGAGACGGCCGGCAGCCGCCCCGTGGACGTGGTCATCTCGTGCGCCTTCGGCTCGCCCTACGACGAGGACATCGGGGCCTTCGACGTGGCCGCCATCGTCGACTCCGCGCAGGACGCCGGGGCCACGGCCATCACCCTCGCCGACACCACGGGCGTGGCCACGCCGGACCGCATCGCCGACGTCATCGCCACCACCAGCGTCGACGTGCGCCTGCACCTGCACGACACGCGCGGCACGGCCCTCGTCAACGCCTTCGCGGCCATGACCATGGGTGTCGCCGCCTTCGACACGGCCGTCGGCGGGCTGGGCGGATCGCCCTTCGCCGAGGGAGCCGGGGGCAACCTCGCCACCGAGGACCTCGTGCACCTCTGCGACGGCCTCGGCATCGACACCGGCATCGACCTCGACCGCATGGTCCGCACCGCCGGCACCGTCTCGGCGCTCATCGGCCGGCCCGTGCCGTCGCGGATCACGGCGACCCTGGGGCGGTAGCGGGTGCCCTACTGCGAGGCCTGCGACCGCTTCTACAACCCGAACACCCTGGACGCCGACGGCGACTGCCCCCAGGGTCACCACGTCGCCGACCCGGCCGAGCCCGAGGCCCTGCCGCCGGTCCCGTGGCACTTCAAGCTGATGCTCGGCCTCCTCGTCGCCTACCTCACGTGGCGCTTCGTCCAGTTCCTCGCCGTGCTCTTCTGAGCCACCGGCGGATTCGCAGGAGCGCCCGGCCGGGGGAGTAGATTCGACCCTCCCACGGGCTGTGGCGCAGCTTGGTTAGCGCGCTTGACTGGGGGTCAAGAGGTCGGGAGTTCGAATCTCCCCAGCCCGACTCGGGAAAAGGGTCGCTGACCTGCGGAAACGCAGGCGGCGGCCCTTCTTCGTTCCTGCCATCTGGGCGCCGATGTCAGCCATTTGTCAGCGCCACCACCGTGTCAGCATCCGGCCCCCGGAGCAGAGCGCCGATGCGCGCCGCGGCGTCGGCCTGCATCCCCGGCACGACGTGGCTGTAGAGGTCGAGCGTGATCTGCACCGACGAGTGCCCGAGCCGCTCCTGCATGACCTTCGGCGGGACACCAGCTGCCAGCCCGAGCGTGGCGTGCGTGTGGCGCAGGTCGTGCAGCCGGATCTCCGGGACGCCGGCAGCCTTGACGAGTCGGCCGAGGTGCCACCGGGCGGTCTGCGGGTGCAGCGCGGTGCCGTCCTCTCGGGTGAACACCATCCCGGCGTCCGTCCACGCCTCGCCCCACGCCATCCGCTCCTCGAGCTGCCGGCGACGGTGCGCCTTGAGCGCCACCACCGTGCCCGGGTCGATGTCGATCGTCCTGGCCCGGTCCGACTTCGGCGTGCCGTCGACCGCTTCGTAGCCCACCGTCGCGGTGTTCCGGCGGACCGCGAGCACGCCGCCCTCGAGGTCGACGTCTGCCCACCGGAGCGCCACCAGCTCGCCGCGGCGCAGTCCGGTGTTCAGCGCCAGGTCGTACATCGCCACCAGGCGGTCGCCCTTCGACGCCTGGAGGAAGGCGCGCGCCTCCTCGGCGGTCCACACCTGCATCTCCGGGCGGGTGCTGCTGGTCGCCTTCGGCCGTGCCTTCTTCGGCAGCTGCGTCACCGGCGACACCCGGAGGAACCCCGCCTCGACGGCGTGGCCGAGCGCGGCGGACATCGTGACGTGCACGTGGTGCACCGTCGACTCGCCGAGCGCCTTCGATCCGTCCTTCTTCGGCCGGCGCCGGCCGCTGGTGCGCAGCGTCTCGTAGAGCTTGGCCACCTGGCCGGCGGTGAGGTCACACAGGCGCACGTCGCCGACGTGGGGGACGATGTACGCCTCCACCTGGTCGGCGTAGCCCTTCCTGGTCGTGGGCTTGAGCCCGTGCAGCGTCGGCAGCCACTCATCCCGCAGGTAGGTCGTCAGCGCCATCTTGGACGGCTCGACCTTGGCCGGTCCGCCCTGGCCGTGCTCGGCGAGCGCGTCGGCCAGCGCTCCCTCGGCGTCGCGCTTCGTGCGGAAGCCGCCCTTGGTGACCTGCCGGCGCCCGGTCGCGGTGGAGACGCTGAACGCGTAGGTCCACGTTGAGCCCTTCACCGGCCGCTTGGTGCCGGTCTCGTCCTTCACGGACGGTCGCGGGTACACGGTGCCCTTCATCGCTTCGATCCCTTCGTCGCCGGCAGGAAGCCCGACTGG
>JAKFET010000051.1:0-3448 GCA_036675575.1 Acidimicrobiaceae bacterium
GACCGCCTCCTGCCCGAGACCGGCATGGCCCTGCGCTCGACGCCCCGTGCGCCGGCCGGGCACTCGTGGGTGGCCGTGTCGGTGGGCTCGGTCCCCGACGACTGGCACCCGTACCTCGCCCTCGAGCCGGCCCTGTCCGCGTGACGGGCTGGGTCGTCGAGCACCACCGCGGGCCCGCCGGCGACCTCCACGCGCGGGAGGTGCCCGACGACGGCGTCCCGCGGATCTGGGTGCTGGAGGCCACCGGCCCGGCAGTGGTGCTGGGCTCGACGCAGCGCGACGACGTGGTCGACGCCGAGGCGGCGGCAGCCGCCGGGGTCGACGTCGTGCGGCGGCGCAGCGGGGGAGGGGCCGTCTGGGTCGCTCCCGGTGATCCGCACTGGGTCGACGTGATCGTCCCCCGGGGCCACCCGCTCTGGACCGACGACGTCGGCCGTGCCTTCCTCCCCGTCGGCCGGGCCTGGCAGCAGGCGCTGGGCACCCTCGGGGTCGGCGGCACGCACCTCCACGAGGACCGCCTCGCCTGCGGACCGCTCGGCGGCACCGTCTGCTTCGCCGGACGCGGACCGGGCGAGGTCCTCGTGGGCGAGGCGAAGCTCGTCGGCATCAGCCAGCGGCGCACCCGTGCCGGCGCCCGCTTCCAGTGCGCCGTCCCCGTCCGCTGGGACCCGGCCCCCCTTGCCGCCCTCCTGACGTCGCGCCCCGACGTGGGCGCCCTCGCCGCGGTCGGCACCGGTCTCGGCGACTCGATCGCCGGCGCCGACCTGGTCGAGGCACTCCGCACCGCCCTGGGCTGAGCAGCTCGCGGGCGAGGGAGTGGGGAGCCCTCCCTGGTACGACCACGATGTGACACGTTCCGTGACTTTCCGTGGGGAATGTGACCTCAGACGTTGACCTTTCTCCCTAGATGGTCGTACTGTGCCCTCCATGGCGGAGACCGGAGCGACGACTGAGGAGCGCAGTGGGGCGACAGCCCTGATGAGCCCTGCCGTGCTGCCCGCCACCGCTCCGGTCCACGCCGCCTCCCAGTTCCGGGGACGGGGCGAGTACGCCATCGACGACAAGGGCCGCCTCACCCTCCCGGTGCAGATGCGCAAGGCGCTGCTCGCCGGGGGTTCCCTCGTCGTGCTCGACGGCCGGGCCGTCATCTGGGACGAGGCCACCTACCGAGCCGCCGTCGACCAGCTCAACGAGCGGGTGGCCAGCGGCGACCTCACCAGCACCCAGGTCCGCACGTTCCTGTCGAGCACCCACTCGGTCTCGCCGGACTCCCAGGGCCGCATCGTCATCCCGCACGCCGTGCGCATCGAGGCCTCCCTCGACCGCGACGTCCTCGTGCTGGGGGCCGGCCCCCGCATCGAGATCGTGCCCGTCGGCGACGCCGCGCTCGACGCCGGACTCGTCGTCGACGACGCGGTCGTCGAGGTCCTCGACCATGCCCGCTTCTGACACCCCCACCACAGCCCACCGACCGTGAACGAAGGGAGCGCGTCCACCGAGCAGACGAGCACCACCACAACAGGAGTCCATGCGCCGCTCACTCGCAGCCTCTCGGCCGTCGAGATGGAAGGCCCCTACTCTCCGCCCGCTCTTTCATCGTGCCCGACCGGGGCATACATCCCGGCGGGACTTCGGCGGCCGAGGGGCTGCCGGTGAGCGACGCAGACGACTCCACCCGGACCTTCCGCCACGTCCCCGTCCTGCGGGACGAGGTCGTCGCCGCCTTCGCCCCGGTCCCACCGGGCTGGGTGGTCGACGGCACGTTGGGCGGAGCCGGCCACGCCACGGCGATCCTCGAAGCCCACCCGCACCTGTCGGTGCTGGGGCTGGACCGGGACCCGCTCGCCGTGCAGGTGGCCACCGAGCGGCTCGCCCGCTTCGGGGACCGGGCTCTCGTGGTGCACACCCGCTTCGACCGGATCGCAGATGCCATGGGACTCCTCCGCCGCAACCGCACCACCGACGACGCCGCCCCCGGTGGGGACGAGGCCCCCACGGGCCTGTCGGGTGTCCTGCTGGACCTCGGCGTGTCCTCGCCCCAGCTCGACCGCGGCGACCGCGGCTTCAGCTACCGCAACAGCGGCCCCCTCGACATGCGCATGGACCCCACCAGCGGTCGACCGGCATCCGACGTCGTCAACGAGGCCGACCACGGCGAGCTGGTCCGCATCCTGCGCCGGTTCGGCGACGAGCGCCACGCCGACCGCATCGCCCGGGCCATCATCGAGGCGCGCCCGGTCACCACCACCGAGCAGCTGGCCGAGATCGTCCGCGACGCCATCCCCGCCGCCGCCCGACGCACCGGCGGCCACCCCGCGACCCGTACCTTCCAGGCGCTGCGCATCGAGGTCAACGACGAGCTGGCCCAGCTCGAGGCCGTCCTCGGCGATGCCCTGGACCTGCTCGTGCCCGGCGGCCGCCTCGCCGTCATCACCTACCACTCCGGGGAGGACCGCATCGTGGCCCGACGCTTCCGCGACGCTGCCGCCGACGACTGCGTCTGCCCGCCCGGGAGCGGCGCCTGCCGCTGCGGCGGCGCCCCGAGCGTGCGCCTCGTGCCCCGCAAGGCCATCACCGCCACCGAGGACGAGATCGCCGCCAACCCGCGCGCCCGCAGCGCCCGGCTCCGGGTCGCCGAGCAGCTCGGTGAGGCTTCGTGACGGCGGTCGTCCCCGCACCCCGCACCCGGCCCGCCGGTCGCCCGGCGACGGCACCCCGCCGCCCGGAGCACCGCCGCGGCTCCCACCTCCGCCCCGTCGAGCGCCCCCGCCCGAAGCGGTCGCCGATGGTGCCCGCCCTGGTCGGCGTCGGCATCGTCATCGGCGCCCTGCTCGGCCTGGCCGTCATGCACGCCGTGCTCATCGGCGGCCAGGTCCGCCTCGACGCCATGCGCGGCGGCGTCGCGTCCGAGACCGAGGCCATCCGCCGGCTCGAGCTCCGGGTCGCCGAGCTCGAGTCGCCCGACCGGGTCCTCGACGTCGCCCGCGACCGGTTGGGCATGGTCCAGCCGACCGAGGTCGGCTACCTGCTGCCGGTCGACGTCGCCGGCGCCCCCGAGGAGCTGGTGCGGGTCGAGGCCGCCGCCGAGCCCGTCGAGGTCGAGGACGCCGCTGTCACCGACGCCGACGCCGACGCCGAGACCGACGCCGACGCTGACCCCGACGTGGAGACCGACGCCGACCCGGACGCCGACGCCGACGCTGAACCCGAGGACGGGGTCGCCGAGGCCGAGGCCGAGCCGTCCGAAGGAGGACGGGACGGGTGAGCTGGGGTCCGATCGATCCCGAGTGGGGTGAGGGTTGGGAGGACTTCGACACCGATCCCTTCGCAGACGAGGACCAGGGCGCCGCTCGCAGCGGCGCCCGCACGCGCACGGCCTCGGTGCACCGCCTGCCCCGGCCCCGCCCGGGCCGCCGCGGCGTCCCGCTCGACCGCTCTCTGACCGCTC
>JAKFET010000230.1:0-3443 GCA_036675575.1 Acidimicrobiaceae bacterium
CTCGACGAACCCGAGGCGATGGACATGCTGCGCCGCCTCGCCGACGAGCTCACGCGGTACGGCTCGCCCGCCACCGTCGAGCAGCTGCTCGACCGGGTGAACGACCAGCGCTACTCCCGCTACGCCCCGGTGCCCGTCGCCGAGGACGCCACGGAGGAGCTCAAGATCTACGTCGAGGAGCACGAGGAGCTGTTCCCGTCGGTGGCGGTCGAGCGCGTCGCCGTGCGGCGCTACCCCTTCGGCACCCGGGCCGCCCACGTGATCGGCTACGTCGGCGAGATCAACGACGTCGAGCTCGAGGAGCGCGTCAACAAGCCCAAGACGTACATCCGGGGCAACCAGATCGGCAAGACCGGCATCGAGCGGATCTACGAGGACGACCTGCGCGGGATGCCCGGCCAGACCGTCTTCGAGGTCGACGCGCAGGGCGACCCCGTCCGCATCCTCGGCGACCTGTCCACGCCGCCGATCCCGGGCGACGACGTCTGGCTCACCATCGACATCGAGACCCAGGCGCTGTCGGAGGACCTGCTGGCCCAGTCGCTCGAGGCCGCCCGCAACCGGCGCGTGTCGGGCGGCAACCTCGCGAACCGCGGCAACGCCGGCTCCGTCGTCGTGACCGACCCCCGCAACGGCGAGGTCCTGGCGATGGCCAGCTACCCCGTGTACGACCCCGGTGACTTCGTCAACGGCATCTCCTCCACGCGCTACGAGTTCCTGACCAGCGACGCCGCGGACAAGCCCATCTTCAACCGGGCCATCCAGGGCGAGTACGCCCCGGGCTCCACCTTCAAGCTCTTCTCCGGGATGGCGGCGATGGTGCACGGGCTGCGCACGCCCGAGCAGCCCTTCGTCGACACGGGCACGTTCACCCTCGACGAGTGCCGGGGCCAGTGCACCTTCCGCAACGCGGGCTCGAAGGCGTACGGCACCGTGGACATGAGCCGGGCCATGACGGTGTCGTCGGACGCGTACTTCTACAGCATCGGCGCCGACTTCTGGCGCTCCCGAGGCCGGCTGGGGGACGAGGCCCTCCAGGAGACCGCCCGGCTCTTCGGGTTCGACCAGGAGACCGGCGTGCCCCTGCCATCCGAGCAGGACGGTCGCATCCCCACGCCCCGCCAGCGCAAGGCCCAGTACGAGGCGAACCCCGAGCTGTTCCTCACCGGGGACTGGTTCACCGGCGACAACGTGAACATGTCCATCGGCCAGGGCGACGTCGCCGTCACCCCGCTCCAGCTGGCCAACGGCTACGCCACCTTCGCCAACGGCGGCACCCGCTACGCCCCCAACATCGCCCTCAAGGTCACCCGGAGCGGCTCGCCCCAGACCATCAAGCGCAGCTTCGAGCCGCGCATCAACGGCCGGGTGGAGATGGCCCCCGAGCACCGCCAGTCGCTGCTCGACGGGCTGGTGGGGGTGACCACGAAGGAGGGGGGCACGGCGACGTCCACCTTCCAGGACTTCCCGAACGACACGTTCCCGGTCGCCGGCAAGACCGGCACGGCCCAGGTCAACGAGAAGGCCGACACGGCGCTGTTCGCCGCCTTCGGGCCGGCCTTCGCCCCCGAGTACCAGGTGACCGTCGTGCTGGAGGAGTCCGGCTTCGGCGGGACCGCCGCCGCGCCGGTCGCGCGGGCGCTGTTCGACGTCTTCGCCGGCGTGTCCCCGATGCCCGTGATCCAGCCGGGTGGTGCGCTGATTGACCCCCTGCCGGAGGACGGCGCGGCAGGCGACCCCGCCGAGGGCCCCGCCGACCGCCTCGGCGAGATCCCCGAGGGGGGTGCGGACTGATGGAGACCTTCGCCGGCCGCTGGCCGGGGACCACCCGGGCCGGTTCGATGCGCCGCAACCCGGCAGCGCCGTGGCGCCACGTCGACCTGCTCCTGCTCGGCTCGGTCACCCTCATCGCCCTCGTCGGGACGCTGATGGTGTTCTCGTCCACCCGCGGCACCGGCGCCGGACCCGCCAACACCGGCGTGCTGGAGCGGCACCTCGTCTTCGTCGCCGCCGGCATCACGGTGATGGCGCTCACGACCATGGCCGACTACCGGCGGTTCCGCGACTGGGCACCCATCTTCTACGGCGGCGTCTGCCTCCTGCTGCTCGGCGTCATCTCCCCGTTCGGCACCGAGGTCAACGGCGCCCAGGCGTGGTTCCAGCTCGGCCCGTTCCAGCTGCAGCCCTCGGAGTTCTCCAAGATCGCGGTGATCATCGGTCTGGCCTCCCTCGGCGCCCACTTCGGCAGCGACCTCGACCTGCGCCGCCTCGCCGTCCTGCTGGCGGTGCCGGGCATCCCGCTGGTGCTGATCATGCTGCAGCCCGACCCGGGCACGGCGATGGTGTTCGTGGCCATCTCGATGGGCGTGCTGCTGGTCGCCGGGGTCCGGGCCAAGCACATCGCCGGCCTCACGCTGCTGGGTCTCACGGCGGTGGTCGGCCTGCTCAGCTCCGGCCTGCTCGCGGACTACCAGAAGGACCGCCTCACGGTGTTCCTGAACCCCGGCGCCGGGCTGCAGGCCGAGGCCTACAACCTCAACCAGTCCAAGATCGCCATCGGCTCCGGCGGCGTCCTCGGCAAGGGACTCTTCAACGGCACGCAGACCCAGCTGGACATCGTCCCCGAGCAGCACACCGACTTCATCTTCACCGCGGTGGGCGAGGAGCTCGGGTTCCTCGGTGCCGCCACGCTGCTGGTCCTCTTCGCCGTGGTCGGTTGGCGGATCTGGCGCATCGCCCAGCTCTCGCGCGACCAGTTCGGCGTGCTGCTCTGCGTCGGCGTGCTGTCGATGCTGGCGTTCCAGATCTTCCAGAACGCAGGGATGACGATGGGGATCATGCCCATCACGGGCATCCCCCTGCCCCTCGTCAGCTACGGCGGCTCGTCGACCATCGCCATCTTCGCCGGGCTCGGCCTCGTGCAGAGCGTTCACATGCGCCGCTTCACCTGACGGAGCGCCCGGACGAACGGACCGATCGGTTCGTTCGCACCGCCGGGTGGAACGTGAGGACCGACCGGTCCGTCAGGTGAGGCGGACCAGCACGGCGGACTCGGGGTGGAGCAGCGGGCCCTGGAGGCCGACGGTCTGCAACCAGCGACCCGAGGCCTCGACCGGGCCGTCGGAGAGCCACGCGGGCTGGCGCCCCCAGCCCAGGACCTCCCCGGGCGCGGCGAGGTGCTCGACGCGGTAGGTGCGATCGGGGTCGAGCCCGGCGAGGCGGACCGGCGCCGGCGTGGTCCGGCGGGACTGCGTGAGCTGGACGAGGGCGAAGAGGGCCTCGGAGCGGTCGGGAGACACCACGCCGTGGGCGAGCGAGGCGTCGTCGGTGCCCACATCGGCCCGCCGCGGGCGCACACCACCGGACGCTCCCAGCGCCTCTCGTTCCGGGCCGCCACCGCCCTGTTCGGGCACCTCGGCATCGAGTGGAACCTCCTGGACGCG
>JAKFET010000255.1:0-3409 GCA_036675575.1 Acidimicrobiaceae bacterium
CGGAGCCGGGCCTGGTCCTCGGGGTGCGAGGCCAGGTGGTAGAGGCTGGAGCCGATCGAGCTCCAGGTGGTGTCGATGCCGGCCAGCAGCAGCAGGAAGCAGCTGCCGATGCGATGCGGGTCGTCGAGCGGGTCACCGTCGTGGCGGGCCTCCACCAGCATGGTGATGAGGTCGTCGGGCCGCTCGCCCTGCGGGACCCGCTCCCGCTCGTCGAGCTTGGCCTTGAAGTAGCTGATGACCTCCATGACGGCGTCGGCGGAGGCCTGGATGTCGTGGAAGCCCTGCTGGAGGATGGTGACAGCCCAACCGGTGAAGATGTGCTCGTCCTCGAGGGGCACGCCGAGCATGCGGGCGATGACCCGCACCGGGATGTGCTGGGCGTAGTCCTGGGCGGCATCGGCCTGGCCGGCGTCGATGAAGTCGTCGATGAGGTCGTCGGCCAGGCCGTGGGTGATGGGCGTGAGCTCCTCGATCCGGCTGGGGCCGAACCGGGGCAGCAGCATGCGCCGGGCCCAGGTGTGCACCGGCGGGTCCGAGGTGATGGGCGGCGCGATGAGCATGATCGCCGCCTCGGGGTTCAGCTCGCGCCCGGGAGTGATCACGGCGATGTCCCGAGACGAGAACCGGTCGACGTCGTGCGCGATCGCGGCCAGGTCGTCGTAGCGCGTCGGCAGCCAGGTGGAGCCGTACCGCTCGGTGTGGGCGATGGGACAGCGCTCGCGCAGATCGGCCCACATCGGAGCCGGGTCGGCCACGTAGTCGTGGTCGAGGATGTCGAAGTCGGTGGCCCAGTCCTGGATCTCGGACCGAGGGTCGGTGGCGGTCATCGGGGGTTCCTCAAACGTCTCGGAGAAGGAGCTTTCAGCGGGGCGAGGCACCGCCGATGCGACACTACTGCGAAGTTGTCTCCCCGTGGAACACGTGGCAGGCTCCGTCTCGGACGACGGGGACCGGAGGGATCGTCATGCCAGTCGAGAGGAGGCGCACAGCCAACGGCCCGTGGGGATCGACCGCCATCGTCGGCGTCGGCGAGACCGACTACGTGCGCGGCTCCGACGTGCACGTCTGCGACCTCATCCTCGACGCGTCGATGACCGCGATCACCGACGCCGGGCTCACGCCCGCGGACATCGACGGCATCATCCCCCCGCCGGGGTTCATGAGCACCGAGGAGATCGCGGCCCACCTGGGGATCCCCGACGTCGCATACCACGTCAGCGTCCTCATGGGCGGCGCCTCCCCCACCGCCTCGCTCCAGACCGCGGCGATGGCCGTCCAGGCCGGACTGGCCGACGCCGTGCTCGTCACCCTGGGCTGGAACGGGTACTCGGCGCTGCGACCCAAGCCCGATGCCCGGCCCACCAAGCGCACGATGAACCTCGGCCCCATGGGCGAGACGGTCCGCAACTTCTACGCGCCGTACGGGCTGATGTCGGCAGCGCAGCACTACAGCCTCTACCTCCGCAGCTACGTGGACACCTTCGGTGTGCCCGAGGACGCAGCCGCCGCGGTGGCCCTCACCTGCCGGGAGCACGCACAGCTGAACGACAAGGCCCTGATGCGGGGCCGCCCGCTCACCCGGGAGGAGTACGACGCCTCGCCCTACATCGCTGAGCCGCTGCGCAAGTTCGACTGCTGCCTCGAGACCGACTGCGCGGCGGCCGTGGTCGTCACCTCCCTGGAGCGGGCACGCGACCTCCCCCACCCGCCGGTGGTGTACCTCGGCGGGGCCGAGGGCCACCCCCAGCCGGCCGACGAGATCATCGGTCGGGCCGACCTGCTCGAGCTCGGAATCCACCGGGCCGCGCCACGGGCCTTCGAGCGGGCCGGCGTCGGACCCCAAGACATCGACGTGCTCGAGATCTACGACTGCTTCACCTACGTGGTCCTGCTCCAGCTCGAGGCGCTCGGCTACGCCGAAGTCGGTGGCGCCGCCGACTTCGTGGCCGACGGCAACATCTCCCTGGCCGGCCGCTTCCCGCTCAACACCCACGGCGGTCTGCTCTCCCAGGGCCACTGCTGGGGCTTGAACCACGTGGTCGAGGCCACCCGCCAGCTCCGAGGCGAGGGCGGGGCGGCGCAGGTCCAGGACGCGGAGCTGGCCCTGGTCACCGGCTACGGCGACCTGGGCGACGGCAGCGTGGCCATCCTCGGGGTCGACCAATGAGCGGCACCTACGTGCCCAAGCCCGAGTGGCTCGTGCTCGACTGGCACCGGGCCTGCATCGAGGCCGAGGCGCTCACGCTGCAGCGCTGCGATGCCTGCGGGACATGGCGCAATCCGCCGCGACGATTCTGCGCCGAGTGCGCCAGCCCGGCGTCGTCGTTCGAGCTGGTGGCGGGGACGGGGACGGTCCGCTCCCTGGCCGTCAGCCACCGCAGCCTCGACCCGGGCTGGAACGCCGAGGTTCCCTTCGCCACGCTGGTCGTCGAGCTCGAGGAAGGCCCACGGGTGCTGGCTGCCACGAAGACTGCGCCGGGAGACGTCGCGATCGGGACGCCGGTGCGCTGCTCCGTCGAGCGCCGCTCCGAGGACTTCGCCCTGGTGTGGGCCCAGCCGGCACGCGACACGACCACCACCACCCACACCCCGGAGGGATGACGGCACGCCGTCGCACACCATGTTGCAGACCAGATTGACCGACCTGCTCGACTGCGAGCACCCGGTGATGCTCGCCGGCATGGGGGGCGTGTCCTACGCCGCCCTCGTCGCCGCCGTGAGCGACGCCGGCGGGTTCGGCACGCTCGGCGCCGCGCCGATGGGGCTCGACCGCCTGAAGCGGGAGATGGCTGAAGTGCGCGAGCGGACCAGCGCGCCCTTCGGCGTCGACCTCCTGACCGCCCTTCCGGGGGGCATGGAGGAGCAGGTCGACGCCATCATCGCCGGCGGCGGGTCGGTCTTCGTCGCCGGCCTGGGCGTGCCCCGCGAAGTGGTCGACCAGTGCCACCGTGCCGGCGTGCTCGTCATGAACATGTGCGGCAAGGTGCGCCATGCGGTGGCCGCGGTCGAGGCCGGCTGCGACGTGGTGATCGCCCAGGGCACCGAAGCCGGCGGACACACCGGCACGGTGGCCACCATGCCGCTCGTCCCCCAGATCGTCGACGCTGTCGGCGACCGGGTCCCCGTGGTGGCGGCCGGCGGCATCTTCGACGGGCGCGGCCTGGCCGCCGCCCTCGCCCTCGGCGCCGACGGCGTGTGGGTGGGCACTCGGTTCATCGCCACGCCCGAGGCCCACGTGGTGTCCGGCTACCGCGAGTCGCTGGTCGAGGGTCGCGACGACGACACCGTCATCACCCGGGCCTTCACCGGCAAGACGCTGCGAGCCGTGCGCAACGACTACACGAAGTTCTTCGAGGAGCACCCCGACGAGCTGGCCCGGTTCCCCGACCAGATCGGCCGCTCGATGTCC
>JAKFET010000283.1:0-21222 GCA_036675575.1 Acidimicrobiaceae bacterium
CTCGCCGCGGATGGCTCGGAACACCGGCCCGCCCCAGTGTTCGTGCCCGGCGAGTGGCGTCGGCAGCGCATCCTCGGCGAAGAAGCCGACGTCGCTGGTCTCGAGCGGGTGGGCGGCGAGGTCGCCGCCCGTGGCCCGGCACAGGAAGACGATGGAGTAGAGGGGCACGGTGGTGAAGCCGAGGCGGAGCCCGTCGAGGACCATCAGGAGCCGCTCGACGTCGCACTCGATGCCGGTCTCCTCCTTGACCTCCTTCACGGCGACCTCGGCTGGCGAGTAGCCGATGTCGGCCCAGCCGGTCGGGTAGAGCCACACGCCGGAGTCGGCCCGCTTCACGAGGAGGATCTCGCCGGCGTCGTTGTGGACGACGGCGCCGATGGCCACCTTCGGCGTCTGGTAGCCGGGGACCCCGTCGCGCACGCCCTTCAGCCACTCGGTGACGTAGTGGGACCCGTCGTAGTCGGTGCCGGCGGCGACCCGGATGTCGGACGCGATGGCCAGCACCTCCTCGAACCGCTCCCGCTCGTAGAGGCTGTCGGTGAACCCCAGCCCCGTCTTGGCGATGCCGGCCAGCGACTCGGCCCAGCGCAGGAGGTCCTGGCGGGTCGGTCCGTGCTCGGGGTCACCGGTCGCGGATCGTCGGGGCTCCACCATGGAGGCCGACGCTATCCACTGCGCCTGCGGCCGTGGCCCCTACCGGGGCGGCTCGACGGCGTGGAGGATGGCCCGCCGCAGCTCGGGCAGCACGTCCTCGGGGACCTTCCCTCCGCCCGCGGCCTCGACGTAGAAGGAGTCGACGACCTCCTCGAGCAGCGTCTGCACCCGGGCCCGCACGATGTCGAGGTGGAACTCGGCGATCGCCGACGTGATGCGGTGCAGCACGCCGATGGAGTCCGGCGCGTGCACCTCGACCACGGTGGCCCGGCTCGACGCGTCGAGGTGGAACTCGACCTTTGGCTCGGCCTGCACGGTGGCCGGTCCGGTGCGGCGGTAGGTGGCGGCGCGCTCGGCCAGCCGGGCCCGTAGGGCGAGGCGGCCGTCGAGGGCGCGCTCGAGGTCGCGCAGGACGCGGTCCCAGACCACGGTCGGCCCGAACGACGACTGCACCGTGATGACCTCGAGGGCACGCCCCTCGAAGGTGACGATGTTGGCGTCGAGGACGTCGAGCCCGTGCAGCGCCAGCGTGCCCGTGACCCGGGAGAACAGGCCGGGGCGGTCGACGTCGACGACGGTGAGCGTGTCGCCCTCGCCCCGCACGACCCGGTGTCCGGCCATGACGAGGGCCCGTTGCTGGTCGTCGGGGAAGGTGTCGGTGACCTCGTCGACCTCTCCGCCCGCCAGGACGTGCTCGACCCGGCGGACCAGCACGTCGACGAGCTCGCGCTTCCACGGCCCCCACGCCGCCGGGCCGGTGGCCTGCGAGTCGGCCTCGGTGAGGGCGTGCAGCAGCTCGAGCAAGGTCGTGCTCCCGACCGCTTCGGCGACGCCGTTGATCACCTCGGGGTCGTCGAGGTCGCGCCGGGTGGCGACGTCGGGCAGCAGGAGGTGGTGCTCCACCATGGCCACCAGCAGGGCGACGTCCTCGGGGGCGAAGCCCATGCGGCCGGCGATGTCGGCGACGATCTCCATGCCGACGACGGTGTGGTCGCCGGGGAAGCCCTTGCCGATGTCGTGCAGCCAGCTGCCGACGACGAGCAGGTCGGGCCGGCTGACCCGCGCCGCCAGGCCGGCGGCGTTGGCGGCCGCCTCGCACAGGTGACGGTCGACGGTGAACGTGTGGTAGGCGTTCCGCTGCGGCTTCGAGCGCACGGCCCCCCACTCGGGCAGTGCCTTCGTGAGCAGCCCGTGCTGGTCGAGCGACTCGAGGTGGGAGATCGCCGGGCGGCCCGAACCGAGCAGGCGCACCAGCTGGTCACGAGCCTCGTCGGGCCACGGCGTCGGCAGCGGCGGGCAGGCCTCCAGGGCCACGAGCACGGCACGGTGCACGGCGACGTCCTCGCCGGCGGCCAGTGCCGACGTCCGCAGCGGCAGCACCGGGTCGGTGGTGTCGACGTCGCCGACGAGGTGGACCTCGCCGTCTCGCAGCACGGCCCCGGGCGCGAGCGACCGGTCGCGGCGGGCGAAGCGGCCGATGCCCCGCCGCAGCGACGTGCCCACCCGCCGCCAGGTGTCGTCGGAGCGGAACGAGATCACCCGTGCCGCCTCGGCCAGGGAGCGCATCAGGTCGTCGGCGTCGCGTGCGCCCACGGCCGCCGCCACCCCGTCCTGCTCCTCGAGCACGAGGACGTCGCCGGGGCGACCCGTGCGGCGGTGGAGCTCGACCCGGGCGTCGAGCAGGACGTCGTAGGCGTGCTGCAGGGCGGCGTCGTCGCCCTGCCAGAGCATCTCCCGCGCCCGGCAGGCCCACTGCAGCGACTGCACGTCGCGGAGCCCGCCCCGACCCTCCTTCAGGTCGGGTTCGAGGAGGAAGGCGATCTCGCCGGCGCGCTCGTGGCGGTCGCGCACGCGGTCGGCCAGCTGGGGCAGGAAGCGGCTGGCCTTGGCCCGCCAGAGGTCGGCGACCTCGCCGGCGAGGGTGGCGGTGAGCGCCCGGTCGCCGGCGACGTGGCGGGCCTGCAGCATCGCGGTGGCCGAGTCGAGGTCCTCCGCGGCCAGCGCCATCGCCTCCTTCACGGTGCGCACGGCGTGCCCGAGCTTCACGCCCTGGTCCCACACCGGGTACCAGATGGCGTCGGCGACGGGGCCGATGTCGCGGTAGCCGTCGTGGAGGAGCAGGACGTCGAGGTCGGACTGCAGGCTCAGCTCGCGACGTCCGTAGCCGCCGAGCGCCACGAGGCTGATGCCGCTGACGCGGTCGGTCGCCTCGGCGAACAGCTCGGCCAGGAACGCGTCGGCGCGGTCGGCGTAGGCCTCGCACAGGGAGCGCCCGACGAGCGAGCGATCTGCGGCGAGCTCGTCGCGGCCGAGGTCCATCGGCCGAGCCTACGGGCGGCGCCGGAAGGCGGCCCCGCAGGCGTTCAGGGTCCGTTCAGACCGGTCAGGCGTTGGCCAGGGCCTCGGACCCGGCCAGGTCCTCGGCCGCGTGGCGCTCCCGGCGCGCGGTCAGGCGGGTGGCCGCCTTGTCGACCCGGTCGAGGTGCTTGAGCACCTTCTCGCGGGCGGCATCGGCTTCGGGCGAGAGGCCCTCGAGCTCGGGGAGCTTCCACTGGTCGACGACCATCGGCTTGAGGATCTGGTCGTGGTGGATGCGGAAGTCGTAGATGCCGGCGTCGGCGATGCGCTTCGCGTGGGTGGCGAAGTCGGGGATGCCGGTTCCGGGCATGGCGAAGTTGCGGACCTGGCGGTCGATGGCCAGCACCATGCCGTCGGGGTCGAGCTCGAGCGCGGCGGTGGCGGCGTCGCGGTAGAAGACGTGGTGCAGCTGCTCGTCGCCGGCGACGGTGGCCATCACCTGGTAGCCGACCTTGTCCTCGAGCAGGCGGCCGGTGTTGCGGTGGCTGATCTTGGTGGCCAGCTCCTGCATCGTCACGTAGGCCAACCCGTCCTGCACCGTCTCGGGGTGCGGGACCTCGCCGGCGGAGACCTGGGCCATGCGGCCCCGCTCCAGGTCGTCGAGGTCGACGGCGCGGGTCACCGAGAGGTAGTCGCGGATGATGATGGCGTGGCGACCCTCCTCGGCGGTCCAGCGGCGGGCCCAGGTGCCCCACGGCTCGAACTTCCCGAACAGGTTGTAGATCGTCTCGAAGTAGTACGGGAGGTTGTCCTCGGTCAGCAGGTCGACGATGAGGGCCGAGCGGACCTCGGGCGACAGCTGGGTCTCGTTCGGGTCCCACTCCCAGTCCTTGCCGAGGTCCTCGCCACGGCTCCACGGAACGATGCGGTGCGGGAACCACTCCTTGGAGTTGGCGAGGTGCCGGTCGACGAGGCCGGCGACCACGGGGGCGAGATCTTCGGTGAGGGCAGCATCGCTCAACGGCATGCCGATCACCCTACCGACCGGTCGGTCGGGACGGAAGGGGCCAGGACGTGGGTCACAGCAGGTGCCCTACCCGACCTTCCGGACCGGCAGTGCTGGCCTCAGCCGTGCCGGGCGGCCTCGGCCCGGTCGAGCGCCTCGGCGCCCTTGCGGGCGGCGATGTGCACGGAGTCCCACACCCCGGAGAACGGTGGTGCGTAGGCCAGGTCGAGGTCGATGACGTCGTCGACCGTCATGCCGGCGGTGATGGCGGTGGCGAGCACGTCGATGCGCTTGGCCGCACCCTCCTCGCCCACGATCTGGGCGCCGATGATGCGCCGGGTGGCCCGCTCGGCCAGGAGCTTGATGGCGATGGGCTTCGTGCCGGGGAAGTAGCCGGCCCGGGTGGTCGAGTCGATCTTCACCGACTCGTACTCGAACCCGGCCCGGTCGGCCTCCTGCTGGTTCACACCGGTGCGGGCGACCTCGAGGGCGCACACCTTGGTGATGGCGGTGCCGATGACGCCGGGGAAGGTGGCGTAGCCGCCGCCGAGGTTGATGCCTGCGACCCGCCCCTGCTTGTTGGCGACGGTCCCGAGCGCCACGTGCACCTGGCGCTGGGTGACGAGGTGGTGGCTCTCGGCGCAGTCGCCGGCGGCGTAGACCCCGGGCACCGACGTCTGCTGGCGGCGGTTGACCCGGATCGCACCCCGGACGCCGAGCTTGACGCCGGCGTCGGCGGCGAGCCCGGAGTTGGGTGCGACGCCGAGGCCGAGCACAACGAGGTCGGCCCGCACCGGACCGGCGTCGGTCTCCACGGCCCCATCGCCGAAGGCGAGGGCGCGTGCCCCGAGGCGGACGTCGACGCCGAGCTGGCGGAGCGCGGTGACCACCGGCGCGGCCATGTCCGGGTCCATGGTGCGCATCAGCTGGTCGTCGGCCTCGAGGAGCGTGACCTTCATCCCCCGGCGCAGGAACGCCTCGGCCATCTCGACGCCGATGTAGCCGCCGCCCACCACCACGACGGACTCGCAGCGGCCCCGCTCGGCGTGCTCGAGCAGGTGGACGCCGTCGTCGAGGGTCTGCACGCCGTGCACGAACGGGCTGTCGATGCCGGGCAGTGCGGGGCGGATCGGGTGTGCGCCGGTGGCGATGTGCAGGACGTCGAAGCCGAGCTGCAGGGTGCGGTTGCGGGTGTGGTCGCGCACCTCGACCTTGCGGGCGTCGAGGTCGATGCCGATGGCCTCGTGACCCATGCGCACGTCGATGCGCTGCCGGTCGCGGAACTCCTCCGGCGTGCGCACCACGAGGTCCTCGTGGGAACCGACGTCGCCCGCCACCAGGTAGGGGATGCCGCAGGCCGAGTAGCTGGTCCACCGCCCGCGCTCGAGGGCCACGATCTCCATGTAGGGCTGCTGCCGGCGGGCCTGCGACGCGGCGGCCATGCCGGCGGCGTCACCGCCGATCACCACGAGTCGTTCGGCCATGGGGCGGGAGGGTAGTTGCGCACCCCGCGTGCGACACTTGCCCCGTGGGCGTACGAGAGGACTGCCGGCACTACTCGACGAGGTCGACCCCGACCGGCGACGTCCTGCAGCGGTGCCGCCTCGGCGTGAACGAGGAGATGCCCTTCGCCTGCCCCGAGCACTGCCTCTTCTTCGAGCCCCGCCAGATCACGGGCACGGGCTGGCAGCGCTTCGACCGCCCCGAGGAGTAGCCCCACCCCTTCTCGAACTGGCAGCTCCCCCGTCGCACCCCGTCCGGAACTGGCAGCTCCCCCGTCGCAGGTCGGGCCGTGGCTGGCAACGTGGGGGCATGGAGCTCGCCGAGGTCATGCGCACGACGCCCGCCACCCGGGCCTTCACCGACGAGCCGGTGCCCGACGAGGTGCTCCACCGCATCCTCGACCACGCCCGGTTCGCACCCTCCGGCGGCAACCGCCAGGGCTGGCACGTCATCGTCGTGAAGGACGAAGCCACGCGCATCCGGATCCGGGAGCTGTACCAGGCCAGCTGGCGGGAGTACTGGGCGCACGTGAAGATCGGGAAGGTCGCCTTCCAGCCGGGTGAGACGCGCTTCTCCCAGCCGTGGGTCGACCTGGAGGAGGCCCGGGCGACGCCGGCGCCCAACGAGTTCGCCGACCGGATGGACACCCATCCGGTCCTGCTCATCGTGTGCGTCGCCCTCGAAGCGCTGGCGGTGCTGGACCACGGGCTGCCCCGCCAGTCGATCGTCGGCGGCGGGTCGATCTATCCCTTCTGCCACAACATCATGCTCAAGGCCCGGGACGAGGGCCTCGGCGGCGTGATGACGACGGCAATCTGCCGAGAGGAGGCCGCCGTCGCGGAGCTGCTCGGGATACCCGAGACCCACGCCGTGGCCACGTTGATCGCGCTGGGCCACCCACAGGACGTGGTCACGAAGCTGCGGCGGTCGCCGGTCGAGGAGTTCGCGGTCGTCGACCGCTTCGACGGTGCGGTGTTCTCAGCCCGATGAAGGCGGGCGAGGAGGCGGATCCGGTCGAGGAGGGCGGTGACCCGGCGTGCTGGGCGCACCTCTTCGACGAGGAGGCCGACCCCGATGCGACGGCAGCGCTGCCAGTTCCGGAAGAGGGTGCGACGAGAGCGCTGCCAGTTTCGGAAGAGGCTGCGACGGAGGAGCTGCCAGCTTCGGATGGCGGGCCGGGGTCAGGGGCGACGGGTGACGACGACGTGGAGGGCGACCGGGCCGTGGGCCCCGAGGGTGAGGCGCTGCTCGATGTCGCCCGTGCGCGACGGACCGGTGATGAGGACCCGGGCTGAGGGCATCGGTGGCCGCTGAGCCCGCAGGACGTCGGCGTGGCTCGCCACCAGTCGGTGGAGCGGCAGGACGCACAGGTGGATGCGGGGCAGGAGGCTGACCGCTCTGCTGCCGGCGGCCTCGGTGTCGACGACGAGGCTGCCCGTGGCGGCGATGCCGTGCGTGGCCGAGGTGACGGCGAGGTCGGCCGCGGCCGCCGCCTCCCGGTCGTACGGCGTGACGGCGACGCCGAGCGACGCGAGCACGGTCCCGACCGCCACCGCCTCCGCCTCCCGGCTGGTCACGGCGCTGGCGATGCCGTGCTCGGCGACGAACCTGCCGAGCAGGTCGGCGCCGACGTCGCCGTCGACCACGTCGACGGTCGCCTCCGCCGCCCGCACGGCGGCGACGAACACGGGGAGCAGGGCGTCGGGGTCGGCGGCGTCGATGCCGTCGAGCGTTCGGTAGGTCAGCTCCGGCACCACGTCGGGCGCAGGCGGTGGCGGGTGGGCGCCCCCGCCGGTCGGGCGGCCCTGCCGGGACCGGATGCGGTCGAGGAAGGCCGCCCGGTCACCGTGCTCCGCCATCGGATCGACTCCCGGCTCAGACATCGCCGGCGTCCCAGCGCTGGCGGAAGGTGCGCTCGGGCAGGGTGGGCATCGACCGTCCGTCGGTCCACCGCGCCGCGCCCGGGAGCCGCCCGAGCAGCGGGCCGAGCCGGCGGGCCCTCGTCGCGAGGGTCGCCGACGCCCCGTAGGCGGCTGGTCGCGACCAGGCCGCGGACCAGGCCCGCCACATCGCGCGCTCGGCCCGCCCGGCGTGCTCGGCGTTGCGTCGCCGCAGCCCGAGGAGCAGGTCCTGCAACGGGATCTCCACCGGGCAGGCCTCCATGCACGCGCCGCACAGCGTCGAGGCGTTGGCGAGCTCGCCGGCGTGGTGGTCGTGGCCACCGCCCTGGGACGCGAGCAGCGGCGTGAGCACGGCGCCCATCGGACCCGAGTACACCCAGCCGTACGCGTGCCCGCCGGTCTGGTGGTACACGGGGCACACGTTCAGGCAGGACCCGCAGCGGATGCAGTTGAGCATCTCGGCGAACTCGGTCCCGGCGATGTCGGAGCGCCCGTTGTCGAGGATCACGAGGTGGAACTCGTCGGGCCCGTCGGCCTCCCCCTCGCGTCGCGGGCCGCTCAGCACCGTGGTGTACGACGACAGCGCCTGGCCCGTGCCGGACTTGGCGAGCAGGCCGAGCACCAGGTCGGCCTGGTCCCACGTGCGGGCGATGCGCTCGGCGCCCATCACCGCGATGTGCACCCGTGGCATCGAGGTGACCATCCGGGCGTTGCCCTCGTTGGTGACCAGCACGACGCTGCCCGTCTCGGCCACGCCGATGTTCGCGCCGGTGATCCCGAGATCGGCCTCGAGGAAGCGGCGCCGCAGCTCGCGGCGGGCGAAGGCCACGAGCTCGGTGGGCTCGGTGACGCGCTCGACCATGCCGGCCCGGGCCTGGAACGTGTCGGCGACCTGGTCGCGGTTCTTGTGCACGGCGGGGGCGATGATGTGGCTGGGGTGCTCCTCGGCGAGCTGGATGATCCACTCCCCGAGGTCGGTCTCCACCGTGTCGCAGCCGACCGCGGCCAGCGCCTCGTTGAGGCCGGTCTCCTCGGTGGCCATCGACTTGGACTTCACGACGGTGCGGGCGCCGATGCGCTGGGCCACCGAGGCGATGTAGGCGTTGGCGTCGTCGCCGGTGGGCGCCCAGCAGACGTGTCCGCCGTTGGCCAGCACGTTGTCGGCCAGCAGCTCGAGGGTCTCGGCCCAGCTCGACAGGATGTCGCCACGCATGCCCCGGGCCGCCGAGCGCAGTGCGTCGGGGTCGTGGATGCGGGCGAGCGCCGACGTGCGCTTGTCGCGGAACCGGTCGGTGGCCGCCCCGACGTTGGCGCGCAGCACCGGATCGGCCACGGCGGTGGCGGTGCGCTCGCGGAGCCCCGAGCTGCGCAGCGGCCACTCGTTGCTCATGCGCCTGCGTCGGGCAGCGCCCGCTCGAGGACCTGCGCGACGTGCTCGGTGGTGACCGACATGCCCCGCGCCTCGGCCCGGGCGCGCAGCTGCAGCAGGCAGGAGGCGTCGGCGCCGACGATGACCTCGGTGCCTTCGGGCAGGACGTCCAGCTTCTCGTCCGCCATCGCCACCGATGCCTCCGGCAGCTTCACGCTGAAGGTGCCGCCGAAGCCGCAGCACTGGTCGGCAGCAGCCCACACCTGCTGGTCGCAGCCGTCGACCCGGGACAGCAGCGCCTCGGGCTGCTCGGCGACGTGCAGCTCGCGGAGCATGTGGCACGAACGGTGGTAGGCGACCGTGCAGGGCTCGACGGACCCGAGGGGCAGACGGTCGTCGGGAAGGGCGTCCAGCAGCTCGGTGAGCTCCCACAGCCGCGTCCCGAGCAGCCGCGCCCGATCGGCTGCTGCCTCGTCGCCGGCGAGGGCGAACAGCTGGGGCCAGTAGACGCGCATCATCGTGGCGCACGACCCGGCGGGCACGACCACGGCGTCGGCGCCGTCGGCCACCGCTCCCTCCAGCGCGTCGAGGCTGGTGCGGGCGACCGCCGCCGCGTCGTCCGTGAACCCGGAGTTCCATGCCGGCTGGCCGCAGCACGTCTGGCCCTCGGGCACGTCGACCGTGCACCCCGCTGCCCGCAGCACCCGCACGGCGGCGACGGGCACGTCCGGGTCGAGCAGCTCGCCGACGCAGGTGACGAACAGCGCCACGCGCCGGGCGTCATCGGCCGAGCCGGGGAGGGGGCCGCTCATCGGGCCACCACCGCGACCACGGCCAGGACCGTGGCCAGCCCGGTGGCCGCGGTGGCGCCGATGCCGACCGCCATGGTCGCCCCCGGATGGCTCGGCGACCCACCCGAGCGCAGGGTGCCGTGGAGATCGTCGTAGTGCTTCCCCGACCAGACGAGCAGGCCCGCCGATGCGGCCACCTGGACGATCCCGCCGGCGGCGAGGCCGACGTGGACGCTCGCCCCGAGCCGGGTCATCAGCAGGCCGACCGCGATGCCGGAGAACGCGGTCCGCTCCCACGCGAGGGACGTCCGCTCGTGCGGCGTCCCGCTGTCGAAGATGCGCTCCGGTCTCACGTGTTGATCGCCACCAGGACCGCCGAGGCGACGACGATGATCGCGATGCCGACGGCCAGCACGAGCGGCAGCGACGACCGGGGAAGCGGTTCGTCGTGGCGCATCGCGGTCTCGCTCAGCGCCCAGCGCCGGTACGACGCCGACGCTGTGATGAAGCTCAGCACGAGCAGCCCCAGGCCGAGGACCTGCTCGCCCGGGAAGTCGTCGAGCAGCGACACGGCGCCGAGGCCGCCGGCGGCGAGGGCGAGGGAGGTGCGGATCCAGGCGAGGAACGTGCGCTCGTTCGCGAGGGTGAAGCGGTAGTCGGGGTCGGCCCCGGTGGCGCGCGGGTCCGGGGGGATGAGGCGGCGGCCTGGCAGGCGGGGGGCACGAGCCTGCGGCCGGCCTCGGGGATCGTTCACCTCGCGAGTCTGCCCCCGCACCGGTCAGCGCTCCGGGGTCCGCCGGCGCGCCTTGTGCACGAACGCCTTCGCCGCACCCCAGGTGAGGCCGAGCTCGTGCAGCGAGGGGTCCACGTCGGACCACGTCGCCGGCATCAGGTCGTAGTCGTCGCCGGGGAAGGACCGCTGGGAGAAGTCGTCGCGCACCACGCCGGGCACGCCGATGCGCGCCAGTGCGTCGTGGGCGTGGACCGTGGCCGACCGCAGGACCTCGAGCGGGTTGCCGCGCTGATCGTCGATGTCGGCCGCAAGCAGGGCGCGCATGCGCGGCACGGTGTCGGATCGGGCCGCCTCCGCCGCCACCACCGCCTCGGCTGCGACCCCGGCGCTGACGTCACCGCGCCAGTCGCGCACCCGGCCCAGCACGAGCCCCTCGATCCAGTCGGGCACCACCGCCTCGACGCGATCTGCCAGCGCGGCGGCGATGGCTGCGAGGCGCTCCTCGTCGGAGGCCGCCACGGGCGGGTTGGCATCCGGAGCCATGTGGGCCAACCTACGGACGTGCGCCCCCCACGCGTCGAGCCCGGACCCGGTCAGGAGTCCGTCTGGGACTACCCGCGACCGCCGGCGCTCGACCCGAGCGACCACCACGTCGTCGTCCGCTTCGGCGGTCAGGTCATCGCCGACACGCGCCGGCCCATCCGCGTCCTCGAGACCAGCCAGCCGCCGGCGTACTACCTGCCCGCCGCCGACGTCCGCACCGACCTGCTGCACCCGGTCGACCGGAGCACGTACTGCGAGTGGAAGGGGCAGGCCGCCTACTGGACGGTGGAGGTCGGCGGCGCCGTCGCCGAGGCCGCGGTGTGGTCCTACCCCGACCCCACGCCGCGCTTCGCACCGATCGTCGACCACTACGCGTTCTACGCCCAGCAGATGGACGAGTGCACGGTGGACGGCGAGGTGGTCGACCCGAACGAAGGGTCCTTCTACGGGGGCTGGATCACGTCGAAGGTCGTCGGGCCGTTCAAGGGTGCTCCGGGCACACTCGGCTGGTGATGGAGCTGCCGTGAGGATCCGCGCGATGTCGGTGTTCGAGCACGTCGTGTACCACTCGGCCTGCCTCGACCCGTCCAACCCGTCGAAGCCGACGCTCGAGATCGAGGCGGTCGTCCGCGACGGCGACATCGACGACGGACCCGTCCTCCTCCCGTGGGCGGACTTCGTCTTCATGGTCGGCAAGCCCGTGGCCGACCGCTGCTACCCGGAGTTCCTCGAAGCAGGGCGCATCGTGGAGCACCTCGACGTGAAGCACCTGGCGTTCCCGCTGTGGACCGCCGGGGAGATCACATTGGCGTAGGCCGCTCAGCCGGCCAGCACGACGTCGGGCGCGACCGGTGCCGTCGTGGCGCCGTCCGTCACCCGCAACCAGACCGGGTCGCCGACGCCGACGCCGAGGGCCTGCAGGTGGGTGCGCGTGAGCTGCACGAGCACGTCGTCATCGGCGCCCACGTCGACGTGCACCCGCACCTCGAAGCCGATGCGCTGCACGCGGGTCACGGTGCCGGGACGACCGCCGCCCGGATCGGTGACCAGGAGGTCGATGTCGTGGGGTCGCACCAGCCGCTGGTCGAGGACCGTCGTCGACCCGAGGAAGCCCATGACGAACTCGTTCGCCGGCTGGTCGTACAGCTCGTCAGGCGTGCCGATCTGCTCGATGCGGCCCTGGTTGATCACGACGATCTCGTCGGCGACCTCGAGGGCCTCCTCCTGGTCGTGGGTCACGAACACCGTGGTCACGTGCACCTCGTCGTGGAGGCGGCGGAGCCAGTCGCGCAGCTCCTTGCGGACCTTCGCATCCAGCGCCCCGAACGGCTCGTCGAGGAGCAGCACGCTCGGCTCGACGGCGAGGGCTCGGGCCAGCGCCATGCGCTGCCGCTGGCCACCGGAGAGCTGGGAGGGCAGGCGGTCGGCGAACTGCTCGAGGTGCACCAGGCGCAGCAGCTCCTGGACGCGCTCGCGGATCTCGTCCTTCGGCCGCTTGCGGATCTCGAGGCCGAAGGCGACGTTGCGGGCGACGCTGAGGTGCTTGAACGCCGCGTAGTGCTGGAAGACGAAGCCGACGTTGCGCTTGCGGGCGGGCAGCCCGGTGGCATCCTCGCCGGCGATCTCGATCGTCCCGCCGTCGGCGTCCTCGAGACCGGCGATGATGCGCAGCAGCGTGGACTTGCCGCCGCCGCTCGGCCCCAGGAGGGCGGTGAGCTGCCCGGTGGGGATGGTGACGTCGACGGCGTCCAGGGCGACGAAGTCGCCGAAGCGCTTGGTGACGGCGCGGCATTCGATGCTCACGAGCGCTCCTCGGGATCGGGACGGAGAAGGGACACCACGACGATGCAGGCGACCGCAACCAGGGCGAGCAGGAAGGCGGTGGCGTAGGCGCCGTCCCGATCGAAGTTCAGGTACTTCTCCTCGACCACGCCGGTGGCGGTGCGGGTCCGCCCGAGCACGTTGCCCGACACGACCTTGACCGCACCGAACTCGCCGAGGGAGCGGGCGAGGCTGAGCACGACGCCGTAGACGAGGGCCCAGCGGATGGAGGGCAGCGTGATCCGCCAGAACGTCTGCCAGGCGCTGGCGCCGAGGCTCGCGGCCGCCTGCTCCTGCTCGATGCCGACCTCCTCGAGCACCGGCACGAGCTCCCGCACGATGAGCGGGAGGGCCACGAACGCGGTGGCCAGCACGATGCCGGGCGTGGCGAAGATGACCTGCAGGCCGGCGTCCTCGAGGGCGGGGCCGAACCACCCCTCCCGACCGCCGTACACCAGGATCAGCGCCAGTCCGACCACGATGGGCGAGACCGACAGCGGGAGGTCGACCAGCGCGCTGAGCGCACGGCGGCCGGGGAACCGGTGGCGGACCAGCAGCAGCGAGATCCCCACGCCGAAGATCGTGTTGGCCACCACCGCGCTGACCGCGACGATCGCGGTGAGCCGGAAGGCGTGGACGACGTCGGGGTCCGACAGCAGGTCGACGATGGAGCCGAACCCGCCTCCGAGCGTGTTCTGCACCACGAGCCACACGGGCCAGGCGACGAGCAGGAACAGGTAGGCGACGACGAAGAGGCGCAGCGCCCGGGTGCCCGGACCCGGGCCGCTGCGGGTGAGCCGGCGATCAGCCACGGCGCACCATCCGCCGCTGCAGGACGTCGAGCAGGACCAGCACGACCAGCGAGATCACCAGCAGGATCGTCGCCACCGATGCCGCGGCGGGGAGGTCGTCGTTCTCGATGTTGCTGAGGATCCGCACGGAGGTGACCTCGGTGCGGAACGGCAGGTTGCCCGACAGCAGCACCAGCGAGCCGTACTCGCTGACCCCTCGGGCGAAGGAGAGCGCCGCGCCGGCTGCCACGGCGGGGATCAGGGCCGGGAGGATGACCCGTCGGAACGTCGTGACCCGGCTGGCGCCGAGCGAGGCGGCTGCCTCCTCCACCTCGGGGTCGAGCTCCTCGAGCACCGGCTGCACGGTGCGCACCACGAAGGGCAGCGTCACGAAGAGGAAGGCGAGGAACACCGCGGAGCGCTGGTTGGCCACGTCCACGCCGAGCGGGCTGTCGGTGCCGTAGAGCGAGAGCAGCACCAGGCCGGCGACGATCGTCGGCAGGGCGAAGGGGATGTCGATCAGCAGCTCGAGGAGCCGCCGGCCGGGGAACCGGTCGCGGACGAGGACCCATGCGATGGCGGTGCCCGTGAAGACGTTGAGGGCGGTGACCAGCAGGGCGTGGCCCACCGTCAGGCGGATCGCGGCTGCGGTCTGGGGTGCGGTGATGCTCGCCCAGAAGGAGGACCAGCCACCCTCGGCCGCGGCGGCCACCACGGCGCTCAGCGGCAGCAGCACGAGGAGGCTGAACCACAGGAGCGCGACGCCCAGCCCGAGGCCGGACGCCGCCGAGAGGCGGCCGGCCCGGCCCGCCCGGCGCGGCCGCCCCGAGCGGGCCGTGGCACCCCTGTCGAGGGTGGCGACGGCCATCAGTCCTTGCCGGACTTCTCGATGGCCTTCGTGACGATGCCCTCGGCCTCGTCGAAGAACCGGTCCGACAGCTCGGACCAGCTGCCAAAGTCGCCCTCGACGGTCAGCAGCCTGGCCACCTCCGGGAAGGGCTCGCTCGGGTCGTTGGCGCCCTCGACGTCGCCGAACTCGACGCCGTCGATGATCGGACGGAAGCCCTTCAGGGCGAACTGGCGCTGGCCCTCCTCGCCGACGACGAAGTCGAGCCAGGCCTGCGCGGCCGGGGTGGCCTCGGTGAGCACCGCACCCGGGTTCTCGATCAGCATCGTGGTCTCCGGGATCACGTAGTCGAACTCCTCGCCGTTCTGCCGGGCGAGGATCGCCTCGTTCTCGTAGGCCATGAGCACGTCGCCCGTGCCGCCGAGGAACGCGGTGGTGGCGTCGCGCCCGCTGCCCGGGAGGGAGACGACGTTGGCGAAGAAGTCGTCGAGGTACGCGTCCGCCGCCTCCTCGGTTCCGCCGCCGGCCACCGCCTGGCCCCAGGCCGCGAGCGCGTTCCAGCGCGCCGCACCGGACGATGCGGGGTTCGGGGTCACGATCTCGACGCCGGGCTGCACGAGATCGTCCCAGGAGTCGATGCCCTTCGGGTTCCCCTCCCGCACGGCGAACACGACGACGGAGCTGGAGACGATGCCCTTCGTCGGGCCGTCGTCCCAGGTGTCCTCGATCAACCCGGCGTCGACCAGGCGGGTGACGTCGCTCGTGACGGAGAAGTGGACGTAGTCGGCTTCGAGGCCGGACTCCACGGCACGGCTCTGGTCGCCCGACGCGCCGTAGGAGCTCCGGAACTCCACCCCGTCGCCCTCCGGTGTCTCCACGAAGGCGTCGGCGATCGCCTCGTTGGCGGCCTCGGGCACGGCGAAGCCGACGATGTCGATCGTCTCGCCGTCGGACCCGGCGCCGGCGTCGTCGCCGCTGCAGGCACCGACCAGCAGGGCGGTGGCCAGCAGGGCAGCGGTGGTCAGGGAGATGCGTCGCATGGTTCCTTCTTGGTAATCCTGACTTGTCAGGTCGTCTTTGTTGTCAAAGCATCGCCACCGGACCCGGCGGCTGTCAACTCCGAT
This sequence comes from Acidimicrobiaceae bacterium, assembly GCA_036675575.1. Lineage (GTDB taxonomy): Bacteria > Actinomycetota > Acidimicrobiia > Acidimicrobiales > Salinilacustritrichaceae > Salinilacustrithrix. The sequence continues at coordinate 15,382 of JAKFET010000283.1, forward strand.
CTCGGCGCACGCCTCGCAGCGGCGAAGATGGGCGTCCGCCCACCGCCGGAGGCAGCCGATGAGGATCACCCACAAGGTCGACTACGCCGTCCGGACGGTGGTCGCGATCACCCGCGCCGAGGCGACCGAGCCGGGGCGAGCCGTGAAGACGGAGGTCCTGGCATCGGCCCTGGACATCCCGCCGTCGTTCCTGCCCGACATCCTCCGGGTGCTCGGGAACCACCGCGTCCTCCGGAGCACCAGGGGACCGGAGGGCGGCTGGAACCTCGCCCGCCCCGCCGAGGAGATCACGGTCGCCGACATCATCCGCGCCCTCGAGGGACCGCTGGCGTCCGTGCGAGGGATCCGACCTCACGAGCTGCCGGAGCACGGAGGCGAGGAGCCCTTCGTCTCCCTCTGGGTGGCGGTGCGCTCAGCGCTGCGGTCGGTCCTCGACCACGTCACCGTCGCCGACCTCGCCCGGGGCGACCTGCCGGAGTCGGTGACCGCGCTCCTGTCCCAACCCGGCGCCTGGGACGAGCCGCACTGAGGAGCGCGTCAGCCGGGCGGGTTGAGGTTCCCGGAGCGGAGGCCGACCAGGTCGAGTGCCACCCACCGGTAGCCGGCGGCCTGCACGGACGAGACGACGGCGTCCCGGACCGCGACGACGTCGTCGATCCGGTCAGCCGGCACCTCGATGCGGGCCAGCTCCTCGTGGTGCCGCACCCGCAGCTCGGGGAAGCCCATCGACCGCAGGGCAGCCTCGGCCTGCTCCACCGAGCGCAGGCGACCGAGGGTCACCGGGATCCCGTAGGGCAGCCGCGACGCCAGGCACGGCGCCGCCGGCTTGTCCCACGTGCGCAGGCCGAGCTCGCGCGAGGCGGCGCGCACGTCGTCCTTGGTGAACCCGGCCTCGACCAGGGGGAAGACCGCGCCGCGTGCACGGGCCGCCTCCTGACCGGGGCGGTGGTCGTCGAGGTCGTCGAGGTTCACGCCGAGCGCCACGGTGGCGCGCGCGGTGGCCACGATGGGCTCGACGGCGTCCATCAGTGCGTCCTTGCACCAGAAGCAGCGGTCGAGGTCGTTGCGCTGGTAGGCGGCGTTGGCCATCTCCTCGGTCTCGACCTCCCGCCAGGTCAGCCCCCACTCGGCCGCCAGCGCGCGGCAGTCGTCGTGCTCGGTGCCGGCCAGCGAGGGCGACACGGCCGTCACCGCCGTGGCGCGGGCCGGTCCGAGCACGTCGTGCGCGACGAAGGCGAGGAACGAGGAGTCGGCGCCGCCGGAGAAGGCGACCACGACCTCGCCCAGCTGGGCCAGCTGCGCCCGCAGTGCGGCGAGGTCACCCATCGGTGCGCCCCCAGGGCGGCGGTGCGGTGTCGATGCGGGCCAGCGGCGAGCGCACCTCGCCGAACCGGTCGGTGTCACGTGCGGTCCAGGCCCGGTGGGCCTCGGCGACCTCGTCGCGCGTGCGCCCGACGTAGTTCCACCACATGACGAGGTCGTCCTCGAGGGGCGTGCCGCCGAGCAGCATCGCCCGGGCGGGGCCGTCGCTGTCGACCGCGAGCTCGTCATGGCCGGTGCCGAGGTAGGCGAGCGCGCCGGGCGCGACGTGCGCCCCGTGGATCGTGACGTCGCCGTCGAGCACCACGATGGCGTGCTCGTGGGCGGGGTCGAGCGGGAGGTGGGCGGTGCCGGCCCGGAGCTCCAGGTCGATCCCGAGGTGGTCCGTGTCGCGGCGGGCCGGCGACGCCGATCCCGCCAGCTCCCCCACCAGCACCGTCGCCGTGCCGGCCCCGACGTCGAGCCTCGGCAGCTCGGCGTGGTGCTCGAACGCAGGCGGGCCGTGTCGCGTGTGCTCGGGCTGGGCGACCCACAGCTGGATCCCGTGCAGCTCGCCCTCGTAGCGGCCCGTGGCCTCCTCGCTGTGGGCGATGCCGGCACCGGCGGTCATGAGGTTCAGCTGGCCGGGGGCGATGACCTGCTCGGACCCGAGCGAGTCGCGGTGCAGCGCTTCGCCGGCGATCAGCCACGTCACGGTCTGCAGGCCGATGTGGGGGTGCGGGCCGACGTCGAGGCCGCTCGCGGCGGTGACCGTGGCCGGGCCCATGTGGTCGGCGAAGCACCAGGCGCCCACGGTGCGGCGGGACCGCCGCGGCAGGGCACGGCGCACCCGGAACCGACCGACCTCGGCCTCCCGGCTCGGGATCAGCTCGAGGTCGGGCGTGGTGTCGCCGCACCCGCCCTCGGCCGGCGTGTCCTCCGGGGACGTGACCGGTCCGCTCATCGCCCCGAGGGTATCCCCCGCGCCGGCACCGGCTTCCTTCCCCTCGACGCCCCGAGCCGCCTATTGTTCTGGCATCCGCTAGAAGATCGGTTCCGATGCCGGACCTGGACACCCGCACCGCCATCCACGACCTCGTCGTCGACTTCTACCGGGAGATCGCCTTCGACGACCTGCTCGGTCCCGTCTTCGGCGAGGTGGCCGAGGTCGACTGGGCGGTCCACATCCCCCGCCTCATCGACTACTGGTGCCGCGTGCTCCTCGGGGACCCCGGCTACGACGGACGGATCCTCGGCGCGCACGAACACGTCCACGAGCAGCACGCGTTCGAGCCGGCGCTGTTCGAGCGGTGGCTCGAGCTGTTCGCCGCGTCCGTGGATCGCGGGTGGTGCGGGCCGCAGGCCGACCGGGCCAAGGCGCACGCCGTGCACATCGCCGGGGTGCTGTCCCGACGGCTCACCGGCGAGCAGGTCGGCGTCCGCGCAACCCTCGGCGTCACCCGCAACGCACGCTGAGGTCGCCCCGTAGCCTCCGCTGCCATCGCACCCGCCCCCCGCCACCGTCCTGCCGTCCGTCGCAGCCTCGGCGTTCTGGCCACCGTCGCGGTGCTGGCCGCCTGCAGCGCCGGCGAGGACGGCCGCGCCGAGCGTGCCTCCACCACGTCCACCACGGTCGTCGAGGTCCGGTGCCCGGACGGTTCGACGCTCCCCGACGGCGATCCGGCGATGCCGGGCCCGGAGCTCGCCGCCGAGGACCGGGGCCCGGGCGGCCGCGACGGCGCCCTCGACATCGGCACGCTGCTGCCGCGCACCGGCGACCTCGCCTTCCTCGGCGCCGCAGCGGTGGCGGGCGTGCAGCTGGCCGTCGCCGACCTCGACGCGGCGGGGGGCGTGCTGGGCGCGCCGGTCGGCCTGCGCCACGGCGACTCGGCAGAGGGCTCGGCCGGTGCGGCGGCAGCTTCGGTGACCGCGCTCCTCGAGAGCGGCGCCGACGTGATCGTCGGCCCGGTCGCGTCGGCCACGGCGTCGCAGGTGCTCCCCCAGGTGTCGTCCGCAGGGTCCCTGCTGGTCTCCCCGGGCGCCACCTCGACCGGCCTCGACGCCCTGGACCGGGGCGGCCGTCTGTTCCGGACCGGACCCACGGAGGCCCTGCAGGGGGCGGCGCTCGCCGACCTCGTGGTCGCCGACGGGCACCGCACCGTCGCGGTCGCCGCCCGGGCCGACGACCACGGCCGGGCCGTCACCGATGCGCTCGCCGCCCGGTTGGCGGAGCGGGGCGGGTCGGTGCTGGCCCGGGCCGACTACGACCCGGCGGCGCCGGACCTGGGCGCCGACGTGCTGGGGCGGCTCGACACCTCGGCCGACGCCGTCGTGCTCGTCGGGCTGGCCGAGACGGCTCGGATCGTCGACGCGCTGGTCGACGCCGGCCAGGGTCCTGCGGAGCGGGCCGTCTACGGGACCGACGGCACCCTGGGCGAGCGCCTCGGCGACCTGGTGGCCGACCGAGCCGACCTGGCGTGCCTGCGCGGGCTGCTGCCCGTGACCACCCCCGACGCGGCCTTCGCCGACCGGGTGCGGGCGCACGACCCGGCCCTCGACGACCTGGATGCGGCCGGCCTCGACCTGGCCGCCGAGTCCTACGACGCCGTCGTCGTCGCCGCCCTCGCCGTGGCCGCTGCCGGCTCCGACGACGCCGAGGCCGCCGGTGCAGCCATGGCCGACGTCACCACCGGGGGAACCCGCTGCACGGACCCCGACCGCTGCCTCCGGCTCGTGGCGGCCGGGTCCGACCTCGCCTACGCCGGCCCGAGCGGCCCGCTCGCCCTCGACGCCGCCGGCAACCGGTCCGCCGCCGACCTCACGGTCGTCGCCTTCGACGCCGAGGGCCACCTCGCCCGGCTCGGGACCCACCGCGCCGGCCGGTGACGCGAAACCCGGCGTTCACCTCGATCGACCCCATGCCCAGGGCAGGACCGGTACTCTCTGCCTCCCTGTTGGTGAACACAAAGGAAACCCATCACATGCGTAAGCCAGGCAAGTTCCGCCTGCTCGCGGCCATGTTCCTGTCCTTCTCGCTCGTGGCTGCCGCGTGCGGCGACGACGACGACGAGGCCACGAACACGACCGACGACACGGCGGCTGACACCGAGTCCGAGACCGAGTCCGACACCGAGTCCGAGTCGGAGGGCGGCGAAGGCGACGGTGAGCTCGCCGGCATGAAGGGCACCACGCCTCTCGCCGAGCTGGACGACGCCTTCAAGGACCGTCTCCTCGAGGTCGACCCCGACCTCGTCGACTTCAACTACGGCCCCGAGACCTACGACGCCATCATCGTCTCCGCCCTGGCGGTCGAGGTCGCCCAGAGCGACGGCATCGAGTACGCCTCGGAGATCAACGGGGTCACCCGTGAAGGCGAGAAGTGCACCGACTACGCCGGTTGCCTCGAGCTGGTCAAGGCCGGCACCGACATCGACTACGACGGCGTCTCCGGCCCGCTGGACTTCTCCGGCAACGGTGAGCCCACCGTGGCGAGCTACGGCATCCTCGAGTTCGGTGCCGACAACCGCATCGACGACGAGCTGACCGAGTTCGTCATCGCCAACGCCCCGGCGTCGGCCGACGTCCCCGCGGTGCCCGTCGAGGGCAGCCGGGCCGGCGACGGCGTCTTCAAGGTCGGCACGCTCCTGCCGGAGACCGGCTCCCTCGCCTTCCTCGGCCCGCCCGAGTTCGCCGGCGCCGAGCTGGCGATCAGCGAGATCAACGAGGCCGGTGGCGTCCTCGGCGTCCCCGCCGAGCTGTCCCAGGGCGACTCCGGTGACACCACCACCGACCTGGCCAACACCACGGTCGACCGCCTCCTCTCGGAGAACGTCGACCTCATCGTCGGTGCGGCCTCGTCCTCGGTGAGCCTCACCGTGATCGACAAGATCACCGGCGCCGGCGTCGTGCAGTTCTCGCCGGCCAACACGTCCAAGGCGTTCAGCACCTACGCCGACAAGGGCCTGTACTTCCGCAACGCCCCCTCGGACATCCTCCAGGGCAGCACCCTCGCCGACCTGATCCTCGCCGACGGCCACACCACGGTCGGTGTGCTCGCCCTCGACGACGACTACGGCACGGGCCTGCTCGAGGACCTCACCGCAGCCCTCGAAGAGGGTGGCGCCGAGGTCGTGGAGGGCGTGGTCTACGACCCCGCCGCCCAGACCTTCGACGCCGAGGTCGGCCAGATCGCCACGGCTGACCCCGAGGCCATCGTCGTCATCGGCTTCGACGAGTCCAGCCGCATCATCTCCCTGATGGTCGAGCAGGGCATCGGCCCGCAGGACAAGGCCGTCTACGGCGTGGACGGCAACATGGGCAACGCCCTCGGCGAGAACTTCGACGCCGGGAAGTGACCCCGTGACGGCGGGCTGAGCCCGTCGTCGCAGCGAACACCGAGAGGGCCCCGGCAGCGATGCCGGGGCCCTTCCGCGTGGCTGGCTACTTCGCCCGGGCGAGCGTGCCGAGGTAGAGCTCGATGACCTTGGGGTCGTTCATGAGGTCGCGCCCTGAGCCGGTGTGGGCGTTGCGGCCCTGGTCGAG
>JAKFET010000134.1:0-3344 GCA_036675575.1 Acidimicrobiaceae bacterium
CCGGCGACGCCTACCGCCCGGTCGGGGTGGCGTTCCTCTCGGCACCGGACAGCCCCCGCCACCCGGTGCCGTGGTACGCCAGCACGCGGGCCGCCACCTACGGCGACGAGGGCTGGTCGAACTTCGTGAACGCCGCCTTCCTCTGGGACGACCCGTTGGCGGTCGCAGCCGGCGAGCCGCTGTCGTTCGCCTACCGGGTTGTCGTCCACGACGGCACCTGGGACGCCGACCGGGTCGCCGCCGCCCACGACGACTACGTGCGCAGCCGTGGCGCCGGCTGAGCTGCCCCCGCTGCCCGGCGCGGTCGGGCTGACGCACCTGCGGGTGTACGACTCCGTCGCGCCCGACGGCCTCGCCGGCGGAACGCCCCACCTCCACACGGTGTGCACCGAGGCCTACTGGGTCGTGCGCGGGAAGGGGCGCGTGCAGACGGTCAGCGGCGACGGGTTCGCCGAGACGTCGCTCGAGCCCGGCGCCCTCGTCTGGTTCACGCCCGGCACCATCCACCGGCTGGTGAACGACAGCGGCGACCTCGAGATCCTCGTCGTCATGGCCAACCGGGGCCTGCCCGAGGCCGGCGACATGGTCGTGGTGCAGTCGCCCGACGTGCTGGCCGACCGGGACCGCTACTTCGCGGCTGCGACGCTCCCCGACGGTGCCCGCACGACGGCCGGTGATCCCAGCGCCGCCGACCGGCGGCGTGACGCAGCGGTGCTCGCCTTCAACGACATCCGGACCGCACTCGGGTCCGGGTACCGGGCCCCGCTCGACGCCTTCCTGGACCGCGCCGCCGAGCTCGTGTCGGTGCACCACGACACCTGGCGCGAGCGCTGGACGCACGGCCCGAAGGCGGCGGCCGGTCGCACCGACGCGCACCTGCGGGCGATCGCCGCCGCTGACAGCGCCCACCTCCGCGACGCCTCGGTGCACCGGCTCGACCCGCCGGGGCGGGAGCGGGACCTCGGCTGCTGCGGCACCCTCGGCACCTACGTCGCGCCCGACCACTGACGGGCGCACGTCGGGGACGCGAATCGACCAGGGCGGGGTGGGGCTGGCACCACCCCCGAGTGTCGTGCCAGCGGGCTGTGGCCGCCACCAGGGGTGTGGGTGGATGGAGCGGACGTAGCCCTGCTGGAGGACCCATGCCCACGAACACCCTCGCCCGTCGCGTGAAGGCTGTCGCTGCCCTGTGCGCGTTCGGCCTGCTCGCCGTCGCCTGCGGCGACGACGACGACACCGAGGCTGCAGCCGACGACACGACCACCACCGTCGCCGAGGCGGAGGGGGCCGGTGACTTCGAGGAGTACTGCGAGGCCACGGCCGAGCTCGACAGCCAGGAGGGCGCGCCGACCGCCGAGCAGATGGAGCGCATCAAGGAGGTGCGCCCGGACGAGATCGGTGAGGACGTCGACTTCGTGGCCGACGCCATCATCGAGGCCGACGGCGACTTCGGGAAGGTCTTCGGCGACCCGGAGGTCGAGGAGCGCATGACCGCCATCGAGGACTGGGAGGGCGAGAACTGCGAGGGCGGGAACGAGGTCGCCGTCCCGGCCGAGGCCCAGGAGTACTGCGAGAAGGCCGCCGAGCTCGACGAGCAGGAGGACTTCCCCGGGGCGGAGCAGCTCGAGGCCCTCCGCGCCGCGGCGCCCCCCGAGATCGCCGACCAGGTGGGCGTCGTGGTCGATGCCTTCATCGCGGCCGACGGCGACGTCGGCAAGGCGTTCTCGGACCCGACGGTGGAGGAGAACCTCGGTCCGATCGAGGAGTACGAGGCCGAGGTGTGCGGCATCGGCGATGAGGAGGACGAGGGCGAGGAGGAGGAAGCGGCCACGGAGCCGCTCGAGGGTGCCCAGGTGATCGAGGTCTCCGCCGTCGACTTCGCCTTCGAGGGGATCCCCGCCGAAGTGCCTGCGGGCCCGACCTCGTTCCGCCTGGCCAACGACGGCGAGGCGGCGCACGAGATGTTCATGGCCCGCCTCGGTGACGGCGTCGACCTCGACGAGCTGCTCGCCAGCGACGAGGAGCCGTCCGACGAGCAGGCCCAGGACGTCGGCAGCACGTTCGCCTCCCCGGGCGACAGCGCCTTCCTCAACGTCGAGGACCTCACGGCCGGCACCTACGCCGTGCTCTGCTTCATCCCCGGCCCCGACGGCAAGTCCCACTACGAGCTCGGCATGAAGCAGACGTTCACGGTGTCCTAGGGGGACTGCGAGCTCGGCGCCCGGCGCCGGATCGGGCCGGGGGTACGATCCTGCACCGGGTGGCTGGGGACCTGGGAGCGCCGCCCGTTGGAGGCGGACGTGATCGACACAACCCAGCCCTTCGTCGGCCGCCGTCGGTTGCCGGCGGGGGACGAGCGCTCGGTGCTCGTGCTGTCGTTGCTCGCGGGAGCGGCGACGGCCTTGCTCCTCCGGCCGGCGCGCGACCGCCTCCTCCTGGTCGGCGGGGACGCCGAGCGCCGACGGATCGAGCGGGACCTGCACGACGGCGCCCAGCAGCAGCTGGTCGCGCTCGCCGTGAAGCTCCGCCTGATCCAGCGCATCGGCGAGACCGACGTGGAACGGGCCCTCGGCATGCTCGACGAGGCGCGAGCGGACGTGCTCGCCACCGTCGAGGAGGTGCGGGCGCTGGCGCACGGCATCCACCCGCCGCTGCTGACGGATCGCGGTCTCGGCGAGGCGCTCCGGGCGGCCGCCGACCGGGCCGCCCTCCCCACCACGGTCGAGGCGGGCCGGGTCGGACGGTTCCGCGAGGAGGTGGAGGCCGCGGTGTACTTCTGCTGCGTCGAGGCGCTGCAGAACGCCGGCAAGCACGCTGGCCCGGGGGCCACCGCCGAGGTCAGGCTCGAGGCCGACGAGGACTGGCTCCGCTTCGAGGTCCGAGACGACGGTGCCGGTTTCGGTCCGCCCGCAGCGACCGGTGGTCGGGGCCTGCGCAACATGGCCGACCGGCTGGCTGCGGTGCGGGGGTCGATCGAGGTGTGGTCGTTGCCGGGACACGGCACGCGGATTACCGGCCGCATCCGTCGCGCCGGGTCCCTCGGCTGATCGACCCCGTCGGTCCGGCGCTACCCCGTCGGCGGCAGCTCGGCGAGGAACAGCAGGACGGCAGCCACCCGGCGGTGCACGGCGGCCTCCTCGGTCAGGCCGAGCTTGTAGAAGATCGAATGGATGTGCTTCTCGACCGCCCCGCCGGAGAGGACCAGGGCCTCGGCGATGGCGCCGTTGTTCTTGCCGGATGCGATCTCCGCCAGCACCTCGAGCTCGCGGGGGGTGAGGTGGCGCAGCGGCGAGCCGGCCGGCGTGCTGCGGCTGCGGACCAGCGAGTCGACCACCTTGGGATCG
>JAKFET010000012.1:0-3329 GCA_036675575.1 Acidimicrobiaceae bacterium
CGAGCCGCCCAGGGCGCTCGCGAAGACCTCGGTGAACGACTGGTCGATCATCGGGACTCTTCCAGGCAGACACTGCGCCAGGCCTGCGCGAAGCGGGTGGCGGGTGCGAGGGCGGCGACGAGGTCGGCGTCGGCGACCGTGTCGACATCGGTCATCGCGGCGGCATGCCCGACCCGGCAGCCGGCTCTCTCCAGGGCCCGGTGGGTGTCGGCGAACGTGCTGCGCGCCGACATCTCCACCTCCGCCACATGCCGTACGACGTCGGGGTGGAGGCGCGCGAGCGCCCACCACCCGCCGTCCACGGCGGGTCCCAGTACGGCGTCGTGCTCGGTGAGGCCTTCGGCGACGGCGGCCAAGGCCGCGGCAGTGACGTGCGGCGTGTCCATGCCGATCTGGACGACCGGGCCTGGGCCGGCGTCCTCGTGGGCAGCGACCAGGCGCTCGGCGAAGCCGTCACCGCGCTGGGGGGTGATCGTCCAGCCCTCGAGCACGGCCGAGATCGCGTCCCCCTGGACGGCGTCGCGCAGGTCTCCGGCCAGGCTCAGGTGGCCCTCCGCGCCGGCGGCGCGGCAGGCGTGGATGGTGTCGAGGAGTGCCGCCGCGGCCAGCCCGGCGGCCTGCTCGGCACCGATTCGCGCACCCAGCCGGGTCTTCACCTGGCCCGCGACGGGGGCCTTGGCGACGAGCAGCACCTTCATGCCCGGGCTCCTTCCCGCAGCACCCGCGCGAAGTCCCGGGCGGTGCGGGCGGTGCCGACGACCGAGCCGGACACCTTGGAGCGGGTGCCGGCGGCACGAGGGTGGTAGTCCACGTCGTGCTCGCTCACCCGCCAGCCGGCACGGGTGACGGCCTGCAGCAGCTCGACGGGATAGCCGAAGCGCCGGTCCTGGAGGCCGAGGTCGAGCAGCGGCTGGCGGCGGCAGACCCGCATCGGCGCGATGTCGTGGGCGGTCATCCCGATCCGGCGTCGCAGCCAGGCCGCGATCAATGCGTTTCCGATCCGCGCGTGCCACGGCCACACGCCGCGAGCGACCGGCCGACGGCGCCCCATGGCCAGGTCGGCACGGCCACCCGCGACATCATCGAGCAGCAACCCCAGCTGCTCGGGATCGAACGATCCGTCCCCGTCCATCACCGCCACGAACTCCGCCGTCGCCGCCTCGACGCCCGCATGGACCGCGGCGCCGTAGCCGGGCCTGGCCTCGGCGAGGACCCGGGCCCCCAGGTCCCGGGCCACCGAGGCCGTGCCGTCGCGAGATCCGTTGTCCACGACGATCACCGAGAAGGTCGACGGCACCCGTGGCAGCAGCTCGCGCAGGGCGGCCGCTTCGTCGCGGCAGGGGAGGATCAGGTCGCAGGTGGGCACGTCATCGACGCTAGGAGGGGAAGGCGCCGAACTCGATGGGTTGCGTCCTTACGAAGTCGTGACATCCCGCCGCCGGCGGGGCCCGGACGCTCCGCGTCCATAGGCTGATCGGCATGCGCGCCACGGTCGGTCTGCTGGTCGCGGTCGCCGTCGTGGCCGCGTCCTTCGTCGTGCCGCCGCTCCTCGGCTGGGACGTCGACGCGCGCAGCGACATGCTCGGCCTGCCGCCCACCCACGGCTACCTCGACGCGAAGGTCGCGCCGGCCAGCCTGCTCGCCGTCCTCCTTGCGGCGGCCGGGGTGCGCTGGGGCGAGACCCTGGCCCGCAGATTGTCGTGGCGCGGCCTGCTGGTGGCGTCGTACGTCGTGGGGCTGGGGTGGCTGCTCGCCCTCGCGCTGGTGGACGGCGAGGCGGGACTGACGCGGGTGATGGCGAACCCCGACGAGTACCTCGTCACCGCACGGCAGGTCACCGACGTCCCCGCGATGCTGGGGGAGTACGTCGACCGGATCCCGCAGTCGGCCGCGGACAACTGGCCCATCCACCTCGCCGGCCATCCGCCCGGCGCGGTGCTCTTCCACGTCGGCCTGGTGCGGCTCGGGCTCGGTGGCGACCTCGCCGCGGCGCTGGTGGTCGTCGCGATCGCCGCGACCATCCCACTGGCCACGATGACGACGCTGCGCGCCCTGGAAGCTGAGTCGATGGCCAGGCTGGTCGCGCCGTTCCTGGTGCTGTCGCCGGCTGCGGTCTTCCTCGCGGTGTCGGCCGATGCGGTCTTCGCGGCGGTCGCGGCGTGGGGATTGGCTGCGCTGGCGCTGGCTGCCACGGCTGGTCGTCGAGGTGGGCTGATCGGCTGGGGCGTGCTCGCCGGGCTGCTGCTCGGGTGGTGCGTGATGAGCTCCTACGGCCTGCCGCTGCTCGGACTGCTGGCGCTGGCGGTGCTGTTCCTCGCGCGCTCGTGGTGTCCGTTGCCGATAGCTGCCGGGACCGCGCTGGCAGTCGTGCTCGGCTTCGGGGCGCTCGGCTTCGCCTGGTGGGAGGCCTATCCGGTGCTGGTCGACCGCTACTGGGACGGCATCGCGGCGACCCGCCCCGCGTCGTACTGGATGTGGGGCGACCTGGGCGCCCTGCTCGTCTCTGGCGGGCCGCTGCTGGGCGCGGGCCTGGCCATGGCGGCGCAACGGCACCGCGGCCCCGCGCGGACTGTCGCGGTGCTGGCGGGTGCGGCCGCGCTCGCCGTCGCGATCGCCGACCTGAGCCGGATGTCGAAGGGCGAGGTGGAGCGGATCTGGCTGCCGTTCGTGCCGTGGCTGACGCTCTCGCTCGCGCTCCTGCCGGGAGGCTGGCGGCGCTGGGGGCTGGGGCTGCAGGTGGTGTCGGCGCTGCTCGTCCAGCACCTCGCCTACACGAGCTGGTGAGGGACGGTCCGCCGGGCACGCAACGGTGGGTGCACGGCCGGGGCCTCACGCGCGCAGCGGAGCGGTCGCGAACTCGCGCAGGCCGTCGTCGGGGCGGACCGTCGCGGTGAAGCCCAGCTCGCTGGTCGCCAGGGCGGGCGAGGCGACCACATGTCGTACGTCGCCCGACCGGAAGCCCCCGGTGACCTGCGGCGCGAGGTCGCGTCCCGTGCCCTCGGCGACCCGCGTGGCCACGTCGAGGATGGTGACCGGCCAGCCGGAGCAGACGTTGTAGGCGGCGTAGCGGGGAGTGGCCCCGGTGGCCACCGCCTCGAGGGCCAGCACGTTGGCGCGCGCGACGTCGTCGACGTGCACGAAGTCACGCACCTGGCCGCCGTCCTCGAAGACCTGCGGTGCCTCCCCTCGCTCGAGGGAGGAGCGGAACATCGCCGCGACGCCGGAGTAGGGGGTGTCGCGCGGCATCAGCGGGCCGTAGACGTTGTGGTAGCGCAGTGCGACCGCGGCGGCCCCGGCCTGCCGCACCCACGACGAGGCGTAGTGCTCCT
>JAKFET010000293.1:0-3301 GCA_036675575.1 Acidimicrobiaceae bacterium
CCCGCTCCTCGGCCTCCCGCCGCGCGAAGCCCGCAGGATCCCACCTGACCAGGGCCTGCAGCGCGGGGTGGCCCGGGTCGCCCACGGCCACCACCTGTCCACCGGGTCGTAGGAGTCCTGCCGCATTGAGCCAGCGGCGCAGCGCCTCCTCGGACGCCCGGAGGTCGTCGCGGGCCAGGGTGAGCCAGGTGTCGAGGATGACCACCGCTGCGTAGCCGGCGACCGCGACCGGCTCGGCCCCCACCGTGGCGACGACCACGTCGGAGCGCTCGCCGACCTGCTCCACCACCCGCTCGCCGCTCGAGCTGCGCACGGTGGTGCCGGGGAACATCCGGCCCAGCTCCTCGGCGGTGCGGGCCTCGCCTCGCACCGGCGCGCGGAGTCCGCGGCCACCACAGGTGGGGCAGGCCCAGGCCGGCTCGACGTGTCCGCACCAGCGGCACTGGGGTGGCGATGACGGGCCGGAGAGAGTGAGCGGGCCGGTGCACTCGCGGCAGCGCGCCGGGGTGCGGCACTGCTCGCACGCCAGGGACGGGGCATAGCCCGCCCGGGGAGTCTGGACGAGGACAGGGCCGGATTCGAGACCGCGGCGGATGGCGTCGTAGGCCGCTCGCGGGACGCGGGTGCCCACCGCACGGTCCTCGGCAGCGACGGCCTCGATGCGGGCGCGGCGACGGAGCTCGACGCGAGGTGTCGACAGCTCATGGGCCCACCCGGCGACCACGAGCAGGTCGGCCTCGGGCGTGCGAGCGAAGCCGCCGACCAGCGCCGCCGTGCCCTGCTGCTCGGCCCGCATGAGCAGGACGTCGCGGGTGTGGGGATAGGGGGCGCGCGGCTCGGCGTGGAGGTCGTCACCGTCGTCCCAGACGACGACCAGGCCGAGGTCGTGGACCGGCGCAAAGGCGGCGGACCGGGTGCCGACGACGATCCGTCTCGTGCCCCGGGAGACCGACAGGAAGTCGCGGTAGCGGGCGGCAGGTCCCCCGTCCGCGGTCAGGGTCACGTGGTGGCCCTCGCCGAGGAGCGCGGCGAGCGCGCGGTCCACACGCGACACGTCGCGCCGATCAGGCACACACACCAGGGAGCCGCGACCCGAGGCATACGTCGCCGACACGGCCTCGGCGACCATCGCCGGCCAGTCGTCGGCCGGAGCCGCGGACCACACGGCGCGCGGATCGCCTCCCTCGGCGAGGCGACGCAGGAAGGCGTCGGCGTGCTCGACCTGCCCCCAGGCATCTCCCGTGGCGCGCACGAAGGCGGGAGCAGGAGACGAAGCGTCCTTCTCGGTCGCGGCGTGGCGCGGAGGCACCGCCAGGCGCAGGACGTCGGAGCGGGCGCCGGCGTAGCGGTGCGCGATCGCCTCACTGAGGGTGACGATCTCGGGCGCGAGCACCGGCTCGGCGCTGACCACGCGTCGCAAGGGCTGGAGGTGTCCGGTGTGGTCGGTCTCGGCACCACGCGCGACGACGTAGCCGTCCACGTCCTGGCCGGCGAAGCGCACCTTCACCCGCGCGCCCGGCACGGCTGTCTCGGCCATCGCCCGCGGCACCGCATAGTCGAAGGGGCGGTCCAGGTGTGCCAGGGCGATGTCGACGAGGACCCGAGCGACGGGGTCGGTCTCCGCCGGCTCCCAGGCGGCTGCCTTGCGCTTGCGGGTCGCCGCCGCCTTGGCCTTGGCGTCGTCCACGGCAGCGCGCAGGCCGGGCAGCATCTCGGGCTGCCCCGGATCCTGTCCTGCCTGACGCGCATCGCTCATGGGCCGCATTGAACCAGCGAGCGCAGACAGCCCCGGCCCCGCACCGTCTCCTGCCACGAATTGCTCTAATGGCCCGATGGACACACCCGTGGTCGGCATCGTCTCCCCCGGCGCGATGGGAGCCGCACTCGGTCGCGCGTGGGAGACGGGAGGCGCACGCGTCGTCGCGACCGTCGAGGGTCGATCCGAGCGCACCCGACGACTCGCAGCCGGCCTGACCCTCCTGCCCACGCTCGCCGAGGTGGTTGCCACCAGCACCGTGGTTGTCAGCGTCTGCCCGCCCGGCGAGGCGGAGCACTGTGCCTCCGCCATCCTCGCCGCCGCAGCGGAATCCGGGGCCCGCCCGCTGGTCGCCGACCTCAACGCGATCTCGCCGGACCTCGTACGCCGGCTCGCGAGGGGTGTCGAGGACGCTGGCCTCGACTTCGTGGACGGTGCGATCAGCGGCGGCCCACCCGGCCCGGGCAGCGACACGATCGTCTACCTCTCCGGTGCTCGGGCCTCCGAGCTGGCGGACCTGGCGACCGACGGCTTCGCACGCCGTGTGGTCGGTGAGGAGCCGGGAACCGCCTCGGCGGTCAAGATGTGCACCGCCGCGATCTACAAGGGCACGACGGCCCTGTGGACCCAGTCGTTGCGCGCTGCCTCAGCGCTCGGCGTGCTCGACGCGGTCGTCGACGACCTGCGCGTGGCGTATCCCGACGAGGTCGGCCGGGCGGCCGTCCGGCTGGCCGTCGCGGCCAGCAAGAGCGGCCGGTTCGTGGAGGAGATGCGGCAGATCGCCGCCACGCAGGCGTCGGTCGGTCTCACCCCGGCCCTGTACGACGCCATGGCCGAGGTCTATCTCGACGTCAGCCGATCGACCCTGGCGGGCAGCACTCCGGAGGATGCGGCCGCCGCGGCGGAGCTGGACGTCGTACTCCAGGCGCTGGACGCAACAACTCCAGCCCCATAGGCCACACGACCTGGGCAAGTTTGAGGCGATCTGCGTGTTGCAACACCCAGATCGTGTTGGAGTCACCGGTTAACCGGTGACTCCAACACCGTGAAACGACGAGTGTGCTGAAGGGTCAGACGCCCGCAGCAGCCCGCAGCTTCTCGGCCCGGTCGGTCGACTCCCAGGTGAAGTCGGGGAGCTCGCGGCCGAAGTGGCCGTAGGCCGACGTCTGGGCGTAGATCGGGCGCAGCAGGTCGAGGTCGCGGATGATCGCGGCCGGGCGCAGGTCGAAGATCTGCAGGACGGCTTCCTGGATCTTCTCGTCCGAGACGATCCCGGTGCCGAAGGTCTCGATGAAGACACCCACGGGGGCGGCCTTGCCGATCGCGTAGGCGACCTGGGCCTCGCAGCGACGGGCCAGGCCCGAGGCGACGACGGTCTTGGCGACCCAGCGCATGGCGTAGGCGGCCGACCGGTCGACCTTCGAGGGGTCCTTGCCGGAGAAGGCGCCGCCACCGTGGCGAGCCATGCCGCCGTAGGTGTCGACGATGATCTTGCGACCGGTCAGGCCGGCGTCGCCCATCGGGCCGCCGATGACGAAGGTGCCG
>JAKFET010000287.1:0-20750 GCA_036675575.1 Acidimicrobiaceae bacterium
GATCGTCGAGACCGTGCCGTGGATCGACGCCAAGTACTACGCCGCCACCCAGGTGATGGACGAGGCCCGCCACGTCGAGGTCTTCGCCAAGTACCTCGACACCAAGCTGTCGGGCCACTACCCGATCAACCACCACCTCAAGATGCTGCTCGACGACATCATCCTCGACAGCCGGTGGGACATGACCTACCTCGGCATGCAGATCATGGTCGAGGGCCTCGCCCTCGCCGCCTTCGGCATGGCCATGCAGACCACCGAGGACCCGCTCCTCAAGCAGCTCCTCCGCTACGTCATGTCCGACGAGGCCCGCCACGTGGCCTTCGGCGTGCTGTCGCTGCGCGAGTACTACGAGGGCCTCTCCGACAAGGAGATGATGGACCGCCAGGAGTTCGCCTTCGAGGCCGCCGTCCGCATGCGCGACCGCTTCCTCCAGCAGGAGGTCTGGGAGCGGGCCGGCGTGCCGGTCAAGGAGGCCATCTCCATCTTCAAGCAGGACGACCCCGAGCTGAAGAACCAGGACCCGTTCCAGCAGCTCCTGTTCTCCAAGATCGTGCCGAACTGCAAGAAGCTGGGCCTGCTCGACGCCAACGACGGCTGGCTCCGCAAGCGCTTCGACACCCTCGGCGTCACCCAGTTCGAGGACTGGGTCGACACCGGCGAGGAGTACGAGATGCTGGACGAGGTCGCCAAGGACCGCGAAGCCGAGAGCGCGTAGCACCGTCGGGGTGCCCGTGCCGGACCTGGAGATCCGCGCCCGGCGGGGGCACCCCGACTTCCTCGACCTGCCCTGGCACCTGCGCCTGCTCGACTGGGACGCAGGGAGCACCGACGGCCGCCTCGTGCGCATGGCCCACGGCGTGTCGCGCCACGTCGTGCGCTTCGTGCAGTACGAGGGTCGGGTCTACGCCCTCAAGTCCACCGAGGAGGCCGTCGCCCGTCGCGAGTACGACCTGCTGCGGGGGCTGGCCGAGGCGCGGCTGCCGGTGGTGGAGGCGGTCGGCGTCGTCACCGGCCGGGTCGCACCCGACGGCGACGCGCTCGGCGCGGTGCTGATCACCCGCTACCTCGACTTCGCCCTCCCCTACCGCTACCTGTTCGGCAACCCGACCGGCATGGACCTGCGCCCGCGCCTCGTCGACGCCGGCGTCATCCTCCTCGCCCGCCTGCACCTGGAGGGCTTCTTCTGGGGCGACTGCTCGCTCAACAACATCCTCTTCCGGCGTGACGCCGGCGCCCTGATGGCGTACCTGGTCGACGCCGAGACGGGCGAGCACCACCCGTCGATCTCCGACGCCATGCGCGAGCACGACCTCGAGATCGCCCGCACGAACATCGCCGGCGACCTGAGCGACCTCATCGCCGCCGGCCGGATCGACGAGATCGACGTGGCGTCGACGGTCGACGACGTCGTGGCCCGCTACCGCGCCCTGTGGGAGGAGCTGACCCGCGTCGAGGAGTTCCCGTCGTCCCAGCGCCACCGCATCGAGGGTCGCATCCGGCGGCTGGAGGACCTGGGCTTCGACGTGGCCGAGGTCTCCCTGCGCCCGACCCGCGACGGCGCGACCATCGAGATGCGGCCCGTGCTGCTCGAGGAGGGGCACCACGCCCGGGAGCTGGAGGGCCTCACCGGCCTGCGCGTCCAGGAGAACCAGGCCCGGCGCTTCCTCGCCGACATCACGTCGTGGCAGGCCCACCTGAGCGACGTGGAGGGGCGCGACGTCCCGCGCGGCGTGGCTGCGGCGCGCTGGCTCGAGGAGGTCTACGGACCCCACACCGTCGTGCCGGAGGAGCTGTCGGACCGGCTCGAGCCGGCCGAGCTCTTCCACGAGCTGCTCGAGCACCGCTGGTTCCTGTCGGAGCAGCGGGGCGAGCACGTCAGCAACGACGAAGCGCTCGCCGACTACGTGGCGTCGGTGCTGGGCGCCCGACCCCCCGAGCGCCTGGTCGTCGACGACGACGACTGACCCGGAGCCGGGCGGAAGAGGACGTCCACGACCGGACGGGCGACGTCGACCCCGAGCACCGCCAGGACCAGGAGCCGACGCCGGTCGGTCAGGTCGGCGACGTCGTCCGGCCACGTGGCGGGCACGTCGGAGACGTCGAGGAGCGGGAGGTCGGAGATCGTCACGGGTAGTCCTTCTGGCCCATGCTTCGGCAGGGTCGCCCCGAACCTTGACCAGGAATTCGGGCACGTTCCCGCCACTTCGGGAACGGGTCGTCCACGGTCCGGCCCGTCGGCCACCATGTGGGGGTGGAAGACGAGCTCGAGGTGCTCCGCCGACAGATCGACGCGGTCGACGAACGCTTCGTCGAGCTGCTGGCCGAGCGGTTCCGCATCACGCGACGCGTCGGCCACATCAAGTCCGATCGCGGCCTGCCGGCCCAGGACTCCATCCGCGAGGCCCAGATCGACGCCAAGGTCCGCCGGCTGGCGGCCGAGCACGCGCTCGACGAGGGGCTCGTGTCCGACGTGCTGCGGGCGGTCATCGACCGGGTCGTGGCCGAGCACCGCGAGCTGCACCGATGAACGACCCCGTCGCGCCCACCCGCCCCCACGCCCCGGCGCCGACCCGTCCCACGTCCATCAGCGACCGGCTGCCGGCCCCGCCGGCCGGCGGGCACCGCACCCTGGCCGAGCTCGAGGCCAGCCTCGACCACCTCCGCGCCGCCCCCACCGACCACGGCGTGCTGGAGCTCGTCGTCTGCCGCCCCGGGCTGGACCGGCGCCTCGTGCTCGACGTCGGGGAGCTGTCGTGCGTCGAGGGGCTCGTGGGTGACACCTGGTCGCAGCGGCCGAGCAAGCGGACCCCCGACCGGAGCCCCCACCCGGACATGCAGCTGAACATCATGTCGTGGCGCGCCGCCCGGCTGCTCGCCGGCACGGACGACCGCGTGCCCCTCGCCGGCGACCAGCTCTACGTCGACCTCGACCTGTCCGAGGCCGCCCTGCCGGCGGGCACCCGCCTCGCCATCGGCACCGCCACGGTCGAGATCACCGACCAGCCCCACACCGGGTGCGCCAAGTTCGCCGACCGGTTCGGCCGTGACGCCATGCGGTTCGTGAACTCGCCCGAGGGTCGGGCGCTGCGGCTCCGTGGCGTCAACGCCAAGGTGGTCGTCGACGGCGAGGTCCGCCCGGGCGACGTCGTCAGCCGCCGCTGACTGGCCGGGCCGGACGAGGGGTATCGCCACCGGATGTCCGGACCCCGCCCCCACCTCGTGCTCGCCAACGACAGCGCGGGCAGCACCTCGCGCCGCGACGTGGCGCTCGCCGTCAGCCGCCTGGCCGAGCACGCCCCCACCGAGCTGCGCTGGACCAGCGAGCCGGAGGAGTTCGAGGACCTGGTGCGGGGCGCGACCGAGCAGCAGCTCGTCATCGCCGGCGGTGACGGCTCGCTCCACCTGGCCCTCCAGACGCTCGACGCCCTCGGCCGGACGGACGACCCGATCGGGATCATCCCCCTCGGCACGGGCAACGACTTCGCCCGCAACCACGACATCCCCCTCGACCCGCAGGAGGCCGCCGACGTCGTCCTGGGCGGCCGGCCCCGCGCCGTCGACGCCATCGAGCTGCGCGACGACGGCACCCACCGCGAGCTCGTGGCCAACAACCTCCACCTCGGCATGGGCGTGGATTCCGCCCGCGCCGCCCAGCGCTGGAAGCCGGCCCTGAAGCGCTTCGCCTACCCGGCGGCCACGGCGTGGACCGGCGCCACCGGCGGGTCGGTGGCGATGCGCGTCACCGTCGAGGACGAGGTCGTGTGGGACGGTCCGCTGCTCGCCTGCCTGTTCCTGCTGGGCCCGAGCATGGGCGGCGGCGTCGAGCTCGTCGACACCACCGAGGGCACCATCGACGTCGTCGTGGTCGAGCCGGTCGAGCCGCGCGACCGCATCGGCCTCGTGCGCGCCGCCATGCGCGACGGCCTCACCGAGACCGACCGGGCGCACCGGTGGACGGGCCGCCGCGCCAGCGTCCACGCCGCCGGCACCATCGACGCCGACATCGACGGCGAGCTGGCCGAGCACCAGCGGGCCCTGCACCTCGCCCTGCAGCCACGGGCGTGGCAGGTGCTGGTCCCCGCAGGGACGGCGCCGACGGGCTAGAGCAGCCCGTCGACCACCTTCACGGCCTTCTCCTGGACCCGCTGGAAGAGGCCCCGCTTCTCCCAGTCCTCGAGGTCCACCGGCTCGGCGCGCTGCAGGTCCTGGTCGGTGTGGCCGTCGAGCAGGGCGGTCATGGCCTCGTCGAAGATCACGAGGCACACCTCGTCGTCGTACTCGGTGGACCGCTGGTTCATGTTCGCCGAGCCCACCACGGCCACGGCGCCGTCCACGGTGAGCACCTTCGCGTGCAGCATCGACGGCTGGAACGTGCAGATCTGGACGCCGGCGTCGAGCAGGTCGCGGAAGCTGGCTTCGCTCGCCACCTGCACCAGGCGCTTGTCGGCGTGGGGGCCCGGCACCAGCACCTCGACCTTCACGCCCCGCTCGGCCGCGCCGATGAGGCGACGGAGGATCTCCTCGTCAGGCGTGAAGTAGGCGGTGGTGATGCGGATCCGCTCGTCGGCGCAGTCGATGAGGGCCCGGAACAGGTTCCACACGTCGCTGTTGCCGGCCTCGGCGACCCCCTTGATGACCTGCACCTCGAGGTCGCCCGGACAGGGGAGCTCGGGGAAGCGGTCGACCTCGCCGACGAGGTCGGTGCCGGTCTCGGCCCAGTTGTCGAAGAACGCACCCCGCAGGCCGGCCACGGCGGGGCCGGTGACGCGGAAGTGCGTGTCACGCCACTCGCCCTCGCCACGGGCGTCGCCCTGCCACACGTCGGCGATGCCCACGCCGCCGGTGAACCCGATCTCCTCGTCGCAGACGAGCAGCTTGCGGTGCGTGCGGTTGTTGGCCTGGAGGGCGCCGCGCGCCTTGATGGGGCGGAACCAGCGCACGTCGCAGCCGGCGTCGTCCATGGCGTCGACGACACCGGTGTCGAGCTCCCACGCGCCGGCGGCGTCGAGCAGCACGCGCACCCGCACGCCGGCCTTGGCCTTGGCGGAGAGGTGGTCGGCGAAGCGCTGGCCGATGTCCCCGTTCCAGTAGATGAAGGTCAGGAAGTCGATGGACCGCTCGGCGGCGTCGATGGCCGCCAGCATCGCCGGGAAGATCTCGTCCCCGTTCTTCAGGACGTCGATCTTGTTGCCGGTCGTGACCGGCACGCCGAGCACCGCTTCGAGCATGCGCTTGGTGCGCGGGGAGTCCATGGGCGGACGCTACCTCCGGTCAGTGGGCGCTGACCCCGGCGAGGCGGGTCCTTCCGCGCACCCCGGTGGCCGCCAATGCGCACACAAAGAACATTCCGCCCACCAGGACGATGGTGGGGCCCGACGCCACGTCGAGGTGGTAGCTGAGGTTCATCCCGACGAAGCCGCAGACCGCGCCGATGAGGGCGGAGAGCCACAGCATGGTGGAGAACGACGACGTGATCATCCGGGCGACGACGGCGGGCACGACGAGGGCGGCGGCGATGAGCGTGACGCCCATGACGTTCATGGTGGCCAGGATCGAGGCGGCGAGCACGAGCATCAGCAGCGCGTCGATGCGGGGGACCCGCACGCCCGAGGCCTCGGCGACCTCGGGGTCGAACGTGACGAACAGCAGGGCCCGGTAGCGCAGCACGATGACCGCCACCGCGAAGAGGGTGACGCCGCTGACGATCCACACGTCGCCGCGCGTCACGCCGAGCACGTTGCCGAAGAGCGCGGCGTCGGCGTCGACGTCGGCGCCCCCACCGAGCTGGAGGACGGCGAGCCCGAACGCGAAGGACGCGGTGGTGATGACGCCGATGGCGGCGTCGGAGCCGATCGGGCGTCGCCGGGTCACCGACGACACGGCCAGCGCCGAAGCCAGGCCCCAGACGCCGGCGCCGAGGAACACGTTGACGCCGGCGAGCGCCGACACCGCGAAGCCACCGAAGATGGCGTGGCTCAGGCCGTGGCCGATGTAGCTCATGGAGCGCAGCACCACGTAGACGCCGATCAGGCCGCAGAGGGCGCCGGCGACGGTCGCCACCACGAGCCCGTTCTGGAAGAACTCGAACCCGAAGGGCCGGAGCAGCTCGTCGAGGGTGATCACGCGCTGCGGTCCCGCATCTGCAGGATCTGGGCGTCGATGGGGGTGTCGACGACGACCCGCATGCCCCCGTGCTCGAGCACCTCCATGGGCGAGCCGTAGGTGGCCTCGAGCACCTCGGGCACCAGCACCTCGTGGGGCGGGCCGGCGCCGATGACGCGCCCGTTCAGGCAGACCAGGCGCGGAAGGTGGGCGGCGATGCCGTTGAGGTCGTGGGTGGTGAGGACGATGCCGAGGCCGGCCTCGTTGAGCTCGCCCAGCAGGTGGAGGATCTCGTGGCGGGTGCGGACGTCGACGCCGGAGGTCGGCTCGTCGAGGAGCAGCAGGTCGGGCTCGGCGAGCATGGCGCGGGCGAGGAACACCCGCTGCTGCTGGCCGCCGGACAGCGCCCGGATGTGCCGGCCGGCGAGGTCGCCGATGCCGAGGCGCTCGAGCACCCGGGCCACGTCGGCCTTCTCGGCTCGCGACGCCCAGGGCGCGATGCGGCCCCGGACACGGGACATCAGCACGCACTGGGCGACGGTGACCGGGAAGTCCCAGTCGATCTGCTCCACCTGCGGCACGTAGCCGAGGCGGACGCCGTCGGCGCGCTCGATCCGGCCGCCGGCGACGGTGACGCTGCCGAGCAGGACGCGCAGCAGCGTCGACTTGCCCGATCCGGAGGGCCCGACGATGCCGACGAAGTCGCCGGCGTCGACCTGCAGGTCGACGTCGACGAGCACGGCGCCGTCGCCGTAGCCCGCCCGGACCCGCTCGAGGGAGAGGAGCGCGGTCACCGGGTCGACGCTACCGCTGGCTCACTGCGGGTACTCCGCGGCATCCGGTCCGACCCGGCGCAGCTCGAGCTCGTCGAGGGCGGCGGGGTCGCCGCCCAGGACCTCGACGATCGTCGAGTAGTTCGAGCGCATGAGCGCCAGCCAGCTGTGGTCGTCGTCGCCGGGGGCGCCGGGCAGGTCGTCGTCGCGCAGGTCGGCGACGTACTCGGCACCGGTCTCGGCGGCGATGGTCTCCAGCACGGGCGAGGGGAAGACCTCGGAGCCGAACACGGCGGGCACGTCCTCGGCCCGGATCTGGTCGATGAGGTCGGCGACGGCCCGGGGCGACGGGTCGCCGAAGTCCTCGGGCTGCACGGCACCGATCACGGTCCAGCCGTAGGACCGGGCCCAGTAGGCGTAGGCGTCGTGGTAGGTGACGAGCTTGCGGTCCTGCTCCGGCACCGTGTCCAGTGCTGAGCGCAGCGCCTCGTCGAGGTCGTCCACGATCTCGTCGAACGCCGCGCGGTTGGCCTCGTAGGCCTCGGCGTTGCCGGGGTCGACGTCGCTCATCGTCTCGGCGATGTGGCGGGCGTAGCCCTTGGCCATCGTCGGGTCGGTCCACAGGTGCGGGTTGGGCTTGCCCTCGTCCTCCGGGAAGGAGAAGTCGTAGACGTACTCGTCGGGGCTCACGATCAGGTCGCCGAGCTCGACGATGGTGGCGTCACCGGCCACGTCGCGGGCCAGGGCGAGCGTGGGCTCCTCGAGCTGCAGGCCGTTGGCGAAGACGACGTCGGCCGCCTCCAGCACCTCCGAGACCGACGGGGACGGCTCAAAGGTGTGGGAGTTGGTGCCCTCCGGGACGACGCCCCGGATCCGGGCGAGGTCACCGATCACGTCGGCGGCGATGGAGGTGATCGGGCTGACGGTGGTGACGACCACCAGGCGGTCGTCGTCGCCGCCGGCGGGCGCTGCGGCACCGTCGTCGTCGCCACAGGCGGCGGCGACGAGGGCCAGCGCGAGGAGCGCGAGCACGGGACGACGGGGACGTGGCACGGCGGGCGACGCTATTGGCTCCAGGCGGGCAGGGGCAGTCAGGCCCGGAGCGGGGGCCGGCCCGTCCCGTGGCTCGCCCGCACGACGTTGCGCTGCGAGGATGGCCGGCCATGAGCGACCCCGACGACCGCACCGCAGCCGAGTGGCTGGCGGCCTACGCCGAGCGCCTCGGCCTGCCGGCCCCGACCCAGGCCGAGGTCGACACGCTGCTCGAGCTCGCCGGCGTGGCCGCCCACGCGTCCGAGCGCATCGCCGCCCCGATCGCCTGCTGGCTCGTGGGCCGCACCGACCTGACCCCCGACGACGCCCTCGCGCTCGCCAAGGAGATCTGATGCCCGTCTACGCCCTGGGCGACCTCGAGCCCACCATCGCCGACGACGCCTTCGTCCACCCCGACGCGGTCGTCATCGGCGACGTCACCATCGGTTCGGAGTCCACCATCTGGCCGGGTGCGGTCCTGCGCGGCGACAGCGGGCCGATCACGGTCGGCGAGCGCACGTCGATCCAGGACGGCTCGGTGATCCACACCACGGAGTGGTCCCCCACCCGGATCGGCAGCGGCTGCGTGATCGGCCACATCGTCCACCTCGAGGGCTGCATCATCGAGGACGACGCCCTCGTGGGCTCCGGGAGCGTCGTGCTCCACCGGGCCATCGTGCGCACCGGCGGGCTCGTGGGCGCCAACGCCGTCTGCAACGGCGGCTTCGAGGTCCCGACCGGGGCCATGGCGCTCGGGGTGCCGGCGAAGCTGCGCCTCGACTCGGTCGACCCGGCGATGATCAAGGAGTCGGCCGAGTTCTACCGCGAGCGGGGCCACCGCTACCGCAGCGAGCTCCGCCGCCTCGACTGATCCATCTCAGTTCTCGCCGGAGCTGCGGATCTTGCCGATCGCTTCCTTGCAGGCGGGGCACACCGGGTAGCGGTCGGGATCCCGGGTGGGCACCCACTTCTTGCCGCACAGCGCCTCGATGGCCTCGCCGGTGATGTAGGCCCGGGTCACGTCCTCCTTGCGGCAGATGTGCGCGTAGCGGTCGTGGTCGCCGTCGCCCGTCGTGGGGTCGATCGTCGTGTCGGGGGTGATCGTCGGCGTCGGCGACGTCTCGGAGGCGTGGACCGGGGGCATCACCTCCGACGGTAGCGCCGTCGGGCTGCGCCTCCGAACGTCGGCGGGGTCCTCAGCGGGCGTCGAACGCGAGCCCGAACGAGCGCACCGCCGGGGCGAAGATGTTCGGCTCCACGTCGATCTCGTCCTCGACCCGCAGGTTCGTCCACTCGCTGGTGAGCTTCGCCAGGAGGATCTCCAGCTCGCGCCGCGCGAAGTTGGCGCCGAGGCAGAAGTGGGTGCCGTAGCCGAAGGCCACGTGGGGGTTCGGCGAGCGGGTCACGTCGAAGGTGAAGGGGTCCTCGAAGACCTCTTCGTCCCGGTTGGCCGACGGGTAGACGAGCGCCATCCGGTCGCCGGCCTTGATGGTGCGGCCTCGCAGCTCGACGTCCTGGGTGGCCTTGCGGAACATGTTGTTCAGGGGCGTCACCCAGCGGATGACCTCGTCCACGGCCGAGGGGATCAGCTCGGGCTGGCGGTGCAGCAGCTCCCACTGGTCGTTGTGCTCGCAGAAGGTGCGCAGCCCGTGGGCGATGGCGGTACGGGTGGTCTCGGCGCCGCCGGCGACGAACAGGCCGACCTCGTTGAAGATGGTGTCCTGGGACAGCTGCTCGCCCTCGATCTCGGCGTTGGCCCAGGTGGAGATGAGCCCGGTGGCCGGGCAGCCGCGCAGGTCGGTGACCTTGGCCTCGACCATGCCCCAGATCTCCATGGTCGCTGCCATGAGCCCGCCCATGGCCTCCTGGTCGATCATCACCGAGTCGATGCGCATCAGGCGCTCGGACCAGCTCTTCACCGTGCGCCACTCGTCCTCGGGCAGGCCGAGGAGGTTGCAGGTGAAGCGGGCGGGGAGCTGGCCGGCGATGGCGTCGACGACCTCGCAGCGACCCTGCGGCGTGAGCGGGTCGACCATGTCGTCGATCATCGACTCGAACTGGTGCGACTGCTCGCGGACCGCCTTCGGGGTGAAGCCCCGGTTGACGAGCCGGCGCTGCTGCAGGTGGCGGGGATCGTCGTTGGCGATCATGTTGGACTCGGTCGGCGTCTCGTTCAGCCGGTAGGTCCGCAGGGACGAGAAGATCTCCGAGTGGCGCTCGACGTGCTGGACGTCGGCGTGCTTGGTGATGGCCCACAGCTGGGAGCCCTCGTCCCAGTGCACCGGGTCGTTGGCGCGGGCCCACGTCCAGGCGTCGTGCTGGCGCAGCCGCCAGAAGTCGGGGTCGCGCAGGTCGATGGTGACGGGGGGATCGATCGTGGTCACCGGCCCATCCTGCCAAGTTGGCAACGCGCGTTGCAGCGTCCGGTCAGGCGACCTGCTCGACCAGGACCAGCACGGCCATGCCGACGAGGAGGGTGAGGCCCACGTTCCGGGTCCGCCACGAGACGAGCGCCGCCACGACCCCGGCGAGCAGGCGCGGCTGCCACAGGTCGAGGTCGCCCCCGGGTCGCACCAGCGAGGGGACGACCAGCGCGGCGAGGACGGCCGCGGGGATCTGGCGCAGGACCCGCTGCGCCCGGGGTGACACCTCGGCCAGCCGGTCGGCGAACACGAGGAACGACGTCCGCTGGACGAACGTGCCGACGGCGGCCACGACGATGACGATCCAGGTCGTGGTCACGCCGGCACCTCGGGGATCGTGGTGTCGGGTCGGTCCACGGCGGCGCCGGCCACGATGCCGCAGACGGCGCCGGCGACGATGGCCAGCCGCCCGGCACCCAGCTCGGCGGCCGCCACGGCGACGGACCCGCCCACGGCAGCCGCGACGAGCGAGGGCCGCTTCTCCAGCACGGGCACGAGCAGCACCAGGAAGACGAGCGGGACGGCGAAGTCGAGGGGGATCTCGTCCGGCAGCCGGGCACCGACCAGCGCACCGACCACGGTCGTCACCTGCCACACGACCCAGAGCAGCACGGCCATCGACATGTAGTAGGGCAGGCGCAGGCGGCGGTCGTCGGTCCCGTCCCAGCGGATCACCGACAGGGCGTACACCTGGTCGACCAGGAAGTAGCCCATCTGCAGGCGCCGCCCGAGCGTCTCGCCCGCCAGCGCCGGGGCCAGCGACGCCGAGTACAGGACCATGCGCAGGTTGATGATCAGGGCCGTGACCACGGCGACCGCCGCGCTGCCCCCGCTGCCCAGCACCTCGGCGACCGCCAGCTGGCTGGCGCCCGCGAACATGAGGGCGGACATGCCCATCGCCTGGGCCACGTCCATGCCGGCGGCGATCGGCGCGGCGCCGGCGACCAGGCCGAAGGGCACGACGCCGATCAGCATCGGGGCGACGTCGGCGACGCCGTCCCGCATCGCCCGCCGGGCGCTCACGTCCGCCTCGGTCGTGGGCGGGGCACCCGCCGGCGGCGGGACGGTTGCCGCTCCGCCACCTCGACGCCGCTCACCTGGGATGCCAGGTCGTCGACCGCGGCGACGGTCGCCGAGGTCGCCAGCGGGGTGTAGTGCGCGCGCCGGTCGCTGCTCACGGCCGACCGTCGGGTGAGCCGGTACAGCACGTGCACGACGAAGGGCAGCGTCATGGCGCCGAGCACGTAGAAGATCCCCTCGGGACCGACCGTGCTGATGGCGGCGGCGGCGACGAACGGGCCGGTCGCCGCGCCGAGGCCGTTGAACGTGATGAGGCGGGCGCCGGTGGCGGCCATGGCCGAGGGATCGACGTAGTCGGCGACGTGCGCGAACGACAGCCCGTAGAGCGAGAACGCGCCGGCGCCGATGACGAGCGCGGCGAGGAGCGCCAGGCCGAAGCTGTCCCCGAGGGTGGCCACCACGCCGACGACCGAACCGGTGGTGACGAGCAGCGCGGCGGTGGCGAGCACGAAGCGGCGGTCGGTCCGGTCCGACCAGTGGCCGAGCGGGAGCTGCCCGAGCACCGCGCCGACGAGCAGCGCGGCGACGAACTGCGAGGCACCGCTCACACCGAAGCCGGCCCGGGTCGCGTACACCGCACCGAACCCCAGCGCCGCTCCCGTGCTGAAGCCGGAGAGACCGACGCCGGTCACGCCGAGGGGAGCCGACCGCACGACCTCGCGCACCGTCCGGGGCTGGTGCTCCCGGGGCGGCGGGGCCTGATGGGGGGCGAGGGCCACCGGCACCGCGGCCAGGGACAGCATCACCGAGCCGATCACGAAAAGCACGACGCCGGAGACGTCGGCCACGTTGAGCAGGAGGCTGCCCACGGCCAGGCCCCCGGTGACCACCGAGTTGTAGACGGCGAGCAGCGAGCCGCGGGTGGTCGCCGTCGACACGTCGGTGAGCCACGACTCGCTGACGATGAACAGGCCGGCGACGCAGACGCCGGTGACGAAGCGCAGCAGCATCCACGGCACCGGTGACACCCACACGCCGTGGACGACCACCGCTGCGGACGCGATCGAGGCCAGGGCCGCGAAGACCCGGATGTGGCCGACGTCGCGGATCAGGCCCGGCACCCACGCCGACCCGGCCACGTACCCGAGGTAGTAGAGACCGAGCACGAGGCCGGTGACGGTGGAGTCGAAGGCGGCGCGTTCGGCGCGCACGCCGAGCAAGGCGCCCTGCAGGCCGCTGCCGACCATGAGCAGCAGGATCGACAGGAGCAGCGGCCATGCGGCCAGCACCACCGTGCCGAGTCCGGCCGGGGGGACGGCGACGTCGTCCTCGGTGCGGGTCGCGTCCACGACGGCCCATCGTGCACGCCCCTCCGCGGGAGGGACAACACGGGTCGCCGGTCGGGTCGGGGGCGGCGCGGGCAGGGCCGATCCCGGCCCGCTCGGTGCCGCCGCGGCCTCAGCCGGCGACCGGTCCGATGCCGGGGTCGACGCGGAGCGGTGCCGCGACCTGGCGGGCCTGCCACCGGTGCCGGGGGATCAGGACGGCGACCGCCACGGTGCACATCACCACGCCGTAGAGCATGAGCGGCCGGTCGCCGGCGACGACGCCGAACCCGCCCCAGACGACCCCGTCCAGGACGGCGATCAGGTAGGTGCCGGGCGCCAGCCCGGTGAGGTCGTCGGCCGTCCACGCCTCCACCACCTGCGGCAGGAACTGGGGCAGGACCGCCAGCGCCAGCACGGTGCCGAGCGCCCCCCAGCCGCCGACGAGCACGAGCCCGGCGAGCGCCGCGGCGGCGAGCAGGCCGGTGCCGATGCCACGGCGGTTGCCGCGCTGCACGAGCAGGACGGCCACGACCACGTACCCGACGACGTAGGCGCTCGACAGCACCGCGACCGGGACCAGCCCGCGTGCGACGCCGTAGCTGACCCACGCCGCGTTGATGGCGCAGCCGAGCCAGGTCGTGGAGCCGGAGACGCCTGCCACCGAGCGGGTGCGGAGCACGCGCACGATCTGGGGCACCGGGTGGGCCAGGGCGACGACGACGGCGAGGGCCGTGACGACCTGCTCGAGCATCGGGACAGCCTCACCGATCGGAGCGGCGCTCGGCCAGCCTCCGCAGCAGCGGGATCGCCGCGACCTTGTCGTCGGTGAGCCGGTCCCAGCGGATGGACGCCGGCGCGCGGGCGCCCGACGAGCACTCGATCACCTCGGCGGGCGTCACGATCAGGTCGAGCCGGAAGTCGTGCGCCGCGACCGGGATGTCGCCGGCGGGCAGCACCTGCACGTCGTGCACGGTCGTCGCCACGACCGTCGCCGGACCGATCAGACCCGCATCCCACGCCAGCGCGTACTCGAGGTCGGAGAACCCGCCTCCCTTGCCGAGACGGGCACCGGTGCGGTCGACGGCGACGCAGCCCGTCACCACGAGGTCCACGGTCTCCAGCTCGTGGACCGACACCGTGCGGGCGCTGCGCGACGCGCCCTTGATGCTCGAGGCCTTGCGCGGGGTGTCGGCGAGGTCGTCGGGATCGAGCAGGAAGAAGGGGTCGTCCTCGGCAAGGCGGGGCACCGCCATGTAGACGACCTTCCCGTCCTCGAGGGCCCGCTGGCGGACCGGCCACTGCGGCGAGTCCGGGTTCGCCTTCACCGTGCGGGCCGCCTCCCAGGCCGGGTGGGCGCGCAGGCGCTCGGCGGCGGCCTCGGCACCGACGAAGTTGGGGATCCGGTTGTGCGGCGCCGGGAAGCGGCCGACGCCGGCGGCGACCATGCGGTCCCACGTCGCCTCCCGCAGCGCACGCTTCTCGGCCAGCACGGCGGCGTCGCCGCCCGCGTCGTGGTCGTGGCGCCGGGCCATCAGCCGGGTTGCGGCGCCCGGGCCAGGATCTCCTGGGCCACCGTGGCGATCCTGCGGCCGGCGCCGTCGACGATGCGACCGGAGGTGAGGATCCGGTCGGAGCGGTGGGTGACGGCCTCGATGTCGTAGAGCACCCAGTCGTCGATGCGGGGCGGGCGGTGGAACCAGATGGCGTGGTCGAGGCTGGCCCGGAACATCTGGTCGAACAGGCCGGCGCCCGCGGTGTCCACGATGCGCCGGGCCGCCCCGAACGGGCCGTGGTCGGTGGCGTACGCGACGCCGGCGGCGTGCAGCTCCGGCGGGAGGTCGCACCCGGCGCGGAACCACAGCCGGCGCTGGAGCGTCCGCGGCTGGTCGTAGGACGCATCCCGCGTGTCGAGCACGCCCGGCTTGGCGAAGCGGGTGGGCGGGAGGTCGTCCGGCCCGGGGATGCCGACCGGCGCCGGTGCCTCGTGGTCGCCGCTCGGTCCGCCGGCGTGGAAGGACGCGGACAGCACCAGGATCGCCGCACCGCCCTGCCAGGCCGTGACGCGCCGGGCGGTGAACGACCGGCCGTCGCGGAGGCGCTCGACCTCGTACTCGATCGGCACGTCCACGTCGCCGCCCCGCAGGAAGTAGGCGTGCAGCGAGTGGACGGGCTGGGATGCGGGAACCGTCGCGGTCGCCGCAACCAGGGACTGGGCCACGACCTGCCCGCCGAACACCCGGGCTCGTCGCTCGGGCGGGCTGTGCCCGAGGAACCGGTCCGGCGGCCCGGCCCCGTCGTCGGCGGCCACCGGTGCGAGGGTCAGGATCTCGGCCAGCGTCGGTGACGGGGCGTCATCGGCTGGCACCCGGCGATGCTGACCTACGCTCGGTCCCGATGTCGAACCCCGTGAAGGACGCGCTCGCCAAGGGCGTCAACCTGCTGCACCGCTCCCTCTACGACCTGACGGGCGGCCGGATCGGCGGCTCCGTCGCGTCGATGACGACCCTGAAGCTGACGACCACGGGACGCAAGAGCGGCCAGCCGCGCACCGTCATGCTGACGACGCCCGTGCGCAAGGGCGACGAGATCGTCCTGGTCGCCTCCTACGGCGGCGACGACGCGCACCCCGCCTGGTACCTCAACCTCCAGGCCGATCCTGCGGTCACGCTCCACCTCGAGGGTCGGGAGATCCGGGCGACGGCCCGCACGGCCACCGCCGAGGAGCGCGACGAGCTCTGGCCGCAGATCACGTCCGCCTACAGCGGCTACGCCGGCTACCAGCGCAAGACGGACCGCCCCATCCCGGTCGTGATCTGCACCCCGATCTGACCGCGGCACGCGACCCCCGGCGGCCCCGCCGCGGGTTCGTCCAGACTGGCGGTCGATGACCCACGTGCCCACCGCTGTCGACATCCCCGCGCACCTCGACACGCGCCGGTCGTGGCGGGTGGCAGCGGGGGCCGCCGTCGCCTCGGGCACCGGGTTCGGCACCGCCTACACGTTCGGTCCGTTCTCCGACGCCATGGCGGAGGACTTCGACTCCGGCCGTGGTCCCACCGCGCTCGTGTTCGGGATCACGCTGCTGCTCTTCTTCGGCCTCGGTGTGGTGTCCGGACCGCTCGCCGACCGGGTGGGCGCCCGCCGCCTCGTGGTCGTCGGCGGTGGCCTCATCGCGGCGGGCCTGGCCCTCACCTCGCAGGTCGACACCATCTACGCCGGCTACGCCACCATCGGCGTCGGCGTGGGCGTCGGCGGCGGCCTGATCGCGTCGCCGATGTACTCCACCGCCGGCGGCTGGTTCCTCCGGCGCCGCGCCCTGGCCATGGGCCTGGTCGCGTCCGGCAACGGGCTCGGCACGCTGCTGCTCGTCCCCTTCGCCGAGTCGCTCATCGACGCCAACGGCTGGCGCAGCGCCTACCTGCGGCTGGCCCTCGTCGACCTCGTGCTGTTCGCCGTCGCCGCCGTCCTCATCGCCCGACCTCCCGGCCTGCAGGCGCCGCCGCCGGCGATCGCCCACATGCGCGCGGTCATGCGCATCGACGCCTTCCGCATCATGTTCGCCACCGGCCTGCTCTTCTCGGTGTCGCTGTTCGTGGCGTTCGCCTTCGTCGTCGACTTCGCCACCGACGACGGCATCAGCTCCGAGCGGGCGGCGCTGCTCATCGGCATCATCGGCGCCACCAGCATCGTGGGCCGCCTCGGCATCACCGCGCTCAGCGGGCGCCTGCCCGCCGTCCGCCTCCTGCAGGGCTGCCTCGCCGCGCAGCCGGTCGCCTTCCTCCTCTGGCTGCTGTCCGACGGCTCGTACCCGCTGCTCATCGCCTTCGCCATCACGATGGGCATCGCCTACGGCGGCTTCGTGGCGCTGGGCCCCGAGGTCGCCGCCGTCCTCTTCGGCGTGGTCGGCCTCGGCGGGACCATCGGCCTGACCTTCCTCGGTGCCGGCCTGGGCGGTCTGCTCGGCCCCACCACCGCCGGCTTCCTCGCCGATGCCAGCGACGGCCAGGTCGTCCCGATGGTGTTCGCACTCGTCACATCGGTGATCACCGTGGCGCTCTCGCTGCGCCTCCCTACCCACCGGGTCCTGGACCCCTGACGCGCAGCGACCCCGCCGCCGGCGTGAGCCGGCGACGGGGTCGCACGTCGGGTGTCGGTGTCGGCTACCGCCCGAAGCGGAAGCTCGCGAGGTGGACCGAGCCGTCGACCAGCTTGATGGTCAGCTGGCGGCAGGTGCCGTTCCACGCCTTCTCGGTCTTCCAGCGCAGCGAGTAGGTGTCGCTGGCGACGTCGTAGGACAGCGCCGGGCCCGCCGTGCTCACCGTCTCCTCGACGGCGTCAGCCGGCATGGACGAGTTGCAGGGGACCTGGCGGGAGGTCGGGGACCCGGCGGCGACGATGCCGAGGCCGTGGTCGCCGTCCAGCGAGAACTGGACCGGGACGGCGCTGCCGCCGTTGACCACGTTGACCGCCGGCGGGGCGTCGACCGGACCGGTCAGGCCACGGAAGTCGTAGCGGACCTCGTAGCTGACGGTGCGGCTGCTCGTGTTCCCGACGGCGTCGGTGCCCACCACCTCGAAGGAGTGGGCGCCCACCTCCGTGGTGTCGAGGAAGCCGCCGGAGGCGACCGGTGCCTCGCAGGTCGCGATGCCCGAACCGCCGTCGGTGCAGCCGTAGGTCACCGGGACCTGCTCGCCGAGGGTGTAGGGCCCGGCGGGCAGCTCGACCGCCACGTCCGGGACCTTGCGGTCGACGTGGTTGCCGCCGATGCCGGAGACGGTGGTGCAGTTGCCCACGGCGTCGCAGACCACGCGGCCGACGGTCACGGCCTCGGCCGTCTCCATGCCGGCGTAGGTCGACGTCGACAGCTCGAAGGCCTGGTCGGCGTCGGCGATGCCCGACGACGCATCGGTCGCCGTGCACCCGATCGAGACGTTGCCGGCGTGCCACTGGCCGTCGGCCGTGCCGCACTTGACGACCGGACCGAGCGTGTCGATGAAGACCGGGACAGCGATGATCTCGCTGGCGTTGCCGGCGGCGTCGACGGCCCGGACCTCGAGGGTCGAGCGACCCTCAATGGTGATGGTGACGGAGCCACCGACCATCGGCGTCCAGCCGCCGGCATCGGTGGCGGCGGCATCGATGGACGCAGCGTCGACCGTGGCGCCGGCTGCGATGCGGTACTCGAGCCGGGCGATGCCGGCTGCGGCGTCGTCGGTGCTCGTGGCCGTGACGGTCAGGGGACCATCGGACCAGGCATCGATGTCGATGCCACCGAAGTCGAGGACCGGGCGGGTGGGCGCGGTGGTGTCGGCGAAGCGGAAGTGCTCGCCGCCGTCGGGGCCACGCTGGGCCAGCTGCGGCTGGGCGTGGGCGACGATGCGGTCCTTGTACACCTGGTAACCCCGCTTGTTCGGGTGCAGCAGACCCTTGGTCTCCTTCTCCCCGACCCACTGGTACGGGCCCTGCTGGGTGGTCGAGAGGATGGCGGTCTGCACGAATCGGTTGGCGTTCTCGGTGCCGCGAGCCCCGACGCAGTAGCCATGGCCGCGGAAGCCGTTGCTCACGCCATCGACGTAGGTCCAGCCGTGCCGGCCGGCAGCGTCGTTCAGGTGTGCGTTCAGCGTCGGCAGGAAGACGTTGCGGGCGTAGCCGAGCTCACTGCCGTGCGGCCGCAGGAAGGTCACACCGGACATCTCCAGGGTCACCACGATGTCGTCCATGATGTAGCCGCACTCACGGACCTGACCGTCGACCAGCTCGGTTCCGGGGTCCGGGTACTCGGTCACGAAGGTGCTGCCGATGTCGATCCCCTGCTGGTCGCGGACCTGGTCGAGGGCGGCGTCGAGGGCGTCGTAGCGGCCGGGCATGGTGCCGAGGTCGTGTCCGACGCGGGTCTCGAGGTTCACCTTGTCGCCGCCGGTCGGGCTGGTGAAGGCCCGGTTGCCGGGGTGGCGGCAGTCGTCCCAGATCACGCACGCCGCAGCGAGGGGACCGAAGCTGGCGTCGTTGCCGCCGGCGGACATGACGAGGGCGTCGACGTCGCGGACGGCGGCGCCGGACCGACCGTCGGCCCGGAGCGCTGCGACGAGCTGTTCGACCTGCGAGGGGATCTTGTCGTCGTGGTCGGCGTTCGGCGGCTGGACGCCGCGGTACGGGCCGAGCACGCCCGAGCCGTCGTTCTTGGCCGGGTCGAAGGGCGCCCACGGGTCGTAGGGGTCGCCCGGGTAGGTCCCGTCGGTGTTGCCGCCGTACTCGCGGTTGATGGTGGCGCCGGAGCAGGCGAAGCTCAGGAACGTCACGCTCGTCTTGCGATCGGCACGCTCGATGGCACGTGCGGCCTGCGGGGCGCCGGCGAAGGACGACCGGTGGCACCGCGTGTCGACCCAGGTGCCCCACTTGGCGCCGTCGACCCGGTTGTACTCGGGGGCGCCCTCACCGGAGCCGTACGAGTCGCCCATGGCCACGATCAGGAGGTCCTTGACCTCGACGGTCTGGTTCCAGCTGCCGAGCTGAACGCCGTCGGGCCGGACAGCGGTCCAGCGGACGTCGTACTTCGCCTCCTCCGGGAAGGTGGCCGTGATCGTGCAGTCCCTGCCCTCGATGCGCTCACCGGTGGCGCTCTCGAAGATGTAGGTGTTGGTCGTGGGCTGCCCGTTGCCGGCAGCGGCGAGGTCACCCTCGGTCTGGCAGCCGGCGATGTTCATCGAGAAGCTCGTCGGGTTCACGTAGTCGGCCTCGTACTTCACCTCGGCCTCGTTCCAGTGCCAGACGAAGCGGCCATCACCCTTGTCGGCGAAGCGATCGGGGACCGACCAGTCGAAGCCGTTGGCCGGAGCGGAGAAGACGGGGTCGACCGGATCGATCGGATCGGGCTCCCACCCTGGCGCGTCGTCGGGGGCTTCGGCGCCGGCGAGCGGCATGGAGCCGACTGCGCTGCCGAGGAGCAGCAGCATGCCGAGCCCGACGCGGCCGGCGGCGTGGCGGCGGTTCGAGCGGTTGAGCGGGTGGGACTTCATGGTGGTTCCTTCCAGGTGGACCGGGAGCCGGGGGGTCCCGGCCGGGGTGATGGAGGCACCATCCCGACCAGCACGTGGGAGCAACGTGGACGCAGCTGGTGACACGCCGATCGACGTTCCACGCGGCTTCCAAGGACCCTCCGAGCGCGCCGCAGCGAGCCCTCGAGGATGAGTCAGCTCGGCGTCCCGGACCGAGCCTCGGAGGCGCCGATCACGCCCGCAGATTCGGGACGTCCGGGCCCTCGGGGTAGGGTGTCCACCTCACCGAGCGCCCGTAGCTCAATTGGATAGAGCATCTGACTACGGATCAGAAGGTTAGGGGTTCGAGTCCCTTCGGGCGCGCTGGAAAGACCAGGTCATCGGGTACGGGACCTGGTCCGCACCTCGCACCGTTCCCCTCTTGGCAATCCGTTGGCAATCCGCCGGCGGTCCTTGCACGGAGGAGCGAGAACGATGCGAGGCCACCTGCAGCAGCGAGGCGCCGACTCCTGGCGCCTCAAGGTCTTCCTGGGCCGATCGGCTGATGGGAAGAAGCGCTACCTGGAGCGCACCGTCCGAGGCACACGCCGAGAGGCCGACCAGGAGCTGGCCCGCCTGGTCGTCGAGGCCGGCGAGGGCCGCTGGACCCCTTCGGTACCGATGACCGTGGCCGAGCTGCTGGACCGGTGGCTCAAGCTCAAGGCGACGACGGTCGAGCAATCGACGGTGTCGAACTACGAGTGGATCGCTCGGCAGTACGTCGTGCCGGCGTTCGGCGACCGGAAGGTGGCGAGCATCCGGACCATGGAGCTCGACGAGTTCTACGCCTCGCTGCGTTCGTCGGGTGGTGTCGGTCGTCGCCCGCTGTCGGGCCGTACGGTCCGCATCTGCCACACGGTGATGCGCCAGTCGCTCGACCAGGCCCGCAAGTGGGGGGTGATCGCCCGCAACCCGGCGAGGGACGCCACTCCCCCGTCGGCCGGCCACTCCGAGGTGTCTCCGCCCTCGGTCGTCCAAGTGCGCGACCTGCTCGCCGCCGCCTTCGACGAGGAGCCCGACTTCGGCGTCTACCTCTGG
>JAKFET010000243.1:0-3242 GCA_036675575.1 Acidimicrobiaceae bacterium
AAGTCGAGGTGGTCGGCCACCCGGGCGGCACGGTCGGTGTCGCCGTCGCGGACCTGCCGCAGCACGCCGGAGGCCAGGCGGAACTCCCGCCGCAGGAAGGTGTGGATCAGCACCATCTCGTCGGTGTCGACGACGTCGGTCTGCGCGGTGTGGTTCATGGACGGCTCCCGGGGAGGGCCCGCGGTCCGGGCCGATGACCACACCCTCGGCGCCGGCGCTTGCGGCCCGGTTGCGGCGCGGTTGCAAGCGGCTTACCGGGTCGCCCGCATAGGATCTGCAACCATGCCGGAGCCGTACGACGTGGACGGGACGCCGCCCACCGCACTCTCCGTGCGGGTGCTGGGGGACGTCGAGGTCGAGCTCGACGGCGAGGTGCTGCGCGTCGGTGGGCCGCGACAGGTCGCGCTGCTCGCGCTGCTCGTGTCTGCGGGCGGGCGCAGCGTGCCCGCCGACCGGTTGATCGACCAGCTGTGGGGCGACGCGCCTCCCGACAACGCGTCCGGGACCCTGCAGGTCGGGATCGCCAAGCTGCGGCGAGCGCTGGAGCCCGACCGGCGGGCCCACGACGAGGCGACGCTGCTGGTGACCCGGGCCGGCGGCTATGCCCTTGCGCTGCCGCCGGGGGCCGTGGACGCGACCCGGTTCGCCACCCTCCTGGACCGTGCACGCGAGGTCGTCGACCCGGCGGAGGCAGAGACCGCACTGGTTGCGGCCCTCGACCTCTGGCGCGGTGCGGCGTACGGCGGGGTGGCCGGTCTCGCTCCCGCGCTGGCGACCGCGGCACGGCGGCTCGACGGGCTGCGCTGGTCGGCCGTGGAGCGACTCTGGGACGTCCGACTCGCCGCCGGCGGCCAGGCCGCGGCCGTGCCGGAGCTCCGGGCACTCGTCGAGGAGGAACCGCTGCGGGAGGAGCTCTGGCGGTTGCTCGTGCTCGCCCTCTACCGCGCCGGGCGCCAGGCCGAGGCGCTCGAGGCGCTGCGCGACGTCCGGGGGCGGCTGGCGGAAGAGCTCGGCATCGATCCCGGGGAGCCGTTGCGCCGGCTGGAGCAGGACGTGCTGCGGCAGGACCCGTCGCTCGACATGGTGGCGACCGCGGCGGCGTCGGTCCCCGCGATCGCGCCTGCTCCCGCCGAGACCGACGGGGTCTCGCTCCCCGGCCGGGAGGACCTGCTCGAGCAGTCCGGACGGGTGGTCGCCCGGGCCCGAGCCGGACGGGGCGGCGTGCTGCTGGTGTCGGGGGACGCCGGCATCGGCAAGACGCGGTTCTGCCG
The DNA here is from genome assembly GCA_036675575.1 of Acidimicrobiaceae bacterium. Classification (GTDB taxonomy): domain Bacteria; phylum Actinomycetota; class Acidimicrobiia; order Acidimicrobiales; family Salinilacustritrichaceae; genus Salinilacustrithrix. Next base: position 1,272 of record JAKFET010000243.1, read on the forward strand.
CGCCGTCGCCGACCAGGCCGCGGCGGCCGGGCTCTCGGTCGGCTGGGGCACCTGGGAGCAGGAGGACGGTCCGCCGCTCTGGGGGTGGCGCCAGGCCTTCTCCGAACTGCCGGCCGGCACCGCGGTGCTCGACGCGAGCTCCGAGGACGGAGACTCGGCCGTCTTCCGGCTCGCCGAAGAGGTGGTGGGCGCGCTCCGAGGCCACCCCAGCTGCCTGGTGCTGGACGACGTCCACTGGGCCGATCCCGACTCCCACCGGCTGCTGCGGCGCGTGGTCGCCACCCTCGGGCGCACCCCGTCGCTGCTGGTCGTGGCCAGCCGCGACGTCGCCGCCGAGCGGGACCCGGAGGCCGCGCAGACGCTGGGTGCGGTGTCGCGCGGAGACGGCGAGCGGGTCGATCTCCACGGGCTCGACAGTGCCGGCGTCGCGGCCCAGGTCCGCGAGTCGCTCGGCCACGAGATCGACCCGGCGGTGGCCGCCGCGCTGCGCGACCGGACGGCCGGCAACCCGTTCTACGTGCGCGAGATGGTGCGGGCGCTTGCGCCGACCGGCATGCTCGAGGGGACCGGGATCGATGACTGGGGCGGGGTGCCCGCAGGCGTTCGGGACGTGGTCCGGCACCGGCTCGCCGGCCTGCCGCCGTCCGTCGGCCAAGCGCTCACCCGGGCCTCCGTCCTCGGACGCACCTTCGACGCGGAGGTGCTCGAGCGGACCTGGGACGGCTCGCCCGAGGAGCTCGACGACGCACTCGGGCTGGCCGAGGGCGTCGGGCTGGTGGAGGCGGCGGAGGAGCCGGGCCGCTACCGCTTCGTGCACGCGCTCGCCCGTGACGCCGTCTATGAGGAGCTCTCGGCCCGCGCCCGCGCCCGCGCCCACGCCCAGGCGGGTGCAGCGCTCGAGCAGGCCCGCGTGGGCCGGCTGGACCAGCACGCCGTCGCGCTGGCCGAGCACTACCGGCAGGCCGGACCGGCGCACGCCCGGGACGCGTGGACGTATGCCGAGCGAGGGGCTGCCCACGGCGCCCGGCAGGGTCTGCACGCCGATGCCGCGCGACTGCTCGCGTCGGCAGTCGACCTGCAGCAGCACGACCCCTATCTCGAGCCGGTGGAGCGCGAACGGGTGCTGACCGCCTGGGGACAGGCGCTGCACCGCTCGGCGCGGACCATGGACGCCTGGCAGCCGTTGGCGGAGGCGGCGCGTTCGGCGCTCGACCGCGGGGACGCCGCCGGCGCCGCCCGCTCCCTGGTCGCCATCACCGAGAAGGTCACGTGGACGTGGCGACCGCACCAGGACTACGACCCCCAGGCCGTGGCGCTCTGGGAGGAGGTGCTGGAGGCGCTGCCGGTCGGGGAGGTAGGGCTCCGCCCGGTGTGCCGGGCCGCACTCGCCGTCGAGCTGCTCCACCTGCCTCCGCCGGCCGACCGCTCGGTCGCTCTCGCGGAGGAGGCGATGGGGGAGGCTCGCCGCGTCGGTGACCCGCACCTGTTGCGCGACGTGTGCTTGCTGGCCCAGCTCGCTCTCGCGCGACCCGACCTCAAGGCGCGCGGCATCGCCCTGGCCGACGAGGTGATCAGCCTGTGCCAGCGCACCGGCGACGAAGCAGGGCTCGCCGCAGCCCTGACCCGGAGGTCCGACCACCGCGTGGAGATCGGGCAGTGGGAGGAGGCGATCGCCGACGCCCTGAAGGCGCGCGAGATCGCCCAACGACTGCACCTCGCCCCGACCCAGATGGTGACCGAGCTACGGCTGGCCGTCGTGGCGCAGGCCAACAGCCGGTGGGACGAGGCCGCCCGCTGCCTCGACACCGCCGAGTCGATCCACTCCGTGTCGTCGATCTCCGGGCACGGCATGGCGGACGCGTTGCGGTCCCTCGCGCTGCTGGTGACGGGTGGGCTCGGCAAGGTGGAGCCGGTGCTGAGGGCCAATCTCCATCAGCACCCGATGCTGCGCGAGGTGCACGCGCTGGCGCT
>JAKFET010000171.1:0-3239 GCA_036675575.1 Acidimicrobiaceae bacterium
CGTGGGCTCCGTCGCCCGGACCGCCACCGAGGCGGTCGCCGGGTTCGCCGCCGGGCGCTGGAACCCCCCGAGGGCCGAGCCCGAGGAGCCGGCGGGGGCCGCAGGGGCCGACGAGGACCCCGATCCGCCCGACGGGTTCGAGCGGATCACCGTCGACTGATGCGCGTCCTGCGGCTGGGGCTCGGGGAGGGACGCACCATCGACCTCCACCCCGCGGTGTCGGTCGTGGTGGGGCTCACCGACGCCGAGCGCGCCACGCTGCGCCGGGGCTTCACCGCCATCGGGGCCGGGCTCGACCCCGGCGCGCCCGGGCTGGTCGAGGCCCATGGCCTGCTGCTGGATGCCGGTCAGGACGACCTCGACCTGCTCGAGGTCGGGGCCGCCCCGACGCCTGCCGTGGTCACGGTCGCCGACGTCCCCGGTGGCGTTCCCGCCGACGAGCTCGAGGTGCTGCGCCGGGCGGAGGGGGACCTGCTGCAGCTCGCCGGGGAGGGGTGGCGGACCCGGTGCACCCCACCGACGTCCGACCCGCCCGGCCACGGCGTCGTGGCCCGGGACCCGGGCCGGGCCGCGGAGCTCCGTGCCCGCATCGCCCGCTACGAGGCTCGCGACGGCGAGGGCGTGCGGCTCGCGCTGGACAGCCTCCGGGACGCCACCCACGTCGGACGGGCGCCGGATCCAGGAGGGTTGGCCGCAGCGCTGACCCGCATCGGCCTCGACACCGCCGGCCTCGGCCTGCCCGGCGAGGACCTGGTGCTGCTGGCCGAGGACTGGTTGGACGAGCGGGATCGTGAGGCGCGCTGGGCCGTGGGCGCCGCCGTCGAGCTCGCCGCGCTGGAGGCGGGCACCGGCCGAGCCGACCGGTCCGACGGGCACCCAGGGGATCGCTCGACCCACCGCGACGCGGTGACCCGGGCCGACCAGGCGCGCACCAGGCTCGTCGCCGCGCACTCGCCTGCTCCGAGCAGCGACGATGTCGGCGCCCACCTCGTCGCCCGGCTGGCTGCGCGTCGCCCCGACCGCCTCGGCGGCGTCGTGCCGCTCGTGCTCGACGACGTCCTGGGCCACCTCGACGACCACGAGGTGTCACGCCTGCTCGACGAGGTGGCCGTGCGCGCCGGTCCGGTGCAGGTCGTCGTGGTCGACGGCCACCCGGCGGCGGCGGCCTGGGCCCAGGCCGTCGGGGTCCGCCGGGCGGCGGTGGTCGCCCCTGCCCCGGATGCCGACGCGGCGGCGCCGTCGTGAGCGCCGTGGACCCCTCGGGGTGCCCGGCACCGGCGGGTCGGCCGAGACCTACGATGCGCCCGAACCACGACCCCCGGAGGGACTGCACGTGCCAGCCATCACCGAAGACGACATCCGCTCCCTGAGCGCCGTTCGCAGCAACGGCGCGCTCGTCACCACCTGCTACCTCGACGTCGACGGCGGGCGCTACGTGCGCCCGGCCGACTACGAGCGGGCACTCGACGACATGGTCCGCCGGGTGCGTCGTCGGGACGAGGTGGACGAGGCGGTGGGTGCCGACATCGATCGCATCGTCGCCCGGATCGGCGAGGGCTTCGACCGCACCAGCACCCGCGGCGTGGCCGTCTTCAGCTGCGCGGCGCACGACCTGTTCGTGGTGCACGAGCTGCCGGTCCCGGTGCGCAACGAGATGGTCCTCAACCCGACGCCGGCCGTGGGCCAGCTCGAGCTCGTGCTCCAGCAGAGCGAGCGGGTCGCCGTGCTCACCGCCGACAAGCAGCACGCCAGGGTCTTCGTCTACCGGCTCGGCGAGCTGGTCGAGCACGTGGAGCGCACCGACGACATCGGCCGTGACTACGACACCACGGGCGAGCACGACCGCGGCGGGGTCCAGCAGCACCGCGACGAGATGACCCACCAGCACCTGCGCCACGCCGCCGAGCTGGCGTGGTCGGTGTACCAGTCCACGGGCTTCGACCACCTCGTGATCGCGGCCGCCGAGGGCGTGGCCTCCGAGCTCGAGGCCGACCTGCACCCGTACCTCACCGAGCGGCTCCGTGGCCGGCTGGACCTGCCGCCCGGTGCGCCGGAGCCCGAGCTGCGCCGAGCCGCCCTGGACGCCGAGCGCGCCATCGAAGCGGCCCGGGAGGCCGAGCTGGTCGAGGAGCTGCGCGCCGCAGTGCACAGCGGGGGGCGCGGCGTCGCCGGCATCGGCCCGGTGGTGGACGCGCTGGCCGAGCGGCGGGTCGACCGCCTCCTCGTCTCCGACGGCTACACCGTGGAGGGCTGGCGCTGCGACGCCTGCGACCGCCTCGCCACGGTCGGTCGCGAGTGCGGCTGCGGCGCCGAGATGGTCGCCGTCCCGGACCTGGTGGAGGAGGCCGTCGAGGCGGCCCTCGCCCAGTCGTGCCAGGTCGTGGTCTGCGACGGCAACGCCGACCTCGACGTGCTCGGGCAGGTCGGCGCCCTGCTGCGCTACTGACGGTGGGCTCCTCCGACACCGGCTCGACGTCGAGGGCCGTCGGCATCGACATCGGCGGCACGAAGATGCTCGGGGTCGTGGTCGACCCCGCGGATCCCACCACGGTGCTGGGGGAGGAGCGCGTACCCACGCCGGTCGGCGCCGCCGCGCTCGTCGACGGCATCGAGGGGCTGGTGGCCGCGCTCGACCCCGGCGGGTCCGGCCCGGTGGGGCTCGGCATCCCCGGGCTCGTCGACGCCGACGACGTCTTCCGCTTCGGCGCCAACCTGCCCGGCGTCGTCGACCTGGCCGTCGGCGACGTCGTCGGCGAGCGCCTGGGCCGCCCGGTGGCGGTCGACAACGACGCCACCTGCGCCACCTACGCCGAGTTCCGGGGCGGGGCGGGGGCCGGTCACGCCGACGGGGTGCTGCTCACGCTCGGCACCGGCATCGGCGGCGGCATCGTCGTCGACGGGCGGGTGCGCCACGGTGCCAACGGCTTCGCCGGGGAGCCCGGGCACATGCTGATCGATCCCGCCGGCCCCCCCTGCCCGTGCGGGCGCAAGGGCTGCTGGGAGCGCTACGCCTCGGGGTCCGGCCTCGGCCGACTCGGCCGCGATGCGGCGCTCGCGGGTCGCCTCGTCGCCGCCGTCGCGCTCGCCGGGGGCGACCCCGAGGCCGTCCGCGGCGAGCACGTCGTGGCGGCGGTGCGCGCCGGCGACGAGGCAGCGGCGCTGGTGCTCGACGACTTCGTCTGCTGGGTGGCGGCGGGCCTCGCCAACCTGATCGCCCTGCTCGACCCCGAGGTCGTGGT
>JAKFET010000126.1:0-3232 GCA_036675575.1 Acidimicrobiaceae bacterium
GCTGGAGCCCCTGGGCCTGCAGGCGCATGGCCAGGTCCTGGAGGCGGTTGTTCAGCTCCATGCTGACGAGCGCCTCGGGCAGCTCGATGTCCACCAGCTTGGCCAGCGCCTGGCCGACCTTCTCCTGCAGCTCGCCGGCGCCCTGGGCCTTGCGGACCTGGACCATCCGGGTGCGGAGGTCGTTCTCGAGCTCCTCGACGGTCTCGAAGTAGGAGTTCTCCGAGGCCCACTCGTCGGTCAGCTCGGGCAGGACCTTGGCCTTGACCTCCTTGACCGTGATGTCGAAGTGGAGCTGGCGCTCCTCGTCCTCGTCGGGGTGGGTGGCGTCGAAGGAGAGCGTGTCCCCGGCGGAGGCGCCGGTGAGGTGCTCGTCGACCTCGGGCGTGATGATCGCCGAACCGACCTCGTAGCTGTAGTCGTCGGTGGTGAGGCCGTCCTGCTCCTCGCCGTCCAGCGTGCCCACGATGTCGATGACGACGGTGTCGCCTTCGCCGGCGGGACGCTCGACGACCTCGACGGTGGCGTCGAGGTTGCGCATGCGATCGATCTGGTTCTGGATCTCCTCGTCGGACGGCTCCGGCGACGGCATCGTGACCTTGAGCCCGTCGTAGCCGGGCACGGTGACGACGGGGCGGACCTCGACGACGGCCTCGAACTCGACCGGGCCCTCCTCCTGCCCGCCGGTGATCTCCAGCTCGGGGGCGGCGATGACGTCGACGTCGTGCTCGGTGACGGCGTCGGCGTAGTACTTGGGGAGGGCCTCGCGGAGGGCCTCCTCGCGGGCGACCCCGATGCCCAGGCGGGCCTCCAGGATGCGGCGGGGGGCCTTGCCGCGGCGGAAGCCGGGCAGGTTGACCTCTTGGGCGATGCGCTTGAAGGCGGCGTCGATGTCCTTGTCGAACTCGGTCTCGTCGACGGAGACCGACACCTTCACCTTGTTGCCATCGAGTTCCTCGACGGTCGAGTTCATGCCGTGACCAGCTTCTGTCGGATGGGGGACGTGCTCATGGAGCGACCGAGTGTACCGACGACCCCCTGACCGGGACGCATGGGCGCGAGCCCTCCGGAGCCCGTCCGCGACCCGACCGCTAGGGTGGCCCCCCGGTCGACGGGGAGTGGCGCAGCCCGGTAGCGCACCTGCTTTGGGAGCAGGGGGTCGCAGGTTCGAATCCTGTCTCCCCGACCAGCCCCGTCCGGCCTCGATCAGGTGTCGGTGACGAGCACGAAGGTCTCCGTGGCCCCGGTGCGGGCGTAGGAGACGGTGTCCCCCTCGTCGAGGGCGGCTGCGAACTGGGCGAAGGTCGTCGACTGCGAGCCGAGGACGTACCGCTCCCCCATCTCGTCGCCGGCGCGGAACACGTCGTCGACGGCGTTGACCGGGACGTCACCGAACGCACCGATGGAGAGGTCGACGACCTCCACCGCACCCACCACGGTGCGGCGGACCTCGTCGGCGATGCCCGTGACCGTCCGGTTCGCCACCGTGTACCGGGTCCCGTCGATGCTGACGACATCGCCCTCGTTCAGCTCGGCTCCGAAGGCGGCGGCGTCCGCCAGCTGGGTGGTCCCGGCGTAGTAGGTGTGGCCGTCGCCCGCGTAGTCGACACCCCGGAGGGCGTCGCCCGTGGTGTCGTTGACGAAGTCGAAGGTCGTGGTGGAGGTGTCGACGTTGCCGATCGTCCGGTCGTCGATCGACTCGGAGCTCACGTTCGTCAGCTGGTGGCGGACGCCGCCCGCCGACGTGCGTCGGATCCGGTCCCCCGCACTGAGCGCCTGCTCGAACGCGTCCAGCGTCACGGTCACCCCGTCGACCAGGAACGTGTCCGTGTCGGTGTACGACGCCACCGCCCCCGATCCGGCGCCATCGGGCACCCAGACGTACTGGCGGGCCTGGGTGTCGAAGCGCACGAGCTCGCCCTGGACGCTCCGGCCGGCCGCCTCGGCGGCCGCGACGACCGCATCGTCGACGGCGCCCTGGCCGCCGAGGACGTGGCCGCTGATCAGCGTCGCAGCGTGGCGCTCGAGCCACGCCGCCGTCGGATCGGAGAGATCGGAGGGCGAGGTCAGGAGGAGCGGCGACCGCCGTGCCCCAGCGTGCGGCGCTCCTGCGAGAGCGTCGGCGAAGCCCTCGAGGGGACGTCCCGGGTCTGCGCCCTTGGCCAGGTCCACGTGGTCGTCGACGAAGTCCAGCCGGTCGATGGCGAAGTCGGCGATGGACGTCGCGGTGGCGTAGCGGTCGGGGCCGGCGAGCCGCTCGCTGGTGATGCCCATGGCGGCCATCTCGGAGATCGTGCTCGCGCTGACCGCGCGCTCGCCGCCGACGACGACGACGTGCTCGATGTCCAGTCGGTCGAGCGCCGTCCGTGCCGGGCTTCCGAGGCCCGAGCCGCCGGTGAGCAGCACCGGGAACCGTCCGGCGTTGGCGAGCGGCCCCGCAGCCAGGGCATCGGCGAACCCGTAGCCGTAGGCGAGGAAGGCCGTGCGCTTGCCGTCCAGCTCCCCGATGTCCGCGGAGTTGACGGCGAGGGCGATGTTCGCCGCCGTCGCGAACCGGTCGAACCCCTGGAGGCGGACGACGTCGTAGTCGACGTCCAGGTGCGATGCGACCTGGTCGCTGACGGCCGCCGGGCCCCCCAGGATCACCACCTGTCGGACCTCGAGCCGGGCGAGGGCGTCGGCCGTGACCTGCGGGACCTGGGACCGCTGGACGAGCAGGACCGGCGCCGTGGCGTAGCCGGCGATGAAGCTGCCGGCGAGTGCGTCCGGGAACGTCTCGCCGGTGGCGATGATGGCCGTGGTCGCTCGCGAGTGGGTGCTCGAGGCGAGCGCGGCAGCGGTGGCGTACCGGTCGGCGCCGGCGATGCGCTCGAGGTCGAACTCGCCCCGGGCGCTCGCCGGGGCGGGCACGAGGACGACGGCCGCGACGAGCAGCACCGCCGTGAGGAGTGCGTTGGCTTGCCGAGTCAGGTGGAGGGGTCTCTTCACGAGCGAAGGGCTACCACGGCGGCGCTCAGAGCCCGCCGTCGTCGTCCACGATCGTCACGACCGCGACGCTGTCGGCGAGGACCGCCCCGGTGGGGTCGGACAGCTGGACGCTGAACGTCTCGTTGCCCTCCCGCACCTTGTCGCTCAGGATCCGGATGGCGTGGGTGTACGACGTCTGGCCGGGAGCCAGGGTGATCGTCGTGACCTCGGACCGGTAGTCGGACCCGGCCTTCGCCGTCCCGTCGTA
>JAKFET010000010.1:0-20496 GCA_036675575.1 Acidimicrobiaceae bacterium
GCCCCGGTCGAGCCCGTACCGCAGGCGCAGCACGTCGCGCTCGCGCTGGTCGAGCTCGCGCAGCATCCGCCCCACCTCGGTGGGCAGCAGCGCCGCGGCCACGTGGTCGAAGGGGGAGGCGGCGCCGGTGTCCTCGACCACGTCGCCCAGCTCGGCCTCGCCCTCCTCCCGCAGCGGTTCGGACAGCGAGATCGGCTCGACGGCGAACCGCAGGGCCTCGCGCACCCGCTCGACGGGAAGGCCGGTCTCGGCGGCCAGCTCGTGCTCGGTCGGCGGGTGGCCGAGGTCGTTCTCCAGCCGGGCCCGGGCCCGTTGCACCCGGACCAGCAGGTCGCCGGCGTGCACGGGCAGGCGGATGGTGCGTCCCGTGTTGGCGATGCCGCGGCTGATGGCCTGGCGGATCCACCACGTGGCGTACGTGGAGAACTTGAACCCCTTGCGCCAGTCGAACTTCTCGACGGCGTGCATGAGGCCGAGGTTGCCCTCCTGGACGAGATCGAGCAGGGGCAGGCCCGAGGCCTGGTACCGCTTGGCGATCGAGACCACGAGGCGCAGGTTGGACTCGATGAAGCGCCGCTCGGCGGCGTCGCCTCGCTTGGCGGCGCGCCGCAGCGCGGCCCGCTCGGCCGAACCGAGCTCGCCCGGCGCGGCGAGGGCGGCGCGGGCGGCGTGGCCGGTCTCGATCAGCTTGGCCAGGTGGACCTCGTCGTCCTTGGTGAGCAGCGGGTGGCGGCCGATGTCGCGCAGGTAGAGCCGGACGAGGTCCTCGTCGTCTCCTGCACGGTCCGCCATGCCAGCTCCTGTCCCCCGGAGTTGCGGTGAGGGAACGGTACTACTGTCCCGCCGGACCGACCAGGGGGTGTGATGGGCGACGAGCGCGAAGCAGAGACCGCCATCGTGACGATGACGTTCGAGGCCACCGACGCCGACGCGCTCCTCGGCGTGCTGGCCAAGTACGTCGTGCTGACGCGGGGCCACCAGGGGTGCCGCAACGTCGACCTGTGCCTGTCGGTCACCACGCCGGACCGCTTCGTGATCGTGCAGAAGTGGGAGCACCCCGACGACCAGCGCCGGCACTTCGACTCGGCGGAGATGGTGGAGATGGCCCGGGCCTGCACCGGCCTGCTGGCGTCACCGCCGGCGATCGACCTGCTCGAGGGCATCAGCGCCCACGATCTGGCCTAGGCCGGAGCGCCCGCCCACTCCTCGCGGGTGAGCCGGTAGAGGGCGTGGCGCCCGAGCGGGTGGTCGGGCAGCGCCGGGTGGTCGAACTCGAGCGCCTCGGTCATGCCGAGCTTCTCCATGACCCGTCGGGAGCTCGTGTTGCCGACGGCGGTGAAGGAGACGACCTCGTCGAGGCCCAGCTCGTCGAACGCGAAGGTCAGGACCGCCCGGGCGGCCTCGGGCGCGTAGCCCCGGCCCCAGTGCTCCCGGGCGATGCGCCAGCCGACCTCGACGCACGGCGTGAAGGAGGCCTCGAAGCGGGGGACGGCCAGCCCGACGAAGCCGATGAAGGGTGCGCCCGCCTCGACCTCGACCGCCCACAGGCCCCAGCCCTGCTCGTCGATGCGGTCGCGGTTGACCTCGAGCCAGCCGTCGGACTCCTCGCGCGTGAGCGTGGCCGGGAAGTGCCGCATCACCTCCGGGTCGGCGTTGAGCGCCGCCCACGGCTCGCGGTCCTCGTCGCGCCACTGCCGCAGCAGCAGGCGCTCGGTGCGCAGGACGGTCACCCGACCATCCTGCACCGGCTCAGCGCCCGAGCGGGCCCGGGTTCGTGGCGGCCGTGGCCTCGCTGAGGCGGTCGATGTCGGACCAGGACAGGTCCTCGCCGCCCCACAGCTGCTCGAAGGCGCCGTCGGCGTCGTCGGTGAACCCGTGGCGGTTGCGGAAGGCGTAGAGCCAGCGCTGCCGCCGCACCGGGTACCCCATGCGGGCCATGCGCCCGACGGCGTAGACCTCCCAGGCCGTGCGCTGGGGCACGCTGAGGTCCTCGTCGGCGGGGGCGTCGCCGAAGGTGCCCTGGCGCCGGTCGGAGGCGCGCAGGAGGTAGCGGCCGAGCACGTCGGTGGCCGACTCGGGGCTGAACCGACGGATCTTCTTCGGGTCCTCGAACGAGCCGGACTCGGTGCGGATGTGCACCGGGTCGACCGACACCAGGTCGGTGCGGCCGAGCGGCGTGGTCTCGTCGACCTCGACGCGGATCTCGACGCTCGCGTCGAGACCGACCTTGCGGGCCAGCTCGTCGGTGAGGGCGGCGATCTCGCCGGCGTCGAAGTCGACCATCCGGAAGGTCGACGGCTCGACCGTCGTGGGCATCAGGCCCCTGCCGTGGCGGTCTCGTTGGCGGCCCGGGCGAGGCGGGACTGCTCCTCGACCTCGGCGCGCGCCTCGCGCGACAGCTCGGCGATCTCCTCCATCTCGACGTCGTCGAAGCCGGCGAGCTCGCGGAAGCGCCGGGCCAGGTGCACCGGGTTGTCGTCGTCCTCGCCGCGGAAGCCGCCGAAGGAGAACAGCTTGTCCACGACGCGCTGGAACTCGAGCGCCCGCTTCTGGCGCTCCTTGTCGTTCACCGTCAGCTTGCGCAGCCAGTCCGAGCCCATCTTCACGTGGGTCACCTCGTCGGCCAGCATCCAGTCCTCGCAGAACTCGAGCACCGGGTCGCCGGCGAGGTCGCCGAACTCCTTCATCGTGTTGAACACGTCGATGGCCAGGCCCTCGAGCGCCCGGTTGACGCCGGTGAGGCGCAGCACGGGATCGGGGTTGCAGGCGGCCTGGAAGAGGAAGGCGTTCTCGCCGAACTCGCCGATCTCGGTGCCCATCCACTCGCTGAGCTTCACCGAGATCTCGCAGTGGCGGGCCTCGTCCCAGCACTGGCGGGCCATGTCGAGCTTGAGCTCGAAGGGCACGTCGTCGTCGCCCTTGCCGACCTCGAAGTCGTAGCAGGTGCGCCCTGCGCCCTCGAGCGCCTGGATCTCGCCGACGAAGATGCCGTGCATCAGGGCGCGCGCCGAGTCGGGGGCGTCGGCCCGGTCGGGGCGGAGCCGGCCGTTGCCGCGGTTGGCGGCCTCGCTGCCGTTCCGCGGGTCCTGGATGCGGTCCATCATGTCGGCCCGCTCGAACCGGTCGTCCCGGGCCAGCTCGTCGGGTGAGATCAGCTTCTTCATGGTGTTGCCCCCTGGGTTGCGAGTCTTATGCGACGGTGGCGCGAGCCGGGTCGCCGGACAGGTCGTAGGCGTCGCCGATGGTGCCCGGGCCGCAGATGCCCCCGGCGGCGACCAGCAGCTTCTCGAGCTTGGCCTGGTGGTCGGCCGCCCGCTGGACCTCCTCGTCGCTCTGGATGAGCGAGGTCAGCATGAGCGTGCCGTCGCGCCAGTCGGCCATCTCGTCCTGCAGGATGAACTGCAGCGAGCGGATCGTGGGCGCGTCGGTGATCGTCGACGTGTTGTTGAGGTGGTACGTGTAGGCCGCCACCTTGTGCGGGATGAGCACCCGGTAGACGCCGACGAGCTTCTCGATGGTCTGGTGGTGCTCACCGGGCTCGGCGATGGCGTCCATGAACGCCACGACCTCGTCGTTGGCCGGCAGCGTGAGCCGGTCCGGGTCCATCTCGCGGAGCTCGGGGAGCCGCTTGTGCCACAGCTCGGCGTGCCAGGCGTGGTGGTAGCAGTGGGTGCCGAGGCGCATCTTGATGTCGAGCTCGGGCACGGTGGCGACCCAGCCGCCCAGCGCCTCGAACAGCCTCATCTCGATCCACTTGTACTGGCCCACCCGGGCCGCCGTCTCCTCGACGCTGAACCGGCCGGGGAGGTCCCGGCGGTCCCACGGTGCGAACGGAGCTCTCGGCATCTTGGAATCGGCCAACGCGTCCCCCTGTGACTCGGCCCGGTGCGATAACGATCGCTATCCCACCCTACGTCACATGACCGCCGGGTCAAGGGGCGCCCGTGCGAACCGATCGGTCCGGTCGTTGCGTGTCGGGCAACGTCGGGACCGATCGGTTCGTTCGTGCCGGGCCCGCCTCAGGCGGTGAGGGCGTCGCCGTAGGCGCTCTCGGCGTGCTCGGTGCGGTCGAGCCCCGCGGTCTCCGACGCCTCGTCGGCGCGGAGGCCGATCGTGGCGTCGAGCACCCGGGCCAGGATCGTGGTGACCACGAAGGAGAAGGCGAGCACCGCGACGATCGAGATCACCTGCTCGAGGAGCAGCTCGGTGCCGCCGCCGAAGAAGAGGCCCTCGTGCTCGGAGCCGCCGCCCACGATGCCGCTGTCGGCGAAGAACCCGATGAGCACGCCGCCGACGATGCCGCCGACCATGTGGACGCCCACGACGTCGAGGCTGTCGTCGTAGCCGAGCCGGTACTTGAGCTGGATGGCGCCGTAGCAGCACACCCCGGCAGCGACGCCGAAGGCGATGCCGGCGAGGCCGCCGACGTAGGCGGCGGCCGGGGTGATGGCGACGAGGCCGGCGACGACGCCGGAGCAGGCGCCGAGGACGGTGAAGTGCCCGTCCCTGATCCGCTCGACGAGGAGCCAGGCGAACATGCCGGCCGAGGCGGCGAGGAAGGTGTTCATGAGCGCCGTGGCGCCGAGGGCGCCGTTGCCGTCGCCGAGGCCGGTGCCGCCGGCGTTGAAGCCGAACCAACCGAACCAGAGGATGCCGGTGCCGAGGAGCACGAGCGGGAGGTTGTGGGGGAGCATCGGCTCGCCGGGCCAGCCGATGCGCTTGCCGAGCACGAGCACCATGGCGAGGGCGGCCGCGCCGGCGTTGATGTGGATGGCGGTCCCGCCGGCGAAGTCGAGCGAGCCCCGGGCCCCGAGCCAGCCGATGAGCTCGCCGGTCTCGGCGTCGAGGCCGTAGATCCAGAACACGACCGGCACGTAGACAATGAGGCTCCACACCGGCACGAAGACCGCCCAGGCCGAGAACTTCAGCCGGTCGGCGACGGCGCCGCTGATGAGCGCCGGGGTGATGGCGGCGAAGGTCATCAGGAAGGCGGTGGCGAGGAGGCCGTCGCCGTCGAGGCCCTTCAGGCCGACGTTGTCGAAGCCGCCGATGATGCTGCTCGAGCCCGAGCCGCTCAGCGACGCCCCGACGGTCACCCACAGCAGTGGGATGACGGCCAGGCAGTACACGTTCATCAGCAGCATGTTGAGCACGTTCTTCGACCGGCCCATGCCGCCGTAGAACAGGGCCAGGCCCGGCACCATGAAGAGCACCAGTGCCGTGGACATCAGCACCCAGGCGTCGCCACCATCCATCGAAGTCAGCTCCCTCGTCGCGTGGGGCGACAGGTGCCGCCCAGATGCCGGTCACAATGGCGACAGGGTGTTGCCCGGCGGCTTCCCGCGTGTTTCGTCCGTGTGAACCGTCAGGAGGCCGACCGCGAGCCCCGGTCGTAGCCTGGCGGGGTGACCCGCCCTGCCGTCGTCCTGCTCTCCGGAGGGCTCGACTCCGCGACCTGCCTGGCGATGGCCGCCGACGAGGGCCTGGCGCCCCATGCGATGAGCTTCCGGTACGGGCAGGTGCACACCGCCGAGCTCGACGCCGCTCGGCGCGTCGCAGCGGCGCTCGGAGCGGTCGAGCACCGCATCGTCGACATCGACCTCGCCGCGTTCGGCGGCTCGTCGCTCCTCGGCGACGGGGAGATCCCGAAGGACCGCACCGACGACGAGATCGGCGGGGGCATCCCGTCCACCTACGTCCCCGCCCGCAACACCGTGTTCCTCGCCTACGCGCTGGCCTGGGCCGAGGTGCTCGGCGCCGGGGACATCTTCATCGGGGTCAACGCGCTCGACTACTCCGGCTACCCGGACTGCCGGCCCGAGTTCATCTCTGCGTTCGAGGCCGTGGCCAACGCCGGCACCCGCGCCGGGACCGAGGGCGAGGGCTACCGGATCCGGGCGCCGCTCATCGAACTGACGAAGGCCGAGATCATCCGCCGCGGCACCGAGCTCGGCGTGGACTACGCCATGACCGTCACCTGCTACGACGCCACGCCCGACGGCGCGTGCGGCACGTGCGACGCCTGCGTCCTGCGCCGCCGCGGGTTCGCCGAGGCGGGGGTCGCCGACCCCACGGCGTACCGGTGACCGCGCCGCGATCGACCTACGCCGTGAAGGAGGTGTTCCGCACCCTGCAGGGTGAGGGGCGCCAGGTCGGGCGCGCCGCCGTCTTCCTGCGCTTCTCCCGCTGCAACCTGTGGTCCGGTCGCGAACGGGACCGGGCCACTGCGGTGTGCCGCTTCTGCGACACCGACTTCGTCGGCACCGACGGTCCCGGCGGCGGCGTGTACCGCGGCGCCGGCGCCCTGGTCGCCCGGGTCGCCGACACCTGGGGCCCCGGGCGAGACCACCGCTTCGTGGTGTGCACGGGTGGCGAGCCCGCCCTCCAGCTGGATGCCGAGCTGGTCGACGCACTGCACGCCGAGGGCTTCGAGGTCGCGGTCGAGACCAACGGGACCCTGCCGCTGCCCCCGGGCCTGGACTGGGTCTGCGTGTCGCCCAAGGCGGGCACCGAGCTCGTCGTCACCACGGGAGACGAGCTGAAGGTCGTGTGGCCTCAGGAGGGGATGGAGCTCGACGCCCTCGAGCGCCTCGCCTTCGACCACCACCTCCTCTCGCCCATGGACGGACCGGACCGGGACGCGGCCACGGCTGCCGCGATCGAGCAGTGCCTGGCCCGGCCCCGCTGGCGCCTCAGCGTCCAGACCCACAAGGTGCTCGGCATCCCCTGATCGGACATTGCGAACGCGTGACGTTCTGACATGCGGCTGTTATGTTCATGGACAGGAACACCGCGAGGAGGAGTTCACGGACATGCGCACGGTCACCGGACACACGCTCTACGGCAGGGACGGCGAGAAGCTCGGCGAGATCGTCGACGTGCTCGGCCTGTACGGCGGCGCCGAGGACGTGGGCTGGCTCGCCGTCAAGCTGGGCTGGCGCACCACGCCTCGTGCCGGACGCCGGCCTCGAGGACCGCGCCGACGGCTTCGCCGTCCCCCTCACCAAGGACCAGATCACCAGCGCCCCGAAGGTCCCGCCGCACTTCGAGCCGGCCGGCGACGACCGCGAGGCGCTCCTGTCCCACTACGGAGTCCGGTTGGCTGGCCTGTGACCTCGTAGGGACCCCGGTCCCCCGGCCGCACCGGCCGGGGGAACCGGGACGTTCACCAACAGCGACTGCGCCCCGCAGCCGGCGAGAGCCGGAGGCGGGGCGTCGTCGCGTCGGGGGCGCGGTGCCTACGGTGGCCCCGTGGCAGACGAGACCCGCAAGTACCGCCAGAGCCGCTTCGTGCGGCCCCCGGGCGCGTGCGAGGTCATCCTCGTGCGCCACGGCGAGTCCCAGCCGGCCGACCCCGACCGGCCCTTCGAGCTGGTCGACGGGCAGGGCGACCCGCCGCTCCACGAGCCCGACGGCGTCGAGCAGGCCCGCCTGGCCTGCGAGCGCCTGCTCGCCTCGGGGGAGGAGTTCGCCGCGGTCTACGTCACCACGCTGCAGCGCACCCGCCAGACCGCGCAGGTGCTGTGCGACCGCCTGGGGATCGAGCCGATCGTGGAGCCCGACCTGCGCGAGGTCCACCTCGGCGACTGGGAGGGCGGCCTGTTCCGCAAGAAGGTGGCGGAGGGCGACCCGATCGCCGAGCAGATGTACGTGGAGCAGCGCTGGGACGTGATCCCGGGCGCCGAGTCGGGCGAGGCGTTCTCGGGTCGGATCCGCCGGGCCCTGGACGGGATCGCCCGGACCCACCCGGACCAGACCGTGGCGGTGTTCACCCACGGCGGCGTCATCGGCCAGGTCATGGCCGAGGCCAGCGGCGCGAAGGGCTTCGCCTTCACCGGCTCGGACAACTGCGGGATCACCCACTTCGTCATCACCGGCGACCGCTGGATCGTGCGGACGTGGAACGACACCAGCCACCTGAGCCCTCGCTTCACCCACGACCCCGAGCCGCTCATCTGAGATGGAGCTGTTCAAGGAGTTCGGCTTCGAGTCGGCCCACTCGCTCCCGAACGTGCCGGCCGGCCACAAGTGCGCCCGGCTGCACGGCCACAGCTTCCGCGTGCGGGTGACCGTCGACGGGCCGGTGGGGGACCGGACCGGGTGGGTGATGGACTTCGCCGACCTCAAGGCCGCCGTCCAGCCCACGATCGACGCGCTGGACCACCGGCTGCTGAACGAGATCGACGGCCTCGGGAACCCCACCAGCGAGGTCCTGGCCGTGTGGATCTGGGACCGGATCGCGCCCGCCCTCCCCGGCCTCGCCGCCGTCGAGGTGCGCGAGACCTGCACCAGCGGCTGCACCTACCGGGGACCGCAATAGCCTGCTGGCGATGAGCGACGCCCCGTCCGACGACCTCACGCTGCTCGGCCGGCAGGCGAACGGCCCGGTCGACCACGTCGAGACGTTCCCCGCGCCGGCGGGGTGCACCCGGGTCGTGTTCCGCACCGACGAGGTCACCTCGCTGTGCCCGGTGACCCGGCAGCCCGACATCTCCTCGGTGCAGATCGACTACGTGCCCGACCAGCGCTGCATCGAGTCGAAGTCGCTGAAGCTGTTCCTCTGGGGCTTCCGCGACCGCCACGTGTTCGCCGAGGCGCTCGCCGTGGAGATCGCCGACGAGGTGTGGCGCACCGTGCAGCCCAGGTCGGTGGACGTCGTGGTCACCCAGCACGTCCGAGGCGGCATCGTCACCGAGACGCACTCGTCGCACCCCCGCGGCTGACGCGTCAGCCCTGCAGCAGGGCTCGCAGCTCGTCGACGGCCTCGGCCGGGTCGCGCACCTGGATCGCCTGCATGCCGGCGGCGAGCGCGCCGGCGCAGTTGCCGGGGTGGTCGTCGAGCATCACGGCGCGCGACGGCTCGATGCCGCCGAGGCGCTGGAGGGCGAGCAGGTAGATCTCCGGGTTCGGCTTGCGCAGCCCGACCTCGGAGGAGTCGAGGACGTCGTCGAAGAGCTCGTCGAGGGGGAGGAGCGGCCGCCACGAGTCGCGGCCCTCGGCGATGTTGTTGGTGAGCAGCGACGTCCGGTAGCCGTCGGTGCGCAGCGACCGGGCGGCGTCGACCATCACGTCGTAGACCTCGAGGTCGCCGAGCATCCCGGCCATGAACGACAGGTCCAGGCCGAGACCGGCCTCCTCGGCGCGGGCCATGGTGTCGGTGGCCCAGTCGAGGATGCCGATCTCGCCGCGCTCGGCGCGGTGCCAGGCGTGGTCGCTGTCCTCGGCGTAGGGGCCGAGGAGGAACTCGAGGAACTCGTCCTCGGTCATCCCGTGGCCGTCGGCGTGGCGGGAGATGGCGTCGAAGGCGGAGCTGACCATGACGCCGGAGAAGTCGAAGACGACGGCGTCGTACGAGCGGTCCGACGGGGTGGCCACGGCCCGGACCCTACGGCAGCCGCCGGACGTCGGCCGGCCGTAGCCTCGCTGGATCGCACCCGCCTCCCCGAACCCCGTGCGCGTCGTGGTGGCCGGCAGCGTCGCCCTGACCACGACCGTGGTGCCGGTGTTCCTCACCGGGGCGCTCTCGCGTCGCATGGGCGACGACCTCGGCTACGGGTCCGGCGCAGCGGGGGCGGCGGTGGCTGCCCTCTTCGTCGGTGCCGGCGTCTTCGCCGTGCCGATGGGACGCGTCACCGAGCGGATCGGGCCGACGCGGGCGCTGCGGGCCGGCTCGGCCATCAGCGCGGTCGGGGCGCTCGCCATCGCCGGGGCCGTGTCGAGCTGGTGGCAGCTGGTGGTCGTGCTGTTCCTCGCCGGGTCCGCCGTCGGGCTGGTCGACACCGGCGCGGCGCGCGCCTTCGGCGACGCGGTGCCGCCCGGACGGCACGGCATCGCGTTCGGTGCGAAGGAGGCGAGCGTCCCGGCTGCGTCGCTGGCGGCCGGCCTGTCGATCCCGGTGCTGGCCGAGCAGCTCGGCTGGCGCTCGGCGTTCGTCGCCGGGGCCCTCCTCGCGCCGGTCGTGTGGGCCCTGATCCCCCGCATGTCGGCCGAGCCGGGTCCGGACGAGGACGCCGGCGCCGCCCACGAGCGGCGGGGCCCGCTCCTCCTGTTCGCCGCAGGGGTCGCGCTCGGGTGCGGCGCCGCCACGGCCGCGTCGACGCTGCTCGTGCCGGCGATCGAGGACCGGGGGTGGCGGGAGTCCGACGCCGGGCTCCTCCTCGCACTCGCCAGCGCCACGAGCATCGCCGTGCGGCTCGGCGCCGGCGGGCGGGGCGACCGGCGGCCGGCCAGCACGTGGACGATGGTCGGTTCGCTGCTCGCCGTCGGCGCCGCCGGCGCCGTCCTGCTGGCCGCCACCTCGGCCGGTCCCGCCGGCGTGGTCGGGGCCGTCGCCGTCATCGGCGGCGGGTGGGGTTGGACCGGCATCGCCTACCAGACGGCGGTGCGGGTCGGCCGCGACCGTCCGGCCGCCGCGGCCGGCGTGGTGCTCACCGGCCTGTCGGTCGGTGGAGCCGTCGGCCCGGCCGCGTTCGGCGCCATCGCATCGGCCCTGTCCTACGCCGCCGCGTGGGCGACGTCGGCGGTCGCGCTCGGCCTCGGGGCGATCGCCATCCTGGCGTCGCGCCGCTGGCTCGAGCCGGCGTCCGAGGCACCGACGCGGGTCGTGGGATGATGCCGGCCATGGCCACCGCCCCGAAGGCGACCCCGCTCGATCCCCGTCGCGCCGCCGGCGGCTGGCGGTGCCTCGCCGCCGTGGCCCTGGTGCTCGGGGTCGCCGCCTGCGAGTCCGACCAGGACCCCGGCCTCGACACGCGCCCGGCCGGCGGCACGGTCGAGACCTCCGACACGCTCGGCGCCTGCCCGCCGGACGGCCCCGACGAGACCACGCCCCCCGCCGGCTGCCTCGGTCCCGACGGCGCCGTCCAGCGGCCCTGACCCCCACGCCTGCCGGCGTCGACCGCCGCCGCACAACCCGTTCGACGGGTCAGGGGCGGAAGGCGTCCACCACGTCGGCCCGCCACCGCACGAGGGCCGGGTAGCGGTCGGCGGTGGACTTCCCGAGGCGGACGACGACGAGGTCGAGGCCCGGGCACACCATGATCGACTGGCCCTCGTACCCGTTGGCCCAGAACGTGCCGACGTCGTCGCCGACCACCCACCACTGGGCGCCGTAGGGGCGCAGGTCCACCGGGTCCACGGACCGGGGCCGCCGGCCGTGGTCCACCCAGCCCGGCGGCAGGAGCTGCTCGCCGTCCCAGACCCCGTCGCGCAGGTAGAGGTGGCCGAACCGGGCCATGTCCTGGGCGGTGGCCCACAGGTAGGACGACGCCACCCAGGTGCCGGCGGCGTCGAAGCGGGGGTCGGCCGAGCGCATGCCGATCGGGTCGAAGAGCCGCGCGTGCAGGAACCGGCGGTAGGCGTCCTCGCTCCCCAGCGTGCGGGCCACGACGCCGGAGATGATGTTGGTGGTGCCCGACGAGTAGTTGAAGGTCGTGCCCGGCTCGTGGGCGAGGGGGCGGGAGGCAGCGAAGCCGGCCACGTCGGCCTCGCCGGCGCCGAGCAGCATCTCGATCACGTGCGACACGCCGCCGCCGTCGGCGTCGGGCGCGTACTCCTCGACGAAGTCGAGACCGTCGCGCATCTCGAGCAGCTGCTGCAGCGTGATCGCGGCGCGCGGGTCGCCGGACCCCCACCCCGGCACCTGCGCCGGCGCGTCGAGGTCGAGGCGGCCCTCGGCCACGAGCATGCCGACCACGGCGTGCAGCATCGACTTCGCCATCGACCACGACAGCAACGGCGTGTCGGGGCCCACGGGTTCGCCCGTCACCTCGCCCCACGCATCGGTGCGGTCCCCGTAGCGCTCGGCCACCAACCGACCGCCGTGCACGACCACGACCGCTCGCGTGCAGGCGAGCGGACCGTCCGGGTCCATCACCGCATCGAGCAGCGGCTCCAGTGCGACGCCGCTCGGGATGGGCCCGCGAGGCCACGCCTGCGTGGGCCACGGGACCCCGGCCGGCTGCGTTGGCAGCGGGACGAGGGGACGGTCGGCGAGCTCGGCGGGCAGCTCCACCCGGCCAGCGTCCTGCGCCAGCGGGTCAGCGCCCGTCGCGGATGTACCCGACGAGCTGCTGGGTCTCGGTGGCCAGCTCGTCGATGCGGGCCTTGACGACGTCGCCGATGCTGACGATGCCGCACAGGCACCCGTCGGCCACCACCGGCAGGTGCCGGAACCGACCCGCCGTCATGGTGCCCATGAGCTCCTCGATGTCGGTGCGGCCGTGGCAGGTCGACACGTCCGTGGCCATGAGGTCCTGCACCCGGCGCTGGAGCACATCGGGCCCGGCGGCCAGCCCGCGCACGATGTCGCGCTCGGACAGGATCCCCTCGACCGTGGCGCCGTCGGTGGACACGACGAGCGCCCCCACGTTGTGCTCGGCCAGCGCGGCGACCGCGTCGGCCACGCTGGCATCGGGTGCCACCGTGGTCACTGCTCTGCCCTTGGCGTCCAGGATCTGATCGACTCGCACGTCGCACCTCCCCTTGGTGTCGTGGCGCCAGTGTCCCACAGCCACATGTCGGTGTGGGTGCTGCCTCAGCGTCCGTTGCGAGACACGTGCTGGTGGTCGGCGCCCGAGGACCACCGCCCGCCCCAGCCCCAGCCCAGGCGGTCGACGGCGTCGATGACGGCGCCGCCCTCGACGAGCATCCCGGGCCGCACGTCGCTGCGGTCGGTCCAGGCGGTGCCGGCGGGCGGGTCGACCTCCGTGCCACGCACGTAGGGGTTGCGGACCGGGTTCAGGTCGACGGCCCGGCCGTAGGCGTGCTGGGACCACGTGGTCGTCCCGGCCACGACGCGGCAGTTGAACGCCGAGGAGTTGTCGGCCGCCATGGAGGCGTCGTCGTCGCCGCCGAAGTCGTCGACCGGCCGGGCCTGCGTGATCGGGAACCGGCCGCCCCATGCGGCCCGGACGAGGGTGGCCACGTCGTGGACGACGTCGCGGTGCACGATCAGCACGCCCCGCGTCGAGGTGCCGTCCGGGCGCAGGTGCGGGAACGTCACCGCCCGCAGGTCCGGCGGCGCCACGGGGCACCCGGGGCGCCACGACCGGGCCAGCGGGTACGCCGTGCCGGCGCCCACCGGTCCCACCTGCACGTCGGGCAGCGACGTCCCCGTGGCCCGACGGTGCAGCTCGTCGCTGGCGGCGAGGTGCGCGGCGAGGGCCACGTCGCCGAGCCGGGGCAGCCGCTCGACCCAGAAGGCACGCCCGTCGGCGTCGGGCGGGCGACCGAGGACCTCGAGGTAGAGGGCGTCGACGCGCTGGCGCCGTGACTCGACCGATCGGTAGAAGGCGTCGGCGACCGTCGTCCGGCTGGCACCCCGCCGCAGGTGGTCGAGCCAGCCGGCGCGCCCGGCGGGGTCGGGCTCGCGCTGCAGCAGGCGGGCGTAGAGCGAGTCGACGAAGGCATCGTCCCGCCGCCCGACGATGCCGTAGTACTCGTCGGACCCGTAGAAGCCGGCGGCGACGGACTCGAGCGTCCGGCCCCGGGCCAGCTGGTCGAGCCAGTAGGCCTGGCCGCCCGGCTCGGGCGCCCGGCCCAGGATCCGGCGGTACAGGTCGTCGATCCGCACGCCGGCCCACTCCGGGGACAGGGCGAGGCGGACGGTGAGCGCAGCCGGTCCGGCGTGGTGCACGACGTGGGTGAGCTCGGCCGCCTCGGCTGCCGTCGCCGCCCGGCCGAGGAACAGCTCGTGGACCCGCTGCACGTAGGCGTGGGTGATCGATGGGCCCAGCGATCCGGGTTCGGTGGGTGCCGTCTGGGCGGCGGCGGGCCCGACCCCGACGAGCGACAGCGCGACCACGACCAGCGCGCCGATCAGCAGGCGCAGCCCGGGGACGGGTGGTGGCGAGGGCACCGGCAGAGCCTCGCGCGCTCGCGCGGCCCGTGGGCCCGACCCACGACCTGTGGCACCCTGCTCCGGTGAGCAAGCCCTTGGCGCTTCGGTTCGTGACCTCCGCCGACCGCCTCGACCGCCTCCCGCCCACCACGGCCGAGGTCACCGTCGTCGGGCGCTCGAACGTGGGCAAGTCGTCGCTCCTCAACGCGCTCGCCAACCGGCGGGACCTGGCCAAGACGTCGAAGACGCCGGGTCGCACGCAGCTGCTGAACTGCTTCGAGCTCGAGCCGCACGACTCGGTCGCCGGCACCTTCGTCGACTGCCCCGGCTACGGGTACGCCAAGACGCCCAAGTCCGTGCGCGACGGCTTCCAGCCGATGATCGAGGGCTACCTGCTCGGCCGGGATGAGCTGCGCATGGTGGGGGTGCTCGTCGACGGGGAGATCGGCCCCACCAAGCTCGACGTGCTCCTGCTCGAGTGGCTCCGCCACCACGAGGTGCCCCACGCCATCATCGCCACCAAGCACGACAAGGTGAAGGCCAAGGTCCGGGAGAAGCGCAAGCGGGACCTGGCCGAGGGCTGCGGCGTCGAGCGCGGCGAGGTCCTGTGGGTGTCGGCCCACAACGGGATCAACATCGACGTCCTGCGGGACCGCATCCGGCAGTGGCTCGGCTCGTGACCGGCACCGGGGAGCAGACCCCCGCCGGGTCGCGCTTCTTCGCCGGCTGGATCGTGGTGGGCGCCGCCTTCCTGCTCCTGATGGCCAACTCCGGGTTCATCTTCTACGGCCAGGCCGTGTACCTCGACGCCCTCACGAGCGAGCGCGGCTTCTCCACGGGCGCTGCGTCGCTCGGCCAGTCGCTCGTGTTCGTGGTCGGCGGGCTCGTCGGCCCCCGCGTCGGGAAGCTGATCACCGACCGCGACGTGCGCCTCGTGGTGCTCGGGGGGCTGGTGACGTCGTGGGTGGCGGTGGGGCTGCTCGGCCGGGTCGAGGAGCTGTGGCAGCTCTACGCAGTCGACGTCCTCCTCGGCATCGGCTTCAGCGCCGCCGGCCTCGTGCCCGCCACCACGGTGGTGACGCGCTGGTTCGAGACCCGCCGCTCGGTCGCCCTCGCCATCGCCTCCACCGGCCTGTCGGTCGGTGGCCTCACGTTCACCCAGCTCGCCGCTTGGTGGATCGAGCGGGACGGCCTCGCCCTGGCCACCCCGTGGCTGGTCGCGGTGTGGGCCGCCTGCACCCTGCCGGTGGTCCCGCTGCTGTGGCCGTCCCCGGAGCACCGCGGGGTCCTTGCGTCGGGGGCCGTCGCCGGCTCGGTCGCCCTCGGCGTGCCGTACTCGGTCGCCGTCCGGTCCCGGTTCTTCAAGCTGGTCACCGGGGGCTACGTGCTCGTGCTCGGGATGCAGGTCGGCGGCATCACCCACCTGGTCAAGCTCGGCAACGAGCGCGCCGGCGACGGGACCGGTGGCCGCCTCATCGCCGGGCTCACGATCGCCAGCGTCGTCGCCCGGCTGATCGGCGGCGTCGTGGCCGACCGCCGGCCCCTCGTCCGCCTCGCGGTCGGCTTCGCCGCCACCCAGGCGCTGGCCCTGGCGCTGCTGTCGCAGGTCGAGAGCAGCCTGCTCCTCGTGCTGTGCGCCGTCCTCTTCGGCGCCACCATCGGCAACATCCTCATGCTGCAGCCGCTGCTGATGGCCGACGCCATGGGGCCGCGCGACTACGCCCGGATCTTCGCCTTCAACCAGCTGGTCGTGGTCGCCGGCGTCGCGCTCGGGCCCTTCCTGCTCGGCGCCCTGCACGACCTGGCCAGCTACCGGACCTCGTACCTGGTGGCGGCCGCCCTCTGCGCCGTCGGCGTGGTGCTCCTGGCCCGGGCCGGGAGCACCGCCACGGCACGGGTCGAGCTCGGCGCCGACCAGCCCGCGCCCGCCTGACGGGCCACCGGCGGGCGGTAGTGTCGGGGGCGATGGACGACAAGCTCCGCACCCACCTCGACGAGCTCGAGGCCGCCATCGTCGGCTCCCGGGCCGACGGCCGCCTGGACGACGCCGAGCGCGAACAGCTGCGGGTCCTGCTCGAGCGGGTCCGCAACGACCTGGGCGCAGGCGACGCCGACCACGACGGTCTGGCCGAGCAGCTCGAGGAGTCCGCCGTCCGCTTCGAGTCCGACCATCCGACGGTCGCTGCGGTCATCCGCAGCGCGGTGCACACGCTCACCGGCTACGGCATCTGAACCTCGCGCCGGCATCGGCCGGAGCCGGGGGTGGTCAGGAGCGCAGCACGTAGCGGTTGCGCCCGCCGCCCTTCGCCTGGAGCAGGGCACGGTCGCTCTCGCGGACCAGCCCGTCGAGCGGCGCCCCGACCGGGCCGAACGCGATGCCGACGCTGAGGCCGACGTGCGCGGTCTGCTGCTCGAGGCGGATCGGTTCCTGCACGGTGGCGATCAGGCGCCGGGCGAGGTCCTCGGCCGCCGACGGGTCGGTGCACACCACCACGAACTCGTCCCCGCCCCAGCGGCACACCAGGTCGCCGTCGCGGACGGCGCGGCGGAGCCGCTCGGCCACGACTCCGAGCGTGCGGTCGCCCATGGCGTGGCCGAGCTGGTCGTTCACCTGCTTGAAGGCGTCGACGTCGCAGAACAGCAGGGCGACGAGCTCGTCGGGGCGCTCCGCGGCACGGGCCTGGAGCCACTCCTCCAAGCCGCTGCGGTTGGGGAGCTCCGTCAGCTGGTCCGTGACCGCGGAGCGCCGCCACGCCCGGCGGTTGCGGTCGGACTCCACGGCGAGGGCCACCAGCTTCCCCACCCGCTCGATCGTGGTGTTGTGCGGGCGCAGCGGGGTGTCGATCGGACGGAACACGACGAGGGCTGCCGTGGGGCGGCTGTCCCCCCGGACCGTGAGCGGGATCGTCCAGCACGAGGCGAAGCCGCACTCCTCGGCGAGGGCGGCGGAGTCGAACGGCGTGCCGTCGACGCTGCACCACTGCTCCGGCGCCAGCTCCGCGATGCGGACGGCGAGCCCGCGGTGCTCGGCGGGCGTGCTCGTCGCCGGTGCGACGAGGTCGAAGTGGCGTCCGTCCCATCCGGTGGCGATGAAGGCCGACGATCCCGGCAGGTCGTGCTCGACGATGGCGCCCAGCTCGGCCAGCACGTGGGCCAGCGGCTCACCCGCGGCGAGCGAGTCGACCGCCGCGTACAGCAGGACCGTCCCCCGCCACCGGCGGACCTGCACGACGATGCCGTCGATGCCGTGGGAGGCGGCCGTGGACGCGGAGAGCTCGCAGGTGATCCGGCTCCCGTCGCTGTGGACCAGGTCCAGCAGCATCGGTGGCCCGATCCAGGGTCGTCGCTCGCGCTCGTCGGTGAAGTCGGCGTACTCCGCCAGGACCGCCTCGTGCGACGAGGGGTGGACGATGTCGAGGAAGTGCCCGCCCACGAGGCTCGCCGCCGGCAGGCCGAGCAGGGTCTCCACGCGCTCGCTGCACCACGTCACCCGCCCGTGCCCGTCGAGGACCACGTAGGGGTTGGTCGCCGTCTGCACGATGGCGCGGTGCATGGCGTCGCTGCCGGGCGCGACGGGCGCGCCCACGCTCGCCTGCTCCTCTGGTTGGTCGCTCGTCGCCGTCACGGGACCGTTCGCCTCCTCGGGCCGAGGCTAGGCGGCACGCTCCGGCGCGAGGGCGTCGGAGCCGGATCAGGCCAGCTGGTCGACCAGCAGGCCGAGGGCGGCCTTCGCGAACGCCCCCATGTTCGCCAACCGGTCGTCGTCCCCGGTGAGCAGGTGGCGCGTCGCAGGCGTCGGGCCGTGCACGGCCGTCCAGCAGTGCCCGGGCGGGTCGCCGTAGGGGTTCCCGGACGGGCCGGTGGCACCGCCCTCGCCGATGCCCCAGGTCGCCCCGAGGTCGGCGGCGATCTCCTCGGCCAACCAGCGCGCGAAGGGCTCGCTGGCCCCCCGCAGCGGCTCGGGTCGCGGGACGGCGTCGCCGAGCAGGCCGCGCACGGCGGCTGCGGTGTAGATCACCCCGCCGCCCCGGTAGTACGAGGACGCACCCGGGACGGCCAGGAGCGCGGCGGACACCAGCCCGCCGCAGCTGCCTTCGGCGACCGCCACCGTCTCCCCTCGCCGCACCAGCCCGTCGCCGGCGCGCCGGGCGAGGTCGAGCAGCTCGTCGTCGAGCACGGCGTCAGTCGCGGATCTGCTG
This sequence comes from Acidimicrobiaceae bacterium, assembly GCA_036675575.1. Classification (GTDB taxonomy): domain Bacteria; phylum Actinomycetota; class Acidimicrobiia; order Acidimicrobiales; family Salinilacustritrichaceae; genus Salinilacustrithrix. The sequence continues at coordinate 18,040 of JAKFET010000010.1, forward strand.
GGCGAGGTAGTTCTCGACGCCGATCTGCTCGATGACGAAGAGCTGCGACTCGATCCAGTCGGCGTGCTCCTCCTCGCCGGTGAGCAGGTCCTCGAGCAGCTCGGCGGTGCCGTTGTCGCCCTTCTCGCGGGCCAGGGCCACACCCCGGTTGTACCGCTCGACGGCGGCGCGCTCGAGCTCGAGGTCGAGGCGGTGCTGCTCCGGGACGGTCTCGCCGACGAGCACGCTGCCGAGGCGCTGCAGGTTGGGGACGCCGTCGAGGTACAGGATCCGCTCGATGACCTTCTCGGCGTCCTTCATCTCGTCGATGGACTCGTCGTAGTTGTGCTTGGCCAGGCGGACGAAGCCCCAGTTCTCGCACATCTTGGCGTGGATGAAGTACTGGTTGATCGCCGTGAGCTCGGCGGTGAGCGCCTCGTTCAGGAACTCGATGATCTCGGGGTCGCCCTGCACGGGTGCCTCCTGTGTCGCGACTCGGAAGGGGGTGTCAGTGTCGCGCAGGCGTCGCGGTGCGCATGCGAGCCAGCTCGTCGGCGACCACGGCCTCGACGCCCGGCAGGCACCCGCCGCACCTGCTGGCCGCGCCGCAGCGGACGCTGACCAGCTCGACGGTCTCGGCGCCGAGGCGGACCTCGGTGCGGATCTCCTCGGCTCGCACGGCGTGGCAGTGGCAGACGATCACGATGCAGCCCCTGCCCGTCGGTCGACCGTCGGGAGCCCGTCCTCGAGCAGCCCGAGCGCGGCGGCGGCGCCGACCCGGATCTGGCGGGGACGGCGGTGCAGCGTGCCGGCGACGACGGCACCGAGCGCGCCGTCGCGCACCTCGAGCCGCTGCCACAGGACCCGGTCGAAGCGACTGCGGACGAGGGCGGCGGCGCGCGCCTGCTCGTCGGGCCGGGGCTCCGGGACGAGCGTGGGCGACGTTGCGGTCACGGCCGCCATGGTGGCATGCCCTCTCGGGTGCTGTAAAGGCCTCCTCACAACCAGCGAGAAGGACGCCCGGACGCGGCGGTGCCCGGGCCGCAGCCCGGGCACCGCCGCAGTCCGATGTCGGGCCGCTCAGCGGGAGGCGGCGTCCTCGCACACGGTCTCGGTGATCAGCTTGGCCACGACGTAGGGGTCCATGTTGGCGTTGGGCCGGCGGTCCTCGATGTAGCCCTTCTTGTCGACCTCGACCTGCCACGGGATCCGCACCGATGCGCCACGGTTCGACACGCCGTAGGAGAACTCGGTCCACGGAGCGGTCTCGTGCATGCCGGTGAGGCGGCGCTCGACGCCGGGGCCGTACTGGAGGATGTGCTCCTCGTGGTGCTTGCCCAGGGCCTCGGCGGCCCGGATGCAGGCGTCGTAGTCCTCGCGCATCTCCTTGGTGGAGAAGTTCGTGTGGCAGCCGGCGCCGTTCCAGTCGCCCGGCATGGGCTTGGGGTCGATGGTGGCGGCGACGTTGAAGTCCTCGGCGATGCGGTAGAGCAGCCAGCGGGCGATCCACATGTGGTCGCCCACCTCGACGACGCCGGCGGGACCGATCTGGAACTCCCACTGGCCCATCATCACCTCGGCGTTGATGCCGGAGAGCTTCAGGCCGGCCTCGAGGCAGGCGTCCATGTGCGCCTCGACGATGTCGCGGCCGTACACCTCGTCGGCGCCGACGCCGCAGTAGTACGGGCCCTGCGGGCCGGGGAAGCCGCCACGGGGCCAGCCGAGGGGGTGGCCGTCCTCGAGGAACGTGTACTCCTGCTCCATGCCGAACCACATGTCCTGGTCGGCGTACTTCTCGGCGAGGGCAGCGGTGGCGGCACGGGTGTTGGAGGCGTGCGGCTTCATGTCGATGTCGAGCACCTCGTTCAGCACGAGGATGCTGTCGCCGCCGCGGATCGGGTCGGGGCAGACGAAGACGGGGTTGAGCACGCAGTCCGAGGAGTGGCCCTCGGCCTGGTTGGTCGACGAACCGTCGAAGCCCCAGACCGGCGGCTCCTGGCCGTCGTCGAGGATCTTGGTCTTCGAGCGGAGCAGGGGCGTCGGCTTGGTGCCGTCGATCCAGATGTATTCAGCCTTGATGCTCACGGGTCGTTTGCCTTCCGGGGAGAGTCGGGGATGCGTGGTACCGCGCCAGTGAAGGCCGGAAGCGTGTTCCGGGCTTTTCTCGAGTGTGAACGCTTTGTGAACCAGGCGCCACCCGGGCGCTCCGCCGGTCTCGGCGGGCCGGGCACCTGCGTACCATCCCGACCATGGAGCGGCAACGTGAGTACGTCCTGCGGACCGTCGAGGAGCGCGGGGTGCGCCTGATCCGGCTCTGGTTCACCGACGTGCTCGGCCAGCTCAAGTCCTTCGCCATCTCGCCGGCCGAGCTGGAGGCCGCCTTCTCCGAGGGCATGCACTTCGACGGCTCGGCCATCGACGGCTTCAGCCGCATCCAGGAGTCCGACGTCCTGGCCCTGCCCGACCCGACGACCTTCG
>JAKFET010000209.1:0-20470 GCA_036675575.1 Acidimicrobiaceae bacterium
GCTCGCCGGTCTCGATGCCGTGGCTCGACGACGTCGCCGCCGTCCTGGTCGCCTACTTCGGTGGCAGCGAGATGGCCCGGGCGATCGGCGACGTGCTGGCCGGCGACGCCGACCCGGGCGGTCGGCTGCCGATCACCTACCCGAAGGCCCTGGAGGACACGCCGGCGTGGCGCTGGTACGCGCCGGTCGACGGCGTGCAGCACTACGGCGAGGGCCTGCAGATGGGCTACCGCGGCTTCGACGCCACCGGCACCGAGCCGCTGCTGCCGTTCGGGCACGGCCTCTCCTACGGCGAGGCGGTCTGGGACCAGGCGACGCTGTCCGCGCCGGGCATCGATGCCGGCGACGGCGTCGAGGTGACCGTCCCGGTCCGGGCGACGGGGGAGCGGGACGCCACCGTCGTGGTCCAGGCCTACCTGTCGGGGCCCAAGGGGTTCGGCCGCCCGCCGAAGGTGCTGGCCGGCTTCACCAAGGCCCTCGTCCCCGCCGGCGCGCAGGAGCAGGTGGTCGTCCGCATCCCGAGCGAGCCGTTCCGACGCTGGGACGGGACGGGTTGGGTGGTCGATCCCGGTTCCTGGACCGTCTCGATCGCGGCGTCGGCGACCGACGTCCGCCAGCGCCTGGAGCTCGAGGTCCGCTAGTCGAGGGAGCGGAAGACGATCCCCGTCGCCGGCTTGGGGGCGAAGAAGGTCGTCTTCGGCGGCATGCGCTCGCCGCCGTGGGCGATGGCCTGGATCTGGGCCACGGTGGCGGGGCGCATCAGCAGCGCCGCCTGGGCCCGGCCCTCGGCGACCGCCTCGACCACGTTGCCGACGCCGTGCTGGTAGCTGATCTCGTGGGACGGCAGTGCGTCCCGGGCCTGCTCCAGGCGAACGGTGTCCAGCTCGACGGAGTCGTCGAACGCCCCCGGCTTCGGGCGGAGCACGAAGGAGCCGGTGTCGTCCACGAGGCCGAGGCCGCCGGCGTCGACGAGCCGGGCCACGGCGTCAGGTCCGAACGCGTCGGTGGGCTCGACGTCGAAGTGCTCGCTCAGCAGGAGGTGCAGTGCGGCGCCGTCGGGGAGGCCGGTGATGAGGCGGTGGATCGGCTGCACGGTGAGCTCGTCCTCGACCAGCTCGACCACGAAGCACATGGTGAGGTCGGCGGCGGTGCCTGGCCCGTCGACCACGCGACGCTCGTCGCGGTACTGCAGGGAGGTCTCGTAGCGGTGGTGGCCGTCGGCGACGACGATGGGCCGGTCCAGGACCCGGGCCGCGATGTGCCCGTTGCGCTCCGCGTCCCGGCTGGTCCACACGGTGTGCGTGACGCCGTCCGGGTCGGTCCACTCGGCGTCGGGCTCGGTGTCCGTCGGGAGCAGGTCGGTGAGGCCCTCGGCCAGCGAAAGGCCCCAGATGGCCGAGAGGTTGTACCGGGTCGACCGGAGCATGTCGAGGCGGTCGGACTTGGCCTTCTTGGTCGTGTGCTCGTGCGGGAGGATCTCACCGGCCCCGGGTGGCCACAGCTCGAGGGCGCCGATGACGCCGGTGGTGCGGCGGACCACACCGGCCTCGTCGGTGAACGTCATGCGGTAGATCGTGAAGGTGGGGGCGTCGTCGGTGACCAGCGTGCCCTCGTCCTGCCACTCGCGCAGCAGGCGCTGGGCCACGACGTAGCGGTCCTCGCCGTCCTCGTCGATCGGCAGGTCGATGCGCACCGCGTTGCGCGGCTCCCGGGCCAGCTCGGACCGCTGGCGGTCGTCGATGACGTCGTACGGCGGCGCGGTGACGTCGGCCAGCGACGCCCGATCGGCGTCGTAGCGGAGACCTCGGAACGGCTCGAAGCGGGGCACCGGACCATGGTGTCAGAGTCGGCACGCGGTGCCGGGATCCGGGCGCGTGGGGGCCGGGGTGCCACGATGCACCGGTGCTGTGGGTGCTCGACCTCGACGGCGTGATCCGCCTCGGCGAGCGCCCGATCCCCGGCGCCGCCGAGGCCGTGGCCCTGCTGCGGGCCGCCACCCAGGACGTGGTGTTCGCCACCAACAACGCCTACCGCTCGATCCGCGACCAGGAGGCGTCGCTCGAGGCGATGGGCATCCCGGCCGCGGGGGCCGTCGTCGGTGCCGCCCAGGCGGGTGCCAGCCTCCTGCAGCCGGGCGAGCGGGTGCTCGTGGTCGGGGGTCCCGGTCTCGTCGAGGAGGTCCGGGCTCGCGGCTGCGCGATCGTCGCCGAGGGACCGTGCGACGCCGTGATCTCCGGGCTCGACCGCGAGCTGCGGTACGACGACCTGCGGGGAGCGACCCTGGCCATCCGGGGCGGAGCCCGCTGGATCCTGACGAACCCGGACCTCACCTTCCCGACGCCCCACGGGCTCGAGCCGGGGGCCGGATCCATCGGCGCGGCGATCCAGGCCGCGACCGGCGCCGTCCCGGAGATCGGCGGCAAGCCGGAAGGAGCCATGGTCGGCCTGCTCCGCGAGCGGTTCGGGTCCGAGGGGATCGTGGTGGGGGACCGGGCCGACACGGACGGCCTGTTCGCCGTGGCGCTCGGCTACCGGTTCGCCCTCGTGCTCTCGGGCGTGGTGACGGCTGCCGACCTGCCCGTCGATCCGGAGCCGTGGATCGTGGCCCCGGACCTGCTCCACCTGGTGCGGGGCCTCCTGGGCTGATCGCGCCGGCCGCAGGGGAGCACGCGTATCATCGTCCCCCTTGACCGCGGAACCCGGTGGACGAGCGCCCGCAGTGCCCGCCGCGCACCGGCTGGGAGATCTCGAGCACGTCTTCGCGCACGCCGGCGCGATGGGGCCGCTGCTCGAGGCCTTCGACTGGGGTTCGACGGCGCTCGGCCACCCGGAGGACTGGCCGGAGGGCCTGCGCTCGGCCGCCAGCATCTGCCTCGGCGCCAAGTACCCGATCGCCATCTACTGGGGCGAGGACCTGACCCTGCTCTACAACGAGGCGTGGAGCGCCATCCCGGGCGACAAGCACCCGTGGGCGCTCGGCCGCACCGCGCGCGAGGTGTGGCCCGACATCTGGGACATCGTCGGGCCGGAGATGGAGCGGGCGATGGCGGGCGAGGCCATGTGGGTGTCCGACCGGCTCCTCCCCATGGAGCGGCGGGGGTACCTCGAGGAGACGTACTTCAACTACAACCTGAGCCCGATCGCCGGTGGGGGCGGCCGGATCGAGGGCGTCTTCAACGCCGGTCTCGAGACCACGGCCCGGGTCATCGCCTCCCGCCACCAGCGCGTCCTCATCGACCTGATCGCCGAGGCCTCCTCCGCCACGACGGTCGACGAGGCCTTCGCCGGCGCCATCCGCGCCCTCGCGAATCATCGCGAGGTCGCGCCGTTCGCCGTCGTGTACCGCCTCGTCGACGACGTCGCCCACCTGGCCGGCAGCACGGGCGTGGCCGAGCACGGCGAGGGCACGGGTCCCACGGTCCGGCTCGGCACCGACATCGACCCGTGGCAGATCGCCCGGGCCGTGGAGTCCCGCCGTCCGGTCGAGATCGCCGACATCCAGTCCTTCGCCGACGTGCGCACCTTCGAGGGCTGGTCGGAGCGCGCGCACACCGCTGTGACGTTGCCGATCGTCCGCTCGCGCCGTCGGCGTCGCCAGGTCGAGGGGGTCCTCGTCGTCGGCATGCCGCCCGGCCTGCGCATCGACGACCAGCACCAGGAGTTCCATGCCGCCCTCGCCGATCGCTTCGCCCTGTCGGTGCTCGACGCCCGCCGGGAGGAGGAGGAGCGGCGCACGTTCGAGACCGAGCACCGGATCGCGGCCACCCTCCAGCGCAGCCTGATCCCGGCTCTCCCCGAGCTCGAGGTGGTCGGCCTCGACGGCTGCTACCTGCCGGGCACGGACGGGTTGGAGGTCGGCGGCGACTGGTACGACGCCATCCCGATGCCCGACGGGAGCGTGACCGTCGTGATCGGCGACGTCGTCGGCAAGGGCGTGGCGGCGGCCGCGCAGATGGGCCAGCTCCGCAACGCCCTGCGCGCCTACGTCCTCGAGGGGTTCTCGCCGGGGGAGGCGCTCGGCAAGCTGAACCACCTGACGATGTCGCTGTCGGGCTCGACGTTCGCCACGGTGCTGTGCCTGCGCTACGAGCCGGCGGACCGCACGGTGCGCTGGTGCCGCGCCGGCCACCTCCCGGCGCTCGTGCGCCATGCGGGTGGCGAGGTCGACGTGCTGGACGGCAACGGGTCACCGCCGATCGGCGTGTTCGAGGGCGTGGTGTTCGGCGAGTGCGAGGGCCTCCTCGAGCCCGACGACGTCGTCGTGCTCTACACCGACGGCCTGGTGGAGAAGCCGGGCGAGGACATCGACGTCAGCATCCAGGCGTTCGCCGACCGCCTGGGCGGCCTGCGGCCCGGCGCCGGGTTCGTCGACGAGATCGTGGCGCCGCTGGCCGACACGGATCGCCGCGACGACGTGGCGGTGCTGGTGCTCAGCACCTGACTCAGCGGCGGGGGCTCCAGCGCCGGTACTCGTGCACCGGCCCGACGCCGCCGGTGGAGTCCCAGTGGTGGGGCTGCATCTGGTCCTGGTACTCGGGTCTCCAGGCGACCTTCTGCGCCGCCCGCATCGACCGCACCAGCAACCCCACGGCGACGCCGAACACGAAGCCGCCGACGTGCGCCGCCCAGGCGACGCCGGAGTTGGGGCTGGTGAAGAACTGCAGCAGGAACCAGATGCCGAGGAGCCACTTGGCCGAGATCGTGGCCAGGATCGGGAACCCGAGCAGGATGATCGTGCGCACGGGCGCGTTCGGGAACCAGACGAGGTAGGCGCCCATCACCGCCGCCACGGCCCCGGACGCGCCGACCACCGGGATCGTCGCATCGGGTTGCAGGGCGACGTGGGTGGCCAGGGCCGCGAGGCCGCCGGCCAGGTAGAAGGCGAGGTACCGCACCGGCCCCAGGTGGTCCTCGATGTTGTTGCCGAAGATCCAGAGGTAGAGCATGTTCGAGCCGATGTGCATGAGCCCGCCGTGGAAGAACATGGACGCGAGCGCAGCCAGCCACACCGACTTGTCCGGCACGCTGCTCGGCGCCAAGTCGCCGCCGACGCCGCACGCCTCGGCGTCGCCGCCGAGGGCCCCGAAGGTGGCCTCGAGCTCGGGGACGGTGAGGGGTCGGTCACGGGTGAGCTCGCAGGGGATCGCCGCGTTCTCGATGTTGAACACCAGGTCGTCGACGGGCTCGCGCTGGGGCTCCTGCTGCCACTGCACCCAGGCGGCGACGCAGGCCACGATGAGCAGCAGCGTGGCGAGGGGCCGTCTGCTCGTGGGGTTCACGTCCTTGAGCGGGAGCACGGCGGGAGCGTAGGGGAGCGCCCTGCCGCTTCCGTCCGGCGGCCTCCTGCCCTAGCCTGCCCGGATGGCCAAGAACCCCCTGATCAAGCGGTACCTCGACGCGGGGATGGCGTTCACGCAGATGACCCAGTCCCGGGCCGAGGCGATCGTGAAGGACCTCGTCAAGCAGGGCGAGGTGAAGTCCAAGCAGGCCGAGGGCCTGATCGAGGAGCTGATCGAGCGATCCCGGGCCAACACCGAGGGCCTGCTCGAGATGGTGCGCACCGAGGTCCGCGACCAGCTCGTCTCGCTCGGCCTCCTCGATGCCGAGGATGCCGCTGGCACCACCCCGGCCCCCACCGCCACGCCCGTGACCGACGAGGCCGTGGCTCCGACCCCGCCGGCGGCCGAGAAGGCACCGGCGAGGAAGTCGACGGCCAGGAAGTCGACGCCCAGGAAGGCACCGGCGAAGAAGTCGGCCGCCACGAGGTCGGTGCCCCAGTCGACGCCGGCCAAGTCCGGTGCCGTCGGCCCCGTCGCCCCGAAGAAGGCCGCCCCGAAGAAGGCGACGCCGAAGAAGGCTGCGGCCAAGAAGGCGGCGGCGAAGAAGGCAGCGCCCGGCACGTCCGGCGCCCCGTCCTCGGCCTCGTAGGGGGCATGGCCACGGGCGCCCGGCGTCGACTCGACCTCGAGCTGCTGCGCCGCGGGCTGACGGACAGCCGCCAGCAGGCCCGGCACCTGATCGACGACGGCCGCGTGCTGGTCGGAGGCGCGCCGGCCGACAAGGCGGGCCGCCTGGTCGCCGCCGGTGAACCGATCCGGGTCCTCGGGCCGCCGGCCCGCTACGTGGGCCGCGGTGGCGAGAAGCTCGCCGGCGCGCTGGCCCGCTTCGACGTGGATCCCACGGGCGTGCGCGCCCTCGATGCCGGCTCGTCGACGGGCGGGTTCACCGATGCGCTGCTCCAGGCGGGCGCGGCATCCGTCGTGGCGGTCGACGTCGGGCGGGCCCAGCTCCACGAGCGGCTCCGGGCGGACCCGCGCGTCGACGTGCGCGAGCAGACCGACATCCGCACGGTGGCACCGGCCGACGTGGGCGGGCCGGTCGACGTCGTGGTGGCCGACCTCTCCTTCATCTCCCTGCACGCCGTCATCGACCGGCTGCTGGCGCTCGTCGCCCCCGGCGGTCACCTCGTCGTGCTGGTGAAGCCGCAGTTCGAGGCCGGCCGCGCCGAGGTGTCCCGGGGACGGGGGGTCATCCGCGACCCGGAGATCTGGCGGCGGGTGCTCGAGGACGCGATGGTCACCATCGAAGGGGCCGGAGGGGCCATCATGGACGCCATGGTCTCCCCCCTCCGCGGGGCGGACGGGAACGCCGAGTTCCTCGTGCACGTCCGCCGCCCCGAGCTCGGCCGCGACCCGCAGGGCACTGCGGTCGTCGGCCGCGCCCCGGCCGTGGAGGCCCTGGTGGCCGAGGCCGCCGGCGGGGTCGACGCCTGATGGTCGTCGCCGGCTTCGTCCTGCACGGCGAGCGCGACCGCGCCGCCTCGATCACCCACGACCTGGCGTCGTGGCTGCTCGAGCGCGGCCACGACGTGCGCCTGCCCCAGGACGACGCCACGCGGCTCGGCCTGGACGAGCACGGGGTCCCCGAGGACCACTTCGCCGACGGCCTCGACGTGGCCGTGAGCCTCGGGGGCGACGGCACGATGCTGCGCACGGTCGAGCTGGTCGCCGGGGCCGGCATCCCCGTCATCGGGATCAACGTGGGCCAGCTCGGCTACCTCACCGAGGTCGACCCCGACGGCGCCCGCATGGCCATCAAGCGGTACCTGTCCGGGGCCTACGAGATCGAGGAGCGGATGCTCCTGTCCGTGCACCTCGAGGGGACCGAGGCCGCCGAGCACGTGGCCCTCAACGAGGCCGTGATCGAGAAGACCCCCTCCGGGCACACCGTGCGCCTGGCCGTCAGCGTCGACGGTGAGTACTTCACCACCTACGCCGCAGACGGCCTGATCGTGGCCACGCCCACCGGCTCCACCGCGTACTCCTTCTCGGCACGGGGCCCCATCGTCGCGCCCATGCACCGCTGCCTCGTGCTGACGCCGGTGTCGCCGCACATGCTCTTCGACCGCACGCTGGTGCTCGACCCCCACTCCACGCTCCACCTCGAGGTCGTGGGGCACCGGCCCGCCACCGTGTCCGCCGACGGTCGCAACCTCGGCACGCTGGGCCCGGGCGACGCCCTGACGTGCACGGCCAGCCCGCGCACCGCCCGGCTGGTCACCTTCGGCGAGCACGACTTCCTCGGCATCCTGAAGTCCAAGTTCGGGCTGTCCGATCGATGAGGCCGACCCCGTGATCGCAGAGCTGGCGGTCCGTGACCTCGGCGTCTTCCGCGACGCCCGCCTGGTGCTCGACGAGGGCCTCACCGCCCTCACCGGCGAGACCGGCGCGGGAAAGTCGCTCGTCGTCGGCGCCATCCAGCTGCTGCTCGGCGCTCGCGCCGACGCCTCCGTGGTCCGGCCCGGTGCCGAGGAGGCCATCGTCGACGGGCGCTTCGTGACGGCGGACGGCGAGGAGGTCGTGCTGTCCCGCGTCGTCCCGGCCGCGAGCGGCGGCCGCAGCCGCGCCTACGTCGACGGGCGACCGGTCACCGTGGCCGAGCTGGCCGAGCGGGGCGGCGCCCTGGTCGAGCTGCACGGCCAGCACGCGCACCAGCAGCTCCTCCAGGCCTCCTCGCAGCGCCGGGCGCTGGATCGCTTCGCCGGCGTCGACCTGCAACCGCTGCGCGAGGCCCGGGCCCGCATCGCCGCCCTGCAGGCCCAGCTCGACGAGCTGGGTGGTGACGAGCGCAGCCGGGCGCGCGAGATCGACCTGCTGCGCTACCAGCTGTCCGAGCTCGACGCCGCCGCCATCGACGACCCCGACGAGGATGACCGGCTCGACGAGGAGGAGGACCTGCTCGCCGACGCCGTGGCCCACCGCGAGGCGGCGGCCGCCGCCGCCGACGCGCTCGTCGGCGATGAGGGCATCGCCCACCAGCTCCAGTCCGTGATCGGCGCGGTCGCGGGCCGAAGCCCCTTCGTCGAGCTCGAGTCCCGGCTGCGCTCCGCCGCCGTCGAGGTCACCGAGGCGGCGCACGACCTGCGCGACGCGGCGGAGGGCATCGCCGACGATCCCGAGCGCCTCCTCGCCATCCGGCAGCGCCGCCAGCTGCTCGCCGAGCTGCGCCGGAAGTACGGCGACACGCTCGCCGAGGTGCTGGAGGAGCGCGAGTCCATCCGCCGGCGCCTGGACGAGCTGCTCGGCCACGACGCCCGGGCCGAAGCGCTGGACGCCGAGCTGGTCGCGGCCCGCAAGGCCGAAGCCGGTGCGGCAGCCGCCGTGGCCAAGGCCCGTCGGGCCGCGGCACCGGTGCTGGCCGGCGGGGTCCAGGAGCGCCTGCGCACCCTCGCCATGCCGAGCGCCCGGGTGGAGGTCACCGTCGATGGTGACGGCCCGGCCGACGACGTGCGGTTCCTGCTGGCCGCCAACCCGGGCTCTCCGCCCGCACCGATCGCCAAGGTCGCCTCCGGGGGCGAGCTCTCGCGCGCCACGCTCGCGCTGCGGCTCGAGCTCACGGCCGGTCCTCCGTCGCTCGTGTTCGACGAGGTCGACGCGGGCATCGGCGGCGAGACCGCGTGGGCCGTCGCCAGCGCGCTCGGCGCACTGGCCGCCCGGCACCAGATCCTGGTCGTGACCCACCTCGCCCAGGTCGCTGCGTTCGCCGATCGCCAGCTGCGGGTGGCGAAGTCGGCGACCGAGACCGAGACCACCGCCACCGCGTCGGTGCTCGACGGCGAGGACCGCATCGAGGAGCTGGCCCGCATGCTGTCCGGCCAGCCCGACAGCGAGGCCGGACGGGAGCACGCTGTCGAGCTCCTCGAGGCCGCAGCCGAGGCCCGGAGGCAGGCATGACCCAGCCGACGACGGTGGCCGAGCAGCCGTCCCTCTCCGGCGTCGCCCGCGTCGACCGGCGCACCAAGGCGCTCATCGCCCGCCTGCAGCCCGGCGACATCGCCGTGATCGACCACGAGGACCTCGACCGCGTGGCGGCCGAGACGCTGGTGGGCGCCCGACCCGCGGCGGTCATCAACGCGTCGGCGTCGATGACGGGCCGGTACCCGAACATCGGTCCGCTCGCCCTCACCGAGGCCGGCATCCCGCTCATCGATGCCGCCGGCGCCGACGTGATGGCCATCGAGGAGGGCAGCCGCATCACCGTCCGGCACGGCACGGTGCTCCTCGGCGAGCAGGAGATCGCCACCGGCGAGCGCCAGACGCACGAGGGCCTGCAGGACCGGATCCTGGCGGCGAAGGCGACCATGGGTGCCGAGCTCGAGCGGTTCGCCGAGAACACGCTGCGCTACATCCAGGCCGAGGGGCACCTGCTGGTCGACGAGCCGGACGTGCCCGAGGTGCCGGGGGTCGACTTCCAGGGCCGTCACGTGCTCATCGTCGTGCGCGGCATCGGCTACAAGGACGACCTGGACCTGCTGCGGCGCTCCGGCTACATCGCCGACCAGAAGCCGATCCTGATCGCGGTGGACGGCGGCGCCGATGCGCTGCTCGAGGTGGGCCGCAAGCCCGACGTGATCATCGGCGACATGGACTCGGTGTCGGCCGACGCGCTGCGCTGCGGGGCCCGCCTCATCGTGCACGGCTACCGGGACGGCCGGGCTCCGGGGGCCGAGCGGCTCGACGAGCTCGGCCTCGACTACGAGGTCTACGGGTCGGAGGGCACGAGCGAGGACATCGCCATGCTCCTGTCCTACGAGAAGGGCTGCGAGCTCATCGTCGCGGTGGGCACCCACAACTCGATGGTCGAGTTCCTGGACAAGGGTCGAGCGGGCATGGCCTCCACCTTCCTCGTGCGCATGAAGGTGGGCATGATGCTGGTCGACGCCAAGGGTGTGAGCCGCCTCTACAAGTCCACCGTCCGCACGCGGGACCTGTTCCTGCTCGTGCTGGCCGCCGTCTTCACCATGGCCGTGATCGTGTTCGTCAGCGAGCCGATCCGCCTGGTCATCCGCACGTACTGGGTCTCGTTCTCCTCATGATCAACCTCCGCTACCACATCGTCTCGCTCACGGCGGTCTTCCTCGCCATCGGCATCGGCGTGACGCTCGGCTCGACCTTCCTCGACCGGGCCACCGTCGAGAACCTGAACGGCCAGCTCGAGGGCCTCGAGGCGCGCCTCGGCGACCGCGACACCGAGATCGAGGCGCTGCAGACCGACCTGCAGGACTCCGAGGCGCTCCAGACCGCCCTCGACGAGCAGGGCGCCGGGCTGCTGGTGGACCGGATCGATGCGGTCCCCGTCGTGGTCGTCGCCGCCCAGGGCGTGGACGAGGCCGACATCAACGGCGCGGTGGAGGCGCTCCAGGTCGCCGGCGCCGACGTCCAGGGGCTGTGGTGGCTCACCGAGCGGTTCTTGCTCAACGCCGACGCCGACGTCGCCGACCTGGCCACCGTGCTGGGCGAGTCGTCCCAGGACCCGGCCCGGCTGCGCCGCCTCACGATCGACGCCCTCGGCAGCGAGCTGCGCGAGCGCCAGGACCTCCCGCTGGAGGGCGGCGCCGTCGAGCCCGAGGAGGACGGACCGGTCGATCCCACCGGCGAGGGCGCCACGCCGCCCGCCGGCGAGATCGACCCCGGGGCCGGCGCCGGCGAGGCGACCGACCCCGCCGCCGAGGGCAGTGACGGCAGCGGCACGCTCGAGGACGTGGCGCCCGGCGAGGACCTGACCTCGCAGGAGGCGACCCTCAGCCAGGACCTCACGAACGCAGGCTTCATCACGTTCGCGCCCGTGCCCGGTGGTCCCGAGGCCCCGACGCTGCCGCCCGGCGTGCGGCTCGTCGTCGTGGGCGGCTCGGCCGCCGTGCCCGACGACCTGCTCGTCGCCCCCCTGGTCGAGCAGCTGGCGCGCGGCGCCGGGGCCCCCGTCGGCACCGTCGTGACCTCGGCCATGGGCGACGGCTCCGCCGTCTCGGAGGTCGTCTCGGTGATCCGGGCCGACGAGGAGCTGCGCACGATCGTGTCCACCGTGGACGGCCTCGACCACTTCCAGGGGTGGATGGCCACGGTGCTCGCCGTCGCCGACCTGGGTGACGGCGTCGTGGGCCACTACGGCCTCGGCGAGGGGGCGACGTCGCTCCTGCCCCCGCTGCGGGCGACGTGACCCACTCCGTCGACGAGCGTCGCTCGCTGGCGCGCTCGACGGCGACCCAGACCGTGCTCACGGGCGTGAGCCGGCTGACCGGGTTCGTGCGCGTCGTGGTCGTGGCCGCGGTCCTCGGCACCACCTTCCTCGGCAACACGTACCAGTCGGCCAACACGATCCCGAACATCGTCTTCGAGCTCTTCGCGGCCGGCGCCCTCCAGGCCGTGCTGGTCCCCGCCCTCGTGGCCCGCTTCGACCGGGGCGAGGACGAGCAGGCGGAGCGCCTCGCCGGGTCCGTCCTCGGGCTGACCCTCGCCGTGCTGGCCGCGCTGGCCGTGCTGGGGGCCCTGGCGTCGCCGCTGCTGATGCGCGCCCTCGTCTCGGGCGTCGAGGACCCTGCGATCCGGGCCGACCAGGTGTCGCTCGGCACCGTCTTCCTGTTGATCTTCCTGCCCCAGGTCCTCATCTACGACGTCGGCCTCGTGGCGACCGCGGTGCTCCACGCCCGGGGCCGGTTCGGTCTGCCCGCCATCGCGCCCGCGGTGAACAACGTCGTCGTGTGCGCGGCCTACGTCACCTTCTGGTGGATGCGGCGCGACGAGGGGACCACCCTCGACCTCGATGGCGCCGAGATCGCGGTCCTCGCCGGCGGCACGACCTTCGGGGTCGTGGCGTTCTGCGCGCTGCCGATCATCGGCGCTCACCGCGCCGGCTTCCGGTTCCGCCCCAACCTCGACCGCTCCGACCCGGCGCTGCGCGCCCTCGCACGCCAGGGCGGATGGGCCGCGCTCTTCCTGGCCATGACCCAGGTGCTGCTCGCGGCCGTGCTGGTGCTCGGCAACCCGGTCGAGGGCGGCATCGTCGGCTACCAGGTGGCGTTCACCTTCTTCCTCCTGCCCCACGCCCTGTTCGCGCTGCCGGTCCTCAACACCCTCTTCCCGGAGGCGGCGCGGCGCGCCCAGGCCGACGACCTGCCCGGCGTCGCCGTCACCGTCGAGCGGGGGATGCGCGCCATCGCCTTCTTCGTGCTCCCCGTCGCCGCCGGCCTGGTCGCCCTCGCCGGCCCGCTCAGCCGGGTCGCGCTGTTCGGGGAGACGGGTGCCGCGGGCGCCGAGCTGGTGCGCCTGACGCTCGTGGGCTTCGCCCCTGGGCTCCTCGGCTATGGCGCCTTCTACTTCCTGACCCGCATGCTCTACGCCATGGACGACACCCGGACCCCGGCCGTCGTCCACGCGCTCGTCGTGGCCGGCGGGGTGATCGCCATGGTCGTCGCCTCCCGGGCGGCCGACGGAGACGCCCGCATCGCCGCCCTCGCCTGGAGCCACACCGGGACCTACCTGGCCGGCGCGCTCGCGCTCGGTGCGGTCGTGCACCGCCGGCTCCGGCCCCCGCCCCAGGTCGTCCGGGTCGTCGCCGTCGGGACCGTCGCCGCGACCCTGGCGGGCGTCGTCATGGCCCAGCTCGCCGACCGGACCCCCGGGTCGGGCCGCCCCGGTGCCCTGCTGGCCATCGCGGTCGCCGGCGCCGTCGGGGTCGCCTCGTACCTCGCCGTGCAGCAGCTGCTGGGCGGCACCCGCCTCGGATCCGTCGTCCGCCTGCTCCGACCCGGAGGTGCTGGTGCCTGAGCGTGCCCTGCTCGTCCTCGGTCCCTCCGCCGGAGGGATCCGCCGCCACGTCGCCGCGCTGCGCGACGGCCTGCGCGAGCTGGGGTGGACCGTGCGCACCGCCGGGCCGGCCGGGGTCCTCGACGACCTCGGCGGACTCGACCACGAGGTCCCGATCGGGTCCTCGCCGCCGGCCGTGGTGCGATCCGCACTCGCCATCCGGGCCGCCGCACGCGACGTGGACGTGGTCCACGCCCACGGGCTCACCGCCGGCCTGTGCACGGCGGCTGCCGGTGCGCGGCCCCGGCTGATGACCATCCACAACGTCGTGCTGCAGGACACCGCGGGGCGGTCGGCGCCGCTGCTGCGCATGCTGGAGCGACGCCTGCCGGCCCGCATGGACCGCACCATCGCCGTGTCCTCCGAGATCGCCTCCCGCTTCGAGCACGCCACGTCGATGGTCGTCATCCCGCCGGCCGGCCCCATGCCGGTGCCCACCCGGGACGCCGCCACCGTGCGGCGGGACCTGGGCATCGGGGATGCGCCGCTGGTGACCACGGTCGCCCGCCTCAACCCGCAGAAGGACCTGCCGACGCTGCTGGCCGCCGCCCGCCTGGTCCTCGACGAGCGACCCGAGGTGCGCTTCGTCGTCGTGGGCGGCGGGCCCTCCGAGGACCAGGTCCGGGACGAGCACGCCCGCCTCGGCCTGGGCGACGCGGTCCAGCTCCTCGGGGCGCGGCCGTCGGCGGCCGACGAGCTGGCGGCGGCCGACGTGTTCGCCCTGTCCTCGATGTGGGAGGGGTCGCCGCTGTCCGTCGCCGAGGCTCTGCTCCTGCGGCGTCCGGTGGCGGTGACCGCGGTCGGCGCCGTGCCCGAGGTCGTGGAGGACGGCGTCACGGGTCGGCTCGTGCCGCCCCGGTCGCCCGAGGCGCTGGCGCAGGCGATCCTCGACCTGCTCGCCGACCCGGAGGGAGCACGGCGACTCGCCGAGGCGGGCCACGCCGTGGCGCTCGCCCGGTTCGCGCCCGAGACGCTGGTCCGGGCCGTGGCGCAGCAGTACGAGGACGTCCTGCGTTGACCCTGCCGACGTTCCTGGTGATCGGGGCGGCGCGCTCGGCGACCACGTCGGTCCACTACTACCTGGGTCAGCACCCGGCCATCTCGATGTCATCGGTCAAGGAGCCGAACTTCTTCGCCTTCGACCACGACGCCGGCCGGCCGCAGCCGCTGTTCGATCCGGCCTCGCCCATGGTCGCCAAGTCGGTCCGGGACCGTGCCGCGTACGAGGCCCTGTTCGCCCACGCCCGACCGGGCGACGCCGTGGGTGAGGCCTCACCGCTGTACCTGTACGCGCGCGAGGTCCCGGAGCAGATCGAGCGGTTCCTGGACGAGCCGCGGTTCCTCGCCATCCTGCGCAACCCGATCGATCGGGCCTACAGCCACTGGCTGCACATCCACCGCACCTCGGCCGACGAGGCGGTCACCGGGTTCCGGGCCGCATGCGAACGGGAGATGGCCGCGGGACGGGCGTACACGGCCTACGGGGCCGGCACCCACGTGCTGCGCATGGGCCTCTACGACGAGCAGCTCGAGCGCTACGTCGCCCGCTTCGGCGCCTCCTCGCTCCTGGTCCTGGAGTACGACCTCGTCACCGGGACGCCGCAGGAGGCGCTGGACCGGATCTGCGACCACCTGGGCGTGGCCCGCCACCCCTTCGACACGACCACGGCCTACAACCGGTCCGGGGTCGCCCGAGGCCGGTCGCGAGCACAGATCGCCCGGGTCGTGCAGGCCGCACAGCCGCGCGTGAAGGCGGCCCTTCCCGCCGGCGCGGTCCGTCGGCTCGGCCGCCTGCGCGCGGCGCGCGACCGTCCCGATGCTGCACCCCGGTGCCCACCGGAGCTCCGTGCGGAGCTGGCGGCGTGGTTCCGGCCGAGCGTCGACCGGCTCGTCGAGCAGGGGTACGTCGAGCGAGGGGCCTGGAGCGACTTCGCGTGAGGGGCAGCGACGCCCTGTCTGCGTCGGAGCGGACCCGATCGGCCATCATCGACGCATGCCGGCGGCTCCCGCGACCGTGATCCCAGCGCGCCGTGCCCACCGCGCCGCGGCCGTCGGGCTCGTGCTCCTCGTGCTCGCGGTCGGTCTCCTGACGCCGGCGGGCGCGGCGCCGGCGCAGGACGAGGGGCCGGGCAAGGTGCTCGTCGTCACGGCGCCGGGCCTGCGCTGGGCCGACCTCGTCGACCACGACCTGCCCAACATCGAGGGGTGGATGGCCGACGCAGCCGTGGCCATGCTGAGCCTGCGCACCCTCGGCGCTCGCACGGGGCTGGGGGAGGGCTACGCGACCATCGGTGCCGGGAACCGGGCCTCCGTCTCTGCGTCCATCGCCGGAGAGGCCCTCGAGCCACCTGAGCGGTACGAGGGCGGGACGGCGCGGCACGCCTACGAGCGCCGCACGGGCACCGAGGCCGTCGGGGAGGTCCTCCACCTCAGCCACCCCGACATCGCACGCGCCAACGGCCGCTTCCTCTACGGCGCGGAGCCCGGCGCCCTGGCTGCGACGCTGGCCGCGGCGGGTCGCACGGTCGGCCTCGTGGCCAACGCCGACCTCGGCCTCGGCCTCGCACCCGATCCGGCGGCCGAGGGGACCCCCTCGGAGGACGTGCCGGCGGGGGAGGCGCCCGACGCCGGCGTCGACGAGGAGGAGGCCGCCGAGGAGCCGACGGCCGAGGAGCCCGCCGAGGTCGACGAGGTGGCCGAGGACGAAGAGGCCGACGACGAGCTGCCGATGCCGGTCCCGCAGGACCTGGTCCCGGGCCAGCACGGCCGGGCCGCCGCGCTCGCCGCCATGGACGACACCGGGCAGGTGGCCCGCGCGGAGGTGGTCGGCCTCCTGCGGCGCGACATCGCCGCGCCCTACGGGGTCCGGTACGACCTGCCCTCCGTGACCCGCGCCTTCACCGCCCTGTGGGCCGAGGTGGACGTCGCCGTCGTCGAGCTCTCCGACCTCGACCGCGCCGACAGCTACCGGCGCGAGACCGCACCCGAGCCGGCCACGCGGATGTGGGACGAGTCCCTCGCCCGCTCCGACGAGCTGTTCGGGAGCCTCCTCGAGGCGGTCGAGCCCGGCACCACCGTGATCCTCGCCACGCCCGCACCGCCGCGAGCCGCCGAGACGCTCGGCGTGTTCGCCATGGCGGACGGCGAGGGCCGGGGCCGCCTCGCTCGCTCCGGGACCACGCGCCGCCCCGGGTACGTCACCCTCCCGGACCTGGCGCCGACCGTCGTCCGGCACTTCGACCTCGACCAGCCGACGTCGATGACCGGCACCGCGATCCGCGCCGGCGAGGCCGTCGCGGTCGGCCAGGAGCGCTTCGAGGCCTTCGCCGGCGCCACCGCCGAGGCGAAGTTCCGCGACCGGGCCACGGGACCCGTCAGCGTGGTCTTCGTGATCGTCCAGATCGTGGCGTACGGGCTGGCCGCCGTGGCGGTCGGGCGCCGTCGCGGGTGGACCCGCCCCGTGTCGTACCTGGCGCTCGTCGTCCTGGCCACGCCCCCCATCGGCTTCCTGGCGGGCGCGCTGCACGTGCGGTCGGGCGACCTCGTGACCTTCACCCTCGCCGTGTTCGGCGCCGCGATCGCGCTCGCCGCGCTCGCCGAGGGCGCTGGTGCGCTCGCGGCTCGCCGCTGGCCGCGCACCCGCGCCATCGTCCCGCCGCTGCTGCTGGTCTCGCTCACGTGGCTGCTCCTCGTCTTCGACGTCGTGACCGGCGGGCGCCTGCAGATCAACACCGTCTTCGGCTACTCCCCGCTCGTCGCGGGTCGCTTCGCCGGCTTCGGAAACCTGGCGTTCGCGCTCATCGGCGTCGGCGCGGTCGTGGTCGCCAGCGGCACGTGGGCGGCGGTCCGCCTGGCCCGGGGGCCGGCGGACGGCTCGGCCCGCCTGCAGGGGGTCGCCGCCGTCGCGGTGGCGGCGTTCCTCGCCGCGACCGTCGTCGTCGACGGCGCCCCGCCGTGGGGTTCCGACGTGGGCGGCGTCCTGGCCACGGTGCCGGGCTTCGCCGTGCTCGTGCTGGTCGCCATGGGGGTGCGGGTCGACGTCAAGCGCGCCCTGCTCATCGGCATGGCGACGCTGGTGGCGATCGCCGCGTTCGCGGCGCTCGACCTGTCACGGCCCGAGGAGGACCGCACCCACCTCGGTCGGCTCGTGAGCCGGGTCGCCGACGACGACGGCGGCGGGTTCCTGGAGATCATCCAGCGCAAGCTCGGCACGAACCTCAGCATCCTGACCAGCTCGGTCTGGACCCTCACGATCCCGTTCGCGCTGGGCCTGCTCATCTACCTCGCCCGCCGTCGCACCGGCTTCCTCCGGGACCTGCAGGAGGACGTGCCGGGGATCCGCCCGATGCTCGCCGGCGGACTCCTGGTCGCCGTCCTCGGCTTCGCCCTGAACGACTCCGGCGTGGCGGTGCCGGCGATGATGTTCGCCGTCCTGCTCCCGTACCTGACCTACGTGCTGCTCCGATGGGACCAGGTCCGACCCTGATCGCGGCCGCCCTCCTCGGAGGGTTCGGCGCCGCGCTCGGCTGGACCATACTCCGCGACACCTTCGCGGCCCCGCTGTTCCAGCGGACCAACGTGCGGGGTGTGGACGTCCCCGTCGGCGTCGGCGTGCTGCTCCCCGTCGTGCTCGTGGCCGCCGCCGCGCTGCTGGTGCTCGGCGAGCGGATGGAGTGGGTCGAGCTCGACGACGGGGCGCTGCGCACGGCGGTCGCCGCCGCGACGGGGTTCGGCCTGCTCGGGCTGCTCGACGACCTCGCCGGGGACGCCACGTCCAAGGGCTTCTCCGGGCACCTCCGGGCCCTGGGGCGGCGCCGGCTCACGACCGGTGCGGTGAAGCTCTTCGGGGGAGGGGCGGTCGCCGTGCTCGTCGCGTCGGCGGGCAGCGACGAGCGACCCGGGCGACTGCTCGCCGACGCCGCCCTCATCGCCCTGGCCGCCAACCTGGCCAACCTGTTCGACCGGGCGCCGGGCCGAGTCGCCAAGGTCGCGCTCCTGGCGTCGATCCCGGTGGCGATCGCAGCCGGGGCGGACCAGCGGCTGGTCGGGCCGGCGGTCGTGGTCGGCGCCACCGTGGCGTTCCTCGGCCCCGACCTGCGGGAGCGGCTGATGCTCGGCGACACCGGGGCCAACGTGCTCGGCGCCACCCTCGGTCTCGCCGTCGTGCTGACCACCGCCGCCACCACCCGGACCATCGTCCTGGTCGTGCTCCTGGTCCTGAACCTGGTGAGCGAACGGGTCAGCTTCTCCCGGGTGATCGACCGCACGCCGCCGCTGCGGGCGCTCGACCGGCTGGGCCGCCTGCCCTGAACCCAGGCGGCGCCCGGGATCGGCCTGCGTGCCCGACGGCACCGCCGCAGGATCGTCCGCTCGGCGGCGAGGCAGGCCTAGGCTGTGGTCCCGTGACGAAACACATCTTCGTGACGGGTGGCGTGACGAGCAGCCTGGGCAAGGGCCTCACCGCCTCCTCGCTGGGCCGTCTGCTCAAGGCCCGGGGCCTGCGGGTGTCGCTGCAGAAGCTCGACCCGTACATCAACGTCGACCCGGGGACGATGAACCCCTTCGAGCACGGCGAAGTGTTCGTCACCGACGACGGGGGAGAGACCGACCTCGACCTCGGCCACTACGAGCGCTTCATCGACGAGAGCCTCACCAAGGACTCCAACGCCACGACCGGCTCGATCTACTCGGCCGTGCTCGCCGCCGAGCGCCGGGGCGACTACCTCGGCAAGACCGTCCAGGTGATCCCGCACATCACCGACGAGATCAAGCGCCGCATCAGCCGCCTCGCCAACGACGACGTCGACGTCGTCATCACGGAGGTCGGCGGCACCGTCGGCGACATCGAGATCCTCCCGTTCCTGGAGGCCATCCGCCAGTTCCGCCTGGACGTCGGACGGGGCAACGTCTGCTACGTCCACGTCACGCTCGTGCCGTTCATCGGCCCCTCGGGCGAGCAGAAGACCAAGCCGACGCAGCACTCCGTCACCGAGCTGCGCAGCCGCGGCATCCAGCCCGACGCCATCGTGGTCCGCTCCGCCGACCCCATCCCCGACGACCTCAAGCACAAGATCAGCCGCCTCTGCGACGTCCACGCCGACGGGGTCGTCAACGCCGCCGACGCCGGCAACATCTACGAGATCCCCCTCGTGCTCCACGAGGAGGGCCTCGACGCCGTCGTGTGCGACGTCCTCCAGCTCACCGACCTGCCGGTGCCGGACCTGCGCGAGTGGGAGGCCCTCGTCGCCAAGGTCGAGGCGGCCACCCGGCCGGTGCGCATCGGCATCATCGGCAAGTACGTGGCGCTCCAGGACGCGTACCTGTCCGTCGTGGAGGCCACCAAGCACGGCGGCTTCGACATCGGCGCCGACGTCGAGTTCGAGTGGATCCAGGCCGAGGAGGTCGAGGGCCTGATGGCCGACGGCCGCCTCCGCGACCTCGACGGCGTGATCATCCCCGGCGGCTTCGGCGAGCGCGGCACCGAGGGCAAGATCGAAGCGGCCCGCTACACCCGCGAGCACGACATCCCCTGCCTCGGCCTGTGCCTCGGCCTGCAGATGATGGTCGTCGACTACGCCCGCAACGTCCTCGGCCTCCCGGGTGCCAACTCCACCGAGATGGAGCCGGCGGCCATCGACCCCGTGATCACGATCATGCCGAGCCAGCACGACGTGACCGACATGGGCGGCACCATGCGCCTCGGGGCCTACGTGGCCCAGCTCGTTCCCGGCTCGAAGGTGGCGGAGGCCTACGGGTCCACCGTCGTGTCCGAGCGCCACCGCCACCGCTACGAGTTCAACCCCCGGTACCGGTCCCGCTTCGACGCGAGCGACCTGCTGCTGTGCGGCGAGTCGCCCGACGGTCGACTGGTCGAGTTCATCGAGCTGCAGGGCCACCCGTTCTGGGTCGGCACGCAGGCGCACCCCGAGCTCAAGAGCCGGCCGACCCGCCCGGCCCCGCTCTTCCGGGCCTTCGTCCAGGCCGCCCTGTCCCGGGCCGAGGGCCGCATGCCGCACCTGTTCGACCTCGACGCCGAGGTCGAGCACCCCAGCAGCGTCACCGTCGACTGAGCGTGGCCTCGTTCCGCCACCTCGGCGAGGAGACGGTCCACGAGGGGCACATCATCCGCGTCGTGGTCGGCACCTTCGAAGGGCCCGACGGCGACACCTTCCACCGGGACGTGATCCGCCACCCGGGCGCCGTCGCCGTCCTGCCGCTGCACGACGACGGCACCGTGACGCTGGTGCGCCAGTACCGGGCGCCCATCGACGGCCTGCTCCTCGAGATCCCCGCCGGCGTCCGCGACGTGGACGACGAGCCGACCGAGG
>JAKFET010000294.1:0-3185 GCA_036675575.1 Acidimicrobiaceae bacterium
GGGCGCGAGTGGCGGAGGCGCCGAAGTGCTCCACGGCCTCGGGTGCGTCGCGGGCGGCGATGAGGAAGCGGCCCTGAACCGAGCGTCGGAGGTTGGCGGCGGCCAGCATCAGCAGCGCCGTGAGCGCCAGCATCACGTAGTAGATCGAGGTGTCGCTGGCCAGGTCGATGCCGAACAGGTCGCTGCGAGCCAGGGAGGAGGGGATCTCGGGTCGCTCGAACAGCCAGGCGGCCGCGGCCCCCGTGAGGGCGAGCGACGCGACCGCGAACTGCAGCCCCGACAGACGCAGGGCCGGGATGCCGGCGATGGCGCCCATGGCGGTGCCGGCCACCGCCGACAGCAGCAGCGCGAGCCACAGGGTCATCCCGTGCTCGACGACGAGGTAGCCGGTGCCGAGGGCACCGACGCCGACGTAGGCGCCCTGCATCAGGCTGACCTGGCCGCCCCAGCCGACCAGCATCACCAGGCTGAGGGCCTGGATGACGAAGAACAGGGTGCGCCCGCCCACGAAGCTCCAGTACGTGGACCCGGCGGGGACCACGAGGGCGACCCCGGCACCAGCCGCGGCCAGGGCGAACGCCAGCGGCCGCACGGCGGCGGGAACGGCGATCCGGATGCGTCGGCGGGTGCGCGGCTCGGTGTAGGCGGTGGGCGCCACTGCCCACGTCCGCCGGACCAGGAGCACCACCACGACGAGGCCGAGCACCGACAGCTCCCGCATGCCGGGCTGGTCGAAGCGGACCGATGCGATCGCTTCGATGATGCCGACGAGCAGTCCGCCGACGAAGGTGAGGGGCAGTGACGCCATGCCGCCCACCAGGGTGCCGGCCAGGGACTTGGTGAGCAGCAGCGTGAAGGTGCCCACGTTGACGATCTGCAGCGGTGCGACCAGGACGCCGACGATGGCGGAGAGGCCTGCGCCCAGGCCCCAGTTGAATCGGGCGACGGCGCCGAGGGAGATGCCGTGGAGCCGGGCCGCCTCAGGATCCTGGGCCACGGCCCGCACGGCCGTGCCGAACCGGGTCCGCTCGAGGAACCCGGCCAGCGCGGCGGCGAGGACGGCGGCGGTGACGAGCACCGCCACCTTCTGGTACGAGACGGCGACGTCGAGGATCGTGACCGACCGTGAGGGGAGCAGCGGCTCGGCCACCACGGGGGCGAACCCGTAGTGCCACAGCAGCAGGCCGGAGGTGAAGGTGAGGATGCCGAGCGTGGCGATGAGCCGGGCGGCAGGGTTGGCGCCGACGAGCGGGCGAACCGCCAACCGCTCGACGACCAGGCCGTACACGGTGGCCACGAGGACGGCGGCGGCGGCGGCGAGCGGCAGCGGCCAGCCCTGGTCGCCCAAGTCGACGTAGACGAACGCGGCAACGGCAGCGAAGGCCGCGTGAGCGAACGACAGCACACCGGTCGAACGGAACATCAGCGTGATCGCCACGCCGACGAGCGCGTAGCTCCCACCGGTGAACACGCCGCTCACCGCGGCTTCGAGATCGAGCACCCGCACCCCCCGGAGCGTCGGCACGTGTGTGCCGGCGGGCAACATAACACGGCTCCCGTCCCGTGTCGCGAACGGGACGGGAGCGACGGCGGTCAGCGCGAGGGCGAAGTGTTCTGCGGCAGCTCGCGGAACGGCGTGGTCTTGTCCGGGCCCGGCTCCTTGGGCAGGCCGAGCACGCGCTCGCCGATGATGTTGCGCTGGACCTGGTCGCTGCCGCCGTAGATGGAGGGCGACGGAGAGAACATCGTCATCTCCTGGACCGATCCCCCCGAGGGAGCGTCCGGCCCCATCAGCGTCGCGCCGGGCCCGAGGATCCGGCAGCCGAGGTCGCGGCCGAGGCGCACGAGGTCGCTGTTGCGGAGCTTGGCCAGGTTGCCCTCACCGCCGGTCGCGGCGTTGCCGCTCTTCATGCGCCCGAGGTGCCAGGTGGTGATCTCGACCATCGTGTGCAGGCGCATCAGGTCCTGGCGGATGGTGGGGTCCTCGAGCTTGCCCAGCTCCTGGGCGAGCTTGATGTACGACTTCACGCGGCCGGGGCCCACGCCGCCCTCCCCCAAGGTGGGGATGTCGTGCTGGAACGAGCCGGCCGGGCGGTCGAGGTGCCCGGCGATCGTGCCCGGGTTGGCTGCGCTGGGTGCGGCGACGTTGTTGCCGCCGATGCCGCTGCGCTCGAACATCAGGGTCGTGTTGGCCACCCGCCAGCCGTCGCCCACGTCGCCGATCACGTTGGCGTGGGGCACGCGGGCCTCGTCGATGAACACCTCGTTGAACAGCGCCCGCCCGGTCATCTCCCGCAGGGGGCGCACCTCCACGCCGTCTTGGAGCATCGGGAAGGCGAAGTAGGTGATGCCCCGGTGCTTGGGCGCGTCGGGGTCGGTCCGGGCGATGAGGATGCCGTAGTCGGCCCACTGGCCGAGCGAGGTCCACACCTTCTGGCCGGTGACCACCCACTCGTCGCCGTCGCGCTCAGCGCGGCACTGCAGGCCGGCCAGGTCGGAGCCGGCGCCGGGCTCGGAGAACAGCTGGCACCAGCCGTGCTGCCCGTTGAAGATCTGGGGGAGGAGGCGCTGCTTCAGCTCCTCGGTGCCGTGGGTCATGATCGTCGGCGCGGCCAGCATCATCCCGAGCCCCGAGGGCGGCCCCAGGGCCTTGCGCTGCACCATGGCCCGCACGAGCTCGGAGGTCTCCTCGCGGGACCAGTCGCGGCCCCACGGTTCCGGGAGCATCGGGTGGGCAAGGCGGGCGTCGGCGAGGCGGGCCCACCACTCGCCGACGGTCGCTTCGGGGTCCCAGTTCTCGTCGAGCCAGGCGTCGACGTCGAGTGCGGTGTCCTCGGTGATGGTCATGGGTGGCGCTCCTGTTCAGGGTCGTGGCCGAGACCGGCGGTCGTCGCCGGTGCTCGATGGGGGACTGCGGTCACCGGGTGGCGGGCGAACGCAGCGTGGCGAGGCGGTCGAGCTCGCGCTCGGCCTCCTCGACGAAGCGGTGCACGAGATCCCCGGCCGGGACGATCTCGTGGATGCCGCCCAGGCCCTGACCGGCCGCGTAGCACTCCTTGGACGGGTCGATCCCGTCGGTCTCGGGCGGGGCACCGAGGTGCATGGCGCCGTCGGACATCGAGCGGCCGATCTGGTCGGGGAACCGGGCCAGCTCCTCGGGGTGCTCCTCGAAGTGCTGGGTGTAG
>JAKFET010000104.1:0-3167 GCA_036675575.1 Acidimicrobiaceae bacterium
GGCGGCTACTGGCTCGCCGGCTGCGTCGACGCCCGCACCCCGCTGATGGTGGCCGACACCCACGGCATCCGGATCCGGCTGGGTCGCTCGTGGCGGGGCCTGCCGTGGACGGCGGTCCACCACGTCGAGCACACCCCGCGCCGCGGCGCGCTGCACGACGGTCGCCTGGTCGTCGTCCCCTACAACGGCGAGCTCATCGAGTCCGAGATCACCGGTGCCGGCAAGCGTGCCGTCACCCTCTCCCGCGTGCTGCACGGTGCTCCCTTCGCCGTGGCGCTGGGCATGTCCACGCGCGTCGTCGGCGCCGGGGGCGACCTGTCGGCTGCCCTGATCCGCGTCGCGCGCGACGCGGGGCAGATCGTCGTGATCGAGTCGAGTGCCGACGTCGACCACGAGGAAGAACTTGACCTCGACGGCGATCTCGACGGCGATCTCGAGCCCGGCGCGGACAGCGTCGACGAGGCCGTCGTGGACGAGCCCGCGATCGTGGCGAGCCCGACGCCGGCCGCCCTGCGCGAGTCGACCTCGGCCCGTCGCTCCGAGATCCGCCGCGACATCGAGGACCTCCCCGAGGCCCCGGACGCCGGCCGCGAGCTGCGCCAGCACGGCCGAGTGAGCCTGGTCGAGGAGACCCAGTCGTGGGGCGACCGGGTCCGCGCCATCGCCCGTCCCGGCGAGGCCGTCGCGCCGCTCGTCCTGGACGACTTCGAGGTCGAGCCCGCCGAGGACCCGGTGATCGGTCCCGAGCTGGCCGCCTCGCGCACCCGGCTGAACCTGACCGTCGACCAGCTCGCCGAGCGCACCCGCATCCGCCCGCACGTCATCGAGGCCGTCGAGGTCGACGACTTCGAGCCCTGCGGTGGCGACTTCTACGCCCGCGGCCACCTCCGCACCCTGGCCCGCGTGCTCGGCGTCGACGTGGCGCCGCTGCTGGCCTCCTACGACGAGCGCTACGCCCACGCGCCGATCAACCCGCGCCGCGTCTTCGAGGCCGAGCTGGCCACGGGCGCCAACGGCTCGATCCGCAGCACCCGCGGCGGACCCAACTGGTCCGTGCTCGTCGCCGTGGTCATGGCCCTGGTGCTGTGCTGGTCGATCGCCCGCCTCGTCATGGACACCCCGCCCGAGCTCCGCGGGTCCACGCCGGTGCTCAACGGCTCCGGTGGCCCCGAGGGCGCCGGCAGTGCTCCGCTGGCGGACCCCGTCCCGGTGGTCGTCTCGGCGACGTCGGGCGGCGCGCAGGTCGTCGTACGCGACGGGGCCGGGGAGATCGTGTTCAAGGGCAACCTGGCCGTCGGCCAGACCCGTGAGCTCGACGTGTCACCTCCGGTGCGGGTGCAGTCCTCGGACGGCGCAGTGACGGTGTCTCTCGCCGGTGGCGAGGCGCGTGCCGTCGGCGAGCCCGGCGTGGATGGCCAGGGGACCTTCGTCGCCGACTGAGCCGTTTGCCAGGCGGTCAGGAGGCGGTGCTCAGCCGTCGACGAACCACGCGTCGCCGAAGGGTGGGTGAGGCCACCACCTCGTAACCTGCCTCGAGGAAGACCTGCAGCAGCCCGACCGAGGCCTCGTCCCAGATCACGGACTTGCCCGGCGGCGGCTCGATCGGGTACCCCTCCAGCACGCGGGCGCCGACCTGCTCGCCGTACTCGACCGTGGCCGCGGCGAGCTCGTAGGTCAGCCCCGACTGTCGCCGGCCCTTGCGCACGACGAAACACGTAACTGACCAGACGCCCTCGAGCTCGGGGTCCATCCGCATCCAAGCCTGCTTCCGGCTCCACAGCCTGGGGTAGTTCTCCCGCGGCTCGACCGCGACCCAGCCGGCGGCCTCACCATCGACGTACCCGATCAGCCCCGACGTTGGTCCGGCGGTGCCGCAGGCGGTCTGCTCCAGCAGCGCGACGTCCCTCTGCTCCTGGGTGGTGTCGCGCCAGATCCAGCCCGGCACCTTGAGCGCTTGGCACCGGCACTTGTGGGCGCCTCCCGTGGCGAAGACCGCCTCGACGTCCTCCGTCGCTGCTTGGTTGGCGGGGAGCCAGGTGAAGTCGGGCATGCGGTGACCCTAGTTGTCAGCCGGACTCCGTGAAGTCGATCGAGACCGACGCGCCTGTGCCCCCGCCACCTGCTGGTGGCGGGGTGTGGGGCGGGGTCATGGTCGGCGCGGCTGTGGGATCCGTGGTGGATCGGGTGGGTCCAGCGCGGTGCTGCCGTGCCGGTCACGTCGGAAGCGGTGGCCGTGCGGGCTCACCCATTCGAACACCCCGGGCTCGACCATCGCGTAGCGCCAGGCGCTGTGGGTCTTGAGTCGATGGTGGAATCGGCACAGGCAGGCGATGTTGTCGCTGCTGGTAGGCCCGGGTTGTGGTCTGCCTTCTGCATCCGCGACGTGGTCGTAGGCGATGACGTGGTCGATGTCGCAACCACGGGCAGGTCTCGTGCACCACGGGAAGACGCACGTCCGGTCGCGGAGAATCACCTGGTCCCGGATCCGGTCGGGGATCGCGTAGCCGGGGGCAGCGAGGTGGGCGTTGAGGTCGATGACGGGCTTGATGGTGATCTTGGTCCGGGTGTCGCCGCACCAGGTCTTGACCTGGTCGAGCAGCACCAGCCGCTGGCCTTCCTCGAGCCGGCCGGTGGGGCCGAACACGGTGGTCTTGCCGTCGCCGGTCGCGCGGAAGTGGGCGTGGAGCACGACCTCCCGCGCGGCAGGCAGGTCGACGCGGTCGTCATCACCCGAAGCTCCTGTGGCGCCGGCGAGGTCGAGGGCGGTCTGGGTGCGGGCGAGGTCGCCGAGGGCCTGGGCGCGGCGCACGTCGAGGGAGTCGGTGGAGCCGAGGGCTTTGCGGACGGCGGCGCCGTGGGCGAGGGCGTGGTCGAGGTCGATGCCGTCGGCGATGTCGAGGTCGGCCTCGAGGTGCAGGGTGCCGGCGAAGTGCACGTCGTCGCGGTCGATGGTGACGTGGCGAGGGTCGACCTGTTGCCAGTCGTCGGGGTCGAAGGGCTTGTCCTGGCTCAGCTCGTGGCGCTTGATCGCCTCGGCAACCAACCGGTCGAGCTGCGCGGGTCCGACCTTCCCTGCGACCGCGGCGATCTGGACGTCGACCCACCCGGCTGCCTCGGGCGTCAGGGCGGGGGTGGCGTGGATGGTCGTTTCCGCAACGAGACGGGCT
>JAKFET010000152.1:0-19947 GCA_036675575.1 Acidimicrobiaceae bacterium
GACCTCGAAGACAACCTGGCCGGGATAGGCGGACTCCAGGGCACCGCGAAGTTGGGCGTCGTCCGCTCGCAGATAGACGGTGACGGTGCCATCGTCATCGTTCGGCACGACGGCATCAAAGGCTGGTTCGGCGGAGAAGTCCGCATGGATTCGGCGGCCCAGGTGGATCGCTGCGTCGGGGTCCATCCGCACAGACTGCACCTCCTGGCACGTCACCTAACGGAACTTAGAAGCGACATCGACAGCGGAGCCTCGGTGCTGATCAGCCGCCCACGACCTGGATGGGGGCGTCGAGACGTATAGCAACCTTGTCACCACAAGTCGAGACAAGAACGTCTCGGACCTCCATTGCGAACTCTGCATTGTCATCCGGTACGGCAACCTCCACCACACCGGCGGCATCAACCTCCACCACGCCGGCGGCATCGGCCCCCACCGACCACCCCGCAAGTCCGGTGGCGGTCATGTACGCCTCAATGCCTGCCCTGTCGCAGTCGGGAGGCTCCGCAGGAAGGGCTGGTTGCGTCTGTTGGTCTGCCGCTTCCAGACGGTCGTCACCGCCGTTCGTGCATGCAGTCAGCGCCGGTATGAGAACTGCCAGAACTGCAAGGCCCCCAGCCCGCTTGCCGACCATCCCGCTCATATTGCCGGATATTCGGCGCAGGATCCATCGCACGGGTCAGCCTCAAGCGCTCGCGAAGGAACGTTCTGTAGCGCCGTCCGGGTCCGACCCTGGAGACACCCAGAGACCACGGCCGTACACTGACCTCGTGGCACGTCGAGCCGAGGATCTTGCGGATGACCCCGTGCTCGTCCTCATCGAGGACGAGGGCTCAGACCTCACCGTCAAAGAGTGGCTGGCTTCGCTCAAGGAAGACGGTGCCACCGAGGTCAACGCCAACGCCGCCGAGATTCTTCGGGAAATCCGCGAACACGGCGAGCATTGACTCGGGTCGTCCTCGACGCCTCCGCCGGGGTCGAGATCGCACTACAGACACCGGACGGCCTCCGCATCGAGAGCTTGCTCCCCGAACCCACGACCTTCTGGGTGCCGGAGCACTACTTCTCCGAGGTCGCCGGCGTCCTACGACGCAACGAGATCAACGGCCGCTACCCCGCCGCGCGGGTGCAGGCCGCCTTCGACAAACTCCTCACCTCGCCAACCAACAGTGTCGCCGTCAAGCCGTTGCTATCTGAGGCCTGGACGATGCGACACAATCTGACCATCGCAGATGCGCTCTACGTCGTTGTTGCCGCCCACGCTGGCGCCGTACTCGCCACAGCCGACATGCGGCTCGCCAACGCTCCGAATCTCCCTGTCGAGACCATCACCCCGTAGGACCCGAATCAGGATCCGTACCACTGTGGTACCACTGGCAGCGGGAAATGTCGGTAGATCTCGGTCTGTGGCGGCCAGCCGCTGGCATCCCGAAAACCACCTGTGACCTGGGATTTCACCGGGTTTCCGGGGTTCGCCCGCGAGCCCCGGACTTGCTCTTGAAAACCGTCGGGCCCTCGGGTCCCGCGGGTTCGAATCCCGCCCCCTCCGCTCCACGTACCCGCAGGTGCTGCGGCCCCTTCGAGGCCGCCGCTCGTTCCGATCCCCGGGTGCCCGCTGCGGCCAGTCGTTCACCGTCCGGAGCAGCCGTGCGCACTTCCGGTCGCGTCTCGGATCGATTCCCCCCGAACTGGTCCATCCGGACCAGGGGCTCTGGTCCAAGTGGGTCGTCCGTGCGGTCGGCCGCGGCCTTACGTTTCGGCTCCACCCCGCGACGTGTGGGGTCGATCGGGAGGTACTGCCATGAAGAGGACCTTGGCGGGCGGCGCGTTGGCGGCCGCGCTGGTGTTGGGTGCCGGTTCGCCGGTGCTCGCAGGTGAGGTGCGGGGGAAGACGGGAGAGCCGACTCCGATCGCGGACCACCACCTGCCGGCGTCGATCTGCGCGTTCTCCGGAGTCAACGACACGTACTCGGGGGACCCCGACGTGCCGGACGGAGACGGGTTCACGCGGACGCAGAACTGGGGGCAGCTGCCCCAGGAGTTCCGGGCCGGGCTCCGTGACGGCTCGATCCCGTGGGATCACGCAGCGCCGCCGAACGTCGCCTGCAACGGGAGCGGCGGCTAGGACGTCGGTTCGTAGGTCGCCAGCTCGTCCTCGGACGGCGGCTCGTAGGTCTGCCACCACCCCTCGAGCTCGGCGCGCGTGATCGACCGGGAGGCCCACCGACCCTCCCGGTCCCGGTCCACGATGCGCCGCCACAGCTCGTCGAGCGGGGCGGTGGTGTGGCGCAGCTCGACGGGGGCGCCGACCGCACGGGCGGCGCCCCGCAGGGCGTCCCGCTCGGCGCGGGTCCAGACGCCCCACTCGATGACCACGTCGTGCCCCCGGACCAGCAGGTCCAGCGCCAGGTCCAGCTGGAACCGCTCGATGCGCGCTCGGGCGGCGGCGTCCCACAGGTCGATCCCGGCTGCGGTCATCCAGTCGTCCGGGCACATGCGGGCGGCGCCGGTCGTCGCCGCCAGCTCGAGGGCCAGGGTCGTCTTGCCGCTGCCGGGGAGCCCGGTGATGACGACGAGACGTCCGGGCTCGGGGGTCGCAGGCACCGGCCGAGTCTGGCCGGGTGCAGGCCCGGCGCACGGCGACGGCTTGACTGGTCGCATCGACGAGGCACCCGACGACCACGTGACCGACGCCGACTTCGATCCGGAGCGGCTGGCGGGGTGCGCCTACTGGCGCTGCGGCGAGCTGTTCGAGCAGCGGTCCGCAAACCAGCGGTTCTGCCGCAAGGCCTGTCGCAGCCGGCAGGGCAAGTGGGAACGGGCGCAGGAGCGACGGGTCGCCCGAGCGGCGGCCGCGCTGCGTCGGAGGCGGGCGTGAGCGACGGACCGATCCACGAGGACGAGGCCGCGCTGCGCCAGCGGCTGCTGGAGGCGACCGCGCTCCTCCAGCGCATCGCCCGGTCGAAGGACCTGCTCGCCGGCCTCTCACCGCGGGAGCGCACCGACCTGCTCAACGCGGCCGGCGACGTGTTCTGCCCCGACCCCGAGGAGCGCAGGCTCCGGGTGAAGGCGCAGCGGAACCGGCGGCGGGCCGAGAAGCTGGCCCGGGACGAGGAGGTGCTGGCGTCGACCGGCATCCGGACGCTGCGCGACAAGCCGGTGTTCACGACCCCCAACGCCTTCCCGCCCGAGGGCTTCGAGCAGCGCGACGTCGCCGACCCGGCCTTCCGGGAGACCGTCGACCCGCAGCACTGCTACATCTGCAAGGCGAAGTACCGCGAGGTGCACCACTTCTACGACCAGCTGTGCCCGGCGTGCGCCGCCTTCAACCACGCCAAGCGCACCGAGGTCGCCGACCTGTCCGGCACGGTCGCCCTGCTGACCGGCGGCCGGGTGAAGATCGGCTACCAGGCCGGCATCCGGCTGCTCCGCTCGGGCGCGGAGCTGATCGTCGCCACCCGGTTCCCCCGGGATGCCGCGGCCCGGTACGCGGCCGAGGACGACTTCGCCGAGTGGGGGCACCGGCTCGAGGTCTTCGGGCTCGACCTCCGCCACACCCCGAGCGTCGAGGCGTTCTGCCACCACCTCCTCGCCACGCGCGACCGCCTGGACTTCATCGTGAACAACGCGTGCCAGACGGTGCGGCGCCCGCCCGAGTTCTACCGCCACATGATGGAGGCGGAGTCGGCCGCGCTCGGCGAGCTCCCACCCGAGGTCCTCGCGCTGGTCGGCAGCTACGAGGCCCTGCGCGGCCCGGGCGCCATCGGAGCCGGCGATGCCGCGCCGCCCGTGCCGGCGCCGTCCGCGGTCCCGGGGCTCACCCGCGCCGCCGAGCTGTCGCAGACGCCGCTGCTGCCCGAGGAGCTCACCGGGCAGGACGAGCTGTTCCCCGCCGGCCTGCTCGACCAGGACCTCCAGCAGGTCGACCTGCGCGGGCGGAACTCCTGGCGGCTGCTCCTCCACGAGGTGTCCTCGGTCGAGCTGCTCGAGACCCAGCTCGTCAACGCCGTGGCGCCCTTCGTCCTCAACGCTCGGCTCAAGCCGCTGATGGAGCGGACGCCCGGGCGCCACAAGCACATCGTCAACGTGTCGGCGGTGGAGGGGCAGTTCTACCGGCGCTTCAAGACCACCCGGCACCCCCACACGAACATGGCCAAGGCCGCCCTGAACATGATGACCCGGACGTCGGCCACCGACTACCACGCCTCCGGGATCCACATGAACGCCGTCGACACCGGTTGGGTCAGCGACGAGGACCCCGTGGCCATCACCGAGCAGAAGCGAGCCGAGCACCGGTTCCACCCGCCGCTCGACATCGTCGACGGCGCCGCGCGCATCGTCGACCCGATCATCGCCGGCCACAACACGGGCGAGCACGTGTGGGGCCAGTTCCTGAAGGACTTCCGGCCCACCGCCTGGTGAGGCCGAGAGGCCGACGGCCCGGCCTCACGCCGGCGGGGCGAGCTCCACGCGGATGCCGGTCATGTGGGCCTGGCTGGAGAGGGGCTCGAAGCTGCCCGGCCCGGAGGGCAGGAGCTGGTTGACGTTGACGCCCGGGTTCCCCTGCGCGGTCCGCATGCCCGCGGTGCGGGCGTTGCCCCAGCCGTGGGCCATCGACACCACGCCGGGCATGAGGTCCGGGTCGGCGCGGACGACGACGTCCAGCGCGCCCTGCTCGTTCGACACGACGGCTCGGTCGCCGTCGGCCAGCCCTCGCGCCGACAGGTCGGCGGGGTTGGCCCACAGCGGGTTGCCGTCGGGGTCGCGGCGCTGCATCCGGTCGAGGTTCCGGAACCAGGAGTTCATCATCCAGGCGTCGCGCCGGGTGATGAGCTTGAGCGTGGAGGCCGGCTCGGCCGCCAGCTCGTCGAACAGCTGGTGGGCCCGCTCGATGGCGGGCGCGAACGCCGGCGGGCACAGGTCGAGGCGGCCGTCGGCGGTGTGCACCTGGTCCTCGAAGAAGCGGCCAGGCTCGGGCTTGGGCAGCACCACCACCTGGGGGTCGCGGCGCAGCTCGTCGAGGTCGATGCCGGAGCCCTTCCTGGCCATGTGGCGGTGGCGCGACCACACATCGGGCTCCCCGTCGGGGCCGGTCTGGTCGAACGCGCTCGGCTTGCCCATGGCCCGCAGGATCGAGTGGCAGATCCACCACTCCGGCTTGCGCTCGGCCTGGGGCTGGACCACGGCGGGCGTGAACTGCACGTAGGGCTGGGCAGCGAGGCCGATGTTGACGATGTTGAGGTCCTCGCGCTCGAGCATGTCGGCGGCGGGCAGCAGGTGGTGGGCGAGCTCGCCGGTGGCGTTGCGGTACAGGTCGATGCAGACCAGGTACTCGAGCGAGGAGAGGGCCTTCTCCAACCGGTCGCCGCCGCCGATGGTCAGCGCCGGGTTGCCGGCGACGATGACCATGGCGCGCACCGGGTCGTCGGAGTCGAGGATGGCGTCGGCCATGAGGTTGCCCGGCAGGGCGCCGCGGCGCAGCGTCCCCCACTCGGTCTCCCCGAAGCCCTGCTCGAAGGGCGCGGCCCCGGCCCGGGCGTTCGGGTAGAACCCGTCGCTCTTCAGGTTGCCGCCCTCGCGGTCGAGGTTGCCGGTCACGAACGAGAGCGCCTGCACGAGCCAGTACGCCAGCGTCCCCTGGCGACCCATGTTGACGCCGGTCGACGCGTAGGCGCAGGCGGCGGGTGCGTCGCGCCACGCGGCGGCGAGGTCGCGCAGGACCTCGGGATCGATGCCGGTGACCGCGGCGGTCGAGTCGGCGTCGTAGGGGGCGATGAACTCGCGCAGCCCCTCCACGTGGCTGGCGTGGCGGCGGACGACGCCCTGGTCCCAGCCGCCGATGCGCTCGAGCTCGGTGAGCAGCGCGGCCAGGAAGTAGAGGTCGGAGTCCGGGCGGATCTGGACGGTCTCGCCGAGGCCACGCTCGGGCACCTCGATGCGACGCGGGTTCACGAACACCACGCGTGCGCCGCGGCTGCGGGCGGCGCGCAGCTCCTGCGCGAGGTTGGGTTGGGAGATGAAGCTGCCCTGGGACACCCGCGGGTTGCCGCCGACGATGAGGGCCAGGTGGGTGCGGGCGATGTCGGGGATGGGATGGACGAGCGAGGTGCCGAAGACCGCCTGGCTGGCCGTGAACTTGTTGGCGCAGTCCTGGGTGCCGCTGGAGAACGAGCGGCGGACGCCGAGCCCCGACGCCAGCGCGCCGGCTGCGCTCTGGCCGAGGGCGTTGAAGGCCAGCGGGTTGCCCGTGTACATGGACACGGCGTTCGGCCCGTGGCGGTCGGCGACGTCGGCGAGTCGGGCGGCGACCTCCGCCAGCGCCTCGTCCCACCCGATCTCGGCGAAGGTGCCGTCCGGCTCCCGGCGCATCGGACGGTCGAGGCGGTCGGGGTCGTGGTGGATGTCGAGCGTGGCGATGCCCTTGTGGCAGGCGTAGCCCTTCGTGACCGGGTGGTCGGCGTCGGGCCGCAGGGCGGTGATGCGCAACCCCTCCACCTCGGCGACGAGCCCGCAGGACGGCTCGCACACCCGGCAGAACGTCTTCACCTGCGTCGGCTCGGCCTGGATCGTCACGGTGCCTCCTCGGCGGGGCCGCCCCCGTGCTGCCCCGCACGATCATGGCAGCGCAGGCGGGCCGGAGTCGGAGCCACCCGCCGCGCCGGCGCAATAGGGTCGCCGCCGTGGTCCAGTTCCTCGATCCCCGTGCCGGCGTCGCAGCGCCGGTCGAGCCGTACGGGCTGGCGGCCGACTGGTCCGCCGGCCCGCCCACGATCGGGCTGCTGGCCAACGGCTTCCCCGACTCGGTGGCGTTCCTCGACCAGGTCGGTGAGGCCATCCGGCGACGCCTGCCCGACGTGGTGCTGCACGCCTGGAACAAGGGCAACGCCTCGGCGCCGGCCTCGGACCAGCTGCTCGACGGCATCGCCGCCGAGGTGGAGGCGGTCGTCGCCGCCTACGGGCACTGAGGGAGCTGCACCTCCGGCACCGTGCGTGACGGCGTGAACCTGGCCCGGCGGGGCATCCCCGCCGTGGCCCTCGTGACCACCGAGTTCCAGGCCCAGGGCGACTTCGTGGCCCGCTCCGTGGGCATGCCCGACATCCCCCGGGTCGTCCTGCCCCACCCCGTCGCCGGCGGCGGGCGCGACCGCCTCCACGAGGTGGCCGAGGGCTGCGCCGACGAGGTCCTGGCCCGCCTGGGTCGCCGGTCGTGAGCGACCTCCTCGAGGCCGCGGACGAGAGCGCGGCGGTCGAGCTGCTGCACGACCTCGGCTGCACGGACGGGTTGCCGGTCATCGTCCCGACCCGCGAGCGGGTCGACCGCATGGTGCTGGCCACCGGCCTCGACGCCGACCTCGTCCTCGGATCGCTCGGTCCGTCCATGGGCGTGGCCACCGTCGAGAAGGTCGCCGCCGCCGCCGTGATGGCCGGGTGCCTGCCCGACCACGTGCCGGTGGTGATCGCCGCCGTCCGGGCGGTGGCCGACGAGCGCTTCGACCTGAGCGAGGTCCAGGCCACCACCCACGCCATCTCGCCGCTGATCCTGGTCAACGGCCCGGTGCGCGCCGCTGCCGGTGTCGCCTCCGGCTTCGGCGCGCTCGGCCCCGGCCACCGGGCCAACGTCGCCATCGGCCGTGCCCTGCGCCTGGCCCTCATCAACATCGGCGGCGGCCGGGCCGGCATCTCGGACATGGCGCTGCTCGGCCACCCCGGCAAGCTCGGCGCCTGCCTGGCCGAGGCCGAGGAGTCGAGCCCGTGGGAGCCGCTGCACGTCGGCCTCGGGTTCGCCGCCGAGGAGTCGGTCGTGACGGTGGTGGGCACCGAGTCCCCGCACTCGGTCATGGCCGTCACGGACGGCGACGATCCGGGCAGCCCCGATCGCATCGTCGACGCCATGGTCGGAGCGTTCTCCGCCATCAGCACCAACAACGCCCTGCTCCGCAACGGCCAGGCGGTCGTCGTCCTGAACCCCGAGCACGCGGCCGTGCTGGCCGGCGCCGGCTGGTCGCGCAGCGACGTCGCGGTCGCCCTCCACGACCGGGCCGGCAACCCGCGCTCCCGGCTGGCCCGGGCGGTGCCCGCCTTCGCCGGCCTGGGCGACCCCGACGACTTCCTGCGCTGCTTCGCCACGCCCGACGACGTGCTGGTGCTCGTGGCCGGAGGCGGCGGCCTCTACTCGGCGGTGTTCCCGACGTGGTGCGCCGGCGGGCACGCCAACCGGGCCATCAGCGTGGCCGTCGAGCTCGACCAGGCCTGCGCCGTCCCCGGCCTCGCCTGACGCTGCGACGGCAGCGCTGCCAGTTCCGGAGGGGGCTCAGCGGGCGGGCGGGACCTCGGCGCGCAGCGCCTGCACCCAGTCGTTCGCCTCGCGCCACGACGCCTCCGCCTCGCGCCGCACCCGGGGAGCGGTCTCGCCGGCGGCGGTGTAGCTGCCGAGGAAGAGGACGTCTTCGTTCTTCGACTTGAGGTCGCGCAGGGCGTCGGCGACCAGCTCGTCGTCGACGTGGCCCTCGAGGTCGATGATGAAGCAGTAGTCGCCGAGGCCGCGCTTGGTGGGGCGGCTCTCGAGTCGGGTCAGGTTGATGGCCCGGGCCGCGAACTCCTGCAGGATCGACAGCAGCGAGCCGGGCCGGTCGGCCCGCTGGAACACCACGATGGTCGTCTTGTCGTGGCCGGTCGGCGCCGGCACGCCGCCCCGGGTCACCGCGACGAAGCGGGTCTCGTTGCCGCGGTGGTCCTCGATGTCCTCGGCCAGGACCTCGAGGCCGTTGACCTTGCCGGCGAGCGAGGTGCCGATGGCGGCGGAGCGCCCGTCGGCCTCCTCGGCCACGGTGCGGGCCGCGCCGGCGGTGGAGTTGGCCGGGACGTGCTCGACCCGCGGCAGGTGCTCGGACAGGTAGGCGCGGCACTGCGCGGTGGCCACGGGGATCGACACGAGGCGCTCGATGTCGCCCAGCCCCACGCCGGCTGGGGCGAGCAGGCACATCACGATCGGGATCACCACCTCGCGCTGCATGCGGAGGTCGTGGTCGAAGATGAGCGCGTCGAGGGTGATGTTCACCGAGCCCTCGATGGCGTTCTCGATCGGGACGAAGCCGATGTCGGCCTCGCCCGAGGTGACGGCGTGGAGGACGTCGGTGATGGTCCCGCACGACACGAGCTCCATGGCTGCGTAGTCGGGCTGGGTGAGCAGCGCCTGCTCGCTGAAGGTGCCCTCGGGCCCGAGGAACGCGATGCGGCCCCGGCCGTCGGCGGCGGGCGCGGGCGCAGACGTGTCGGAGCCGGTCACGACCGGCCAGGATAGGGCGGTGGACGCCCACACCCTGCGGGAGCTCCTGGACGACGTCGCCGCCGGGCGGGTCGATCCCGACGAGGCGGTCACCCGCCTGCGCCGCCTGCCGTTCGCCGACCTCGGCCATGCCCGCATCGACCACCACCGGGCGTTGCGCCAGGGCCTGGCCGAGGCCGTGTACGGGCCGGGGAAGACCCCCGAGCAGTGCGCGTCGATCGTCACCGAGCTGCTGTCCGTGGGCGAGGCGGCCGTCGGCGCGGCACGTCCCGTGCTGCTCACCCGCGTCGACGAGGCCCAGGCCGCCGCGGCGCTGGCGGCGAACCCGGGTGGCGACCGCGTCGGCGACACGGTGATCTGGCGGGCCGCCGAACCGGAGGACCGCTTCCGCGTCGTGGTCGCAGCTGCCGGCACCGCCGACCTGTCGGTCGCCGACGAGTGCGCCGCGGTCCTCGCCGCCCATGGGGTGGCCGCCCAGCGCCTGAACGATGTCGGCGTCGCCGGGGTGCACCGGCTCCTCGGCTCGGTCGACGAGGTCGCCGGCGCCGATGTGGTCGTCGTGGTCGCCGGCATGGAAGGGGCGCTCGCCTCGTTGGTGGGCGGCATCACCGGGGCACCCGTCGTCGCCGTGCCCACGTCGGTCGGGTACGGCTCGTCGTTCGAGGGCGTCACCGCCCTGCTCGCCATGCTCTCGTCGTGCGCAGCGGGCGTCACGGTCGTCGGGATCGACAACGGCTACGGCGCCGCCTGCGCCGCGCTGCGCCTGCTCGGCACCATGGACCGCCGGTCGGTCCAGGCGTGAGGCGGCCGGCGTGAGCGAGCGCATCGCCTGGTTCCATGCGTTCTCGGGCATCGCCGGCGACATGGCCCTGGGCGCCTGCATCGACGCCGGCGCCGACGTCGGCGAGGTCCGCTCGATGCTGGCCGGCCTCGCCGTGCCGGGCTGGACGCTGCGCACCGAGCAGGTGCTGCGCGGCGGGCTGGCCGCCACCCACGCCATGGTCGAGGTCGCCGACGACGCCCACGCCCGGTCCGCCGCCGAGATCATCGCCCTGGTGGCCGGCAGCGACCTGCCCGAGCGGGTGCGGCTGCGGTCCGTCGCCACGTTCGCGGCCCTGGCCGAGGCCGAGGCCGAGCTGCACGGGCAGCACCCCGACGACGTGCACCTCCACGAGGTCGGCGGCCACGACGCCATCGTCGACGTCGTCGGGACGTGCGCCGCCCTGGAGCTCCTCGGCGTCGAGCGCATCCTGGCCGGACCGGTGGCCACCGGCGTGGGCACGACCCGGTCGGCCCACGGCACCATCCCGGTCCCTGCGCCTGCGGTGGTGTCCCTCCTGCGCGGCGCCCCCACGTCGCAGGTCGACGTCGCCATGGAGCTCACCACGCCCACCGGCGCCGCCCTGCTGCGCGCGCTCGTGTCGGGCTGGGGACCGCTGCCCGCCATGACGATCGTCGCGTCCGGCTACGGCGCCGGCACCCGCGAGCTGCCCGAGCGGGTCAACGCCGTGCAGCTGGTCCTCGGCGACGCCACGGTGGCCGACCCCACCGGCACCGGCGACGGCCAGCCCATGGTCGAGCTGGCCGTGAACGTCGACGACGCCACCGGCGAGCAGCTGGCCCACGCTGTCGCCCAGCTGATGGAGGCCGGCGCCGCCGACGCCTGGCTGACGCCCATCATCATGAAGAAGGGACGACCCGGCCACGTCGTCACGGTGCTCGCCGACCAGGCGCTGGTCCCGGCGCTCAGCACCGTGCTCACCTCCGAGACCGGCTCGCTCGGCGTGCGGTCGCGCCCGGTCGACCGCTGGCCGACCGCGCGGCACTTCGACTCGGTCGACGTCGACGGCCACGCGGTGCGCATCAAGGTGACGCCCGCCCGCACGAAGGTCGAGCACGAGGACGCAGCCGAGGTCGCCCGCGCCACCGGCCGTCCGCTGCGCGAGGTCGTCTCGCTGGCCGAGGAGGCCGCCCGCCGGCGCCACCGGGCCCCGCACCCGGCAGACCCGGACTTCTCCCCCGACGAGCCGGCCTGAGCCCCCGGAGCCGAGCCGGAGGCGAGGCGACCCATGAGCACAGTGTCTCTTCGGCGGCGGAGCCGCCATCTCGAAGGCAGATGGACGTGACGTCTCCGAGGAGGTCCTGATGTCGATCCTTGTCGACCAGGCGATCTGGCCGTGGCGGGGGCACCGGTGGGCGCACCTGGTGTCGGACGAGTCCTACGACGAGCTGCACGACTTCGCCGCCCGGCTCGGCATCCCCCGGCGCGCCTTCCAGGGCGACCACTACGACGTGCCCGCCCACGTCCGCGACGAGGCCATCGCCCTCGGCGCCGAGGCCGTCGATGCCCGGGTGCTCGTCCGGCGGCTGCGAGCGGCCGGGCTTCGCCGCCGCTGACGGCACGCGAACCGGGCCGAACGCCCCATATCGCTCAGCGTGGTCGAAGGCGTACGCTGCGCACCATGCCCATCCGTGTCGTCGTGATCGACGACCACGCGCTGGTCCGCCTGGCCCTGTGCCGGGCGCTGGGTGCGGTTCCCGACATCGAGGTCGTGGGCATGTCCGGCTCCGTCGACGAGGCCGTGGGCGTCGTCGCCACGACCCGACCCGACGTCGCGCTCGTCGACCAGCGCCTCGGGCGCGAGCGACCGGTCGACCGCTTCGTGGAGTTCCGCGAGGCCTCGCCGGCCACGCAGCTGCTCGTGGTCACCGCCTGGGCCACCCGGCACGGCCTGGAGTCCGCGCTCGCCGCCGGCGCCCGGGGCGTCGTGTCGAAGAGCCAGCGCCTGGACGAGCTGGTCGAGGGCGTCCGGCGCGTCCACCGGGGCGAGGTGGTCATCTGCCCCGAGCTCGTGCCCGCCCTCATCCAGCGGGCCACCGCGCCGACCGACGCCGACCTCGACGATCGCGACTTCTCCGTCCTCGAGCTGCTGGTCGAGGGCCGGGCCACCAGTGAGATCGCCGCGGACCTCTGCCTCAGCGAGCACACGGTCCGCAACCGGATCCGGATGCTGATGACCAAGCTCGGCGTGCACACCCGGGCGGAGGCCGTCGCCGAGGCGCTCCGGCGCGGCCTCGTCCTGCCGGCCGAACCCGACCTCTCCACCGCCGGCTGACACGATCGAACCGGCGCCTGGTCCACCTGGACCAGGCGCCCGGGTTCGGACGGAGCATCCGAGTGGACGCCGATGCGTCTGCGGACCGGGGTCCCGGGGGCCGATCCCCTGGGCATGACCCGACGATTTGTCCGCTGTGCGACGTTCCTGCCGATCCTCGGGGCGGTGCTGCTCCACACGACGGGCGGGGTGACCGCCGCGACGGCCGCGCCCGCACCCGCGGTGCTCGAGCGGGCCCCGGCCCCGACGACCGAGCCCGTCGCCATCCCCGCCGGCGTCGAGGCGTTCGTCGCCGGCGACATGGTCGTGCAGTGGATCGACGACTCGGCCGGGCCCGCCGCCGAGGTGCGGCCGACACCGGGCGTGGCGGTCGAGCTGACGGTCGGGCCCGAGGGCGGCGACGACCCCGCCCCGGGCGGCGATGTCCTGCACGAGGCCGCCCGCACCGGCGACGGGACCGAGCCGGTGGAGCACCATGCCGCGGCGGGCGGCGGGTACGCCCTGTTCTCCTCCACGGCACGGCTGCTGCCCGGCGGGTACACCATCCGCCTCACCGGTTCCGACGCCCGCGTCGAGCAGTACCGCGACGAGCTCACCGAGGCAGCGCGGGCGGCCAGCGCGACCACCGGCGTGCCGATCCGGATCGCACCGGGCATCGGCGGCCCGGTCGATCCGGGACGGGGCGAGATCGCCGTGGTGATCGGGTCGGGCCCGTGCGGCTCCGGTTCGATCGGCTGCGGCGGACCTGCGCTCACCACCCGCGAGGTGGTGGCCGGGCGGGTGTGGGTCCACCCGTCGGGTCTCGGCATCCCGGCCGGCCAGCGGGCCAACCTCGCCGCCCACGAGCTGGGCCACGCCCTCGGCCTGCAGCACTTCGACGGCACGTGGACCGACGGCCGCCAGGTCATGTACCCGGTCATCACGGGGGCGACCTCGTACCGGACCGGGGACAGCGCCGGGCTCCGCCACGTCGCCGGCACCGCCGACCGCCCGGCCGGCACCGTGACGTCTCGCACGTACGCCGCCGGGCGGGCGCAGGTGGCCGGGACCGTGGCCAG
The DNA here is from genome assembly GCA_036675575.1 of Acidimicrobiaceae bacterium. Taxonomy (GTDB): domain Bacteria; phylum Actinomycetota; class Acidimicrobiia; order Acidimicrobiales; family Salinilacustritrichaceae; genus Salinilacustrithrix. Next base: position 13,461 of record JAKFET010000152.1, read on the forward strand.
CGGGTCGCGCATCCGTCTCAGCGCCGGCGCCGTCGCCGCCGAGGTGCCGGTGGCCGGCGGGCGCTTCAGCGGCTCCCTCCCCCTCCCGGCCGGTTCGCACGTCGTGTGCGCCACCTCGCTCGACCCCGGCGCGGGGTTCCGGCGGGAGCTCGGGTGCGGGCCCGTCGAGGCACCCGGCACGCCCGTCGGGCACCTCGACGAGCTCCACGGCTCCGCCGCCACCATCCGGGTGAGCGGCTGGGCGATCGACCCGCAGACGGCGGGCCCGGTGCGTGTGCAGATCACGCGCAACGGCGCGGTCGTCGCCACCATCGACGCCGACGACGAGCGCACCGACCTCGGTGGCGCCGCCCAGCACTACGGCACGGGCCACGGCTTCGACGCCGGGATCACGCCCGAGCCGGGTGCGAACCGGGTCTGCGTGCAGATCATCGGCGTGGGCGGCGGCGGGGACGCGGGAGCGGGCTGCGCCGACATCGACCACACCGTGGCGAGGGTCGACACGCCGGGCTCGGTCCCGGTGCTCCCCGACGTCCCCGTCCCGCCGGCGCTCGGCGGGACGGCAGCCACGGCGCTGGCCGTGGTGGACGAGGTGGTGGGCGGGCTGGCCGACGGGCTCAGCGCTCCGGTGGCACTGGTCGGCGGGGTGCGGGACCCCGCCGGCGGGTGACGCGGCCTCAGCCCGCCGGGAGGGCGAGCAGCTCCTCGACGGTGGCGACCAGGCCGGCGGCGTCGCCGGGCGCCACGTTCGCGGCGGCCTTCGGGTGGGCGCCGGACCGGGCCGTCACGACGATGACGGGCACGCCACCCGGCCCGTCCCGCCACGTGGACGCTGCGGCGAAGGACTCGTCCAGCACGGCGACGTCGATGGGCTCGGTCGCGAGGCTGTAGGCGACGCCCTCGAGCTCCTGCATGCAGACCAGCTGGGCATCCACCCCCGCCAGGGCCGCCGACAGGGCCGCCGACCGGTCGGGCGGCGCCCCGACCAGCACCCGACGGGCCCGGGGACGACGGCGGCCTCTCGGCCGGGTCGCGGCTGCCTCGGCGAGCGGCAGGATCACCGACATCGTCGTGCCGGCGCCGGGCACCGAGGAGACGGAGACCGCACCGAGGGACTGGACGGCGAAGTCCTGGACGTTCGCCAGCCCGAGCCCCGAACCGGCGTCGGCGGACTTCGTGGTGAAGAAGGGCTCGAAGGCCTGCTCGATGGTGGCCTCGTCCATGCCGGCCCCGTCGTCGACGACGTCGATCGACCCGTACCGCCCAGGGGTCAGCTGCTCGTGCGCCGGGCGCCGGTCTGCGGGGCCGAGGACGACCTCCCCGATGCGCAGCGTGATCGCGGACGCCCCTGCATCGCGGGCGTTGAAGACCAGGTCCAGCAGGACTTGGCGGAGGCGGTCGGCGTCGGCCAGCACCGCCGGTCGCGCGCCCTCGTCGACGCGCTCCACCCGCACCGACACCTCGGTGCGCAGGGTGGGGTGCACCAGGTCGAGCACGTCCTCGGCCACCTCGAGCAGGTCGACACGCACGGGACGGAGCTCGTCGTGGCGGCCGAGGGCCATGAAGCGCCGGGTCAGGGTGGACGCCTTCTCGCCGCCCCGGGCGATGGCCTCCAGGCTCTGGCGGACGGTGCTGTCGAGGTCGTCGCGCGCCAGGAGGACGTCGGCGTGCCCGCGCATCACGAACACGGCGTTCGCCAGGTCGTGGGCCATCCCCCCGGCGAGCAGGCCGATGGTCCGCAGCTGCTGGCCCTGGTGGACCTGCTGTTGGAGGGCCCGGGTGGCGGTGACGTCGATCATCGTGCCGAGCAGCCGCACGGGCCGCCCGGCGGCGTCGGGCACCGACTGCATGTGCTGCTCCAGCGTGCGGACCTCGCCGTCGCGGACGATGCGGTGCGTCAGCCGGTACGGCCCGGGCTGGTCCAGCAACCGCTGGACCACGTGGTCCATGATCGCCCGGTCGTCGGGATGGACCACGTGCCGGAAGCTGCTGAGGTCCTGGTCCTCGACACCCAGGATCTCGTACACCTGCGTCGACCAGTAGACGGCGTCGGTCCGCAGGTCCACCTCCCAGACGCCGAGGTTCCCCCAGCGCTCCACCCGCTCGAGCGCGCTGCCCACCACGGCCAGCTCCGCCCGGGCCTCCACCTCGGACGTGGCGTCCTCGATGACCACGCCGGCGCCCTCGCCCACGGGCAGCACCGTGCAGCGCAGGTGGGCCACCGACCCGGCCTGCTCGACGCTGCGCTCCACCACGGCGAGCCGGGCGTCGCGGACGCAGTCCCCGGTCTCGGCCACGATCGACTCCATCGGTCCGAACGGGCGGTCCCGGTCCAACCACGAGCCCTCGAGGTCGGGGCCGAACCGGTCGCGCGCCGGCGGGTTCGCCCACACCACGCGCAGGTCGTCGTGACCGTCCGGCGCGGCCTCGACCGCCACGAAGGGCACCGGGAGCAGCTCGAGCACCTCGGACGCGAACCCCCCGATGTCCACTGCCTGCTCCTCCTGGTGCCCGTCCGTCGAACCCCACGGGCCCGACGTGGACGCAACGTACTGCGGGGTGCCCGAGGTGTCGCGTACCGACCGCTTCGTCCGCCCCGTCCGCCCCGTCCGGTTCGTCCGACGGGCGGTCGGAGCGATCAGCCGAGCGACGCCAGCTCGGAGGAGATGTTGATCCGGGCGCGGGACTCCCAGCGCTCGCGCCCGGTGATGGTGCGGAAGATGCGGGGCCGGTCGAGGAACGAGCGCAGCACGGCGCGGCGCCCGGTGCGCCAGGCGTCGTCGTCCACGTGGGCGTACTCCGCCCGCACGGCGGCGACGTAGGCGAGGTAGGCGTCCTCGTCGGCGGCCAGGACGGCGAGGTCGGCGTCGCACAGCAGGGCCCCGTTGCGGTCCCCGGGGCACGGGTCGTGGTCAGCCGTCAGGCAGATGAGGCGGCACACCTCGGCCGTGGCCGACAGCGACGCGCCCATCGACTCGAGGTCACGGCGGGCCAGCACCGCCGAGGAACCCTCGTTGGCGCCGCCGGTGGCCCGAGGGTCGTAGACGGCGTCGTGGTACCAGGCCGCCAGCACCGTCGTCGCCCAGTCGTCGCCGGTGCCGTGGATGGCGAGGACGGCGTCGACCACGCCGGAGGTGTGGGCCAGCACGTGGTGGTGCCGGCCCGGCTCGCGGTGGCGGGCGACGAGGCCGGCGTAGACGGCGTCGCGGTCACCGGCGACGGCGCCGACCGCATCGAGGGGCGCCTGCCAGCGCTCGTCGGGGGTGTCGTGGGCCGTCATCGCCCGGAGTCTGCCAGCGGGCCCCGGCACCTGCTGCCACCGGTGCCAGACTCGGCCCGTGCAGCTGACGCTCTGCGACCGGTGCCACTTCGACCCCAGCGACTACCGCCGCCGCGACCTGGCCACCTCGGGCGAGTGGCTGTCGGCGATGGCCGCCCAGTCGGTCGAGGGGGTGCCCGCCGACGTGCTGGCAGCCGAGCCGCAGGCCACGACGTCCGCCTCGCTGCGACGGCTCGCCGGGTCGATCGATCCCGAGGCGCCCGACCCGGAGGTCGTGCACGAGGCGATCCACCACCTGCACGACCTCGGCCGCCAGCTGCACGAAGCCGGTGCCGGGGCGCCCAGCCAGCGGGGCACCGTCGCTCAGCTGTCGACGTCGGACGGCGGCGTGCCGAAGTCGGCCATCGACTCCGCCGACGTCGGTCTGCGCGGGCTGCTCGGCGACCGCCAGGACAACCGCACCCACCACGGCCGGCCGTTCCAGGCCGTGTGCCTGTGGTCGGCCGAGGTGATCGACGCTCTGCGCGCCGAGGGCCACCCGGTGCACCCCGGCGCCGCCGGCGAGAACATCACCGTCGCCGGGATCGACTGGACCACGCTGCGCCCCGGCGTGCGGCTGCTCGTCGGGCAGGTCCTCTGCGAGCTGTCGGCGTGGGCCGTGCCGTGTCGCAAGAACGACCGGTGGTTCACGGGTCGGTCCGACCGCATGAGCCACGACCTGCACCCCGGCTGGTCACGGGTCTACGCCTGGGTCCTCGAACCCGGGACGGTCGCCACCGGCGACGAGGTCCTGGTCGAACCCTGAGCCCGCCGAAGCGTCGGGACCGATCGGTCCGTTTGTTCCACCAGGCGGTACGTCGGGACCGATCGGTCCGTTCGCTCCACCGGGCGGTACGTCGGGACCGATCGGTCCGTTCGCTCCACCGGGCGGTACGTCGGGACCGATCGGTCCGTTCGTTCCACCCACCGGTACGTCGGGACCGATCGGTTCGTTCGCTCAGATGGTGTAGGCGGCGTTGGCCAGGACCCGGCGGCCGAGATCCATGTCGCCCTCGATGGTGACGTCGTGGCGGGAGGCGTCGGCGGGGCGGCGTCCGGCGGCGTAGCGGAACCACAGCAGGGTCGGGATGGTGATCGTGGTCGTGGGGTCCGACAGGTCGTCGACCACGGTGGCCCGGCCATCGACCCGGACGTCGACCGTGCGCTCGGTGTCGCCGGTGAGGTTGAACCGCACCGACTGCCCCTCGGTGGCGCCGGCCTTCTTCCCGACGATGAAGCCGAGGGCGGTCGCGTGCTCGTCGAGGCTGACGTCGACGGCGTGGCCGCTGGCGTGGCCGGGGAGGCCGAGCGCCTCGCGGGCGTCCTGCTCGTGGATCCAGCAGTCGAAGACCCGGATCTGCATGAAGCGCCCGTAGGTGTCCTGGCCGGCGGGGGTGAAGGACTCGGCGTCGAAGTCGGCGTCGGTCATGGCGTCGAGGGCGGCGGTGCGCTCGGCCGCGACCTGCTCCAGCTCGGCGAGCACCTCGGCGCCGGAGCGGTCGCGCCGGACGACGACGGCGACCTCGTTGAACTCCCCGATCTGGTTCCGCACGTGCTCGCCCGTCGCCACGTCGACGCTCTCGTCGGGACGCCCGAGCAGCATCAGCTCGGTGCCGATCACGTGGCTGTAGAGGTCCTTGACCGTCCAGCCCGGGCACTCGCTGGCCGCGTGCCACTGCGCGTCGTCCAGCTGTCGGCCGAGCTCGACGAGGGCGTCGAGCTCCTCGTGCAGGGCGGCGACGAGCGTGTCTCGATCGGAGGAGGCGGGCATGGCCGGGACCCTATGGCGGAACCGCTACCCGGGGCGGCTGGAGAGGTCTCGCCAGAGCGCCCGGTACGTGGGGTACACGTAGCCCTCGGTGACCCAGCCGGCGGCGACCAGCTCCTCGTGGAGCTTCGGCAGGTTGCGGAACGGGACGCCCATGTCGACGTGGTGGGCGAGGTGCCAGCCGGTGTTGAACGGGGCGATCCAGAAGCGGGCCAGCAGGTTCTGGCGGACGTGGTGGGTGGTCTGGCGGCGGTCGGACGACGCCTGCATGCCGCCGTGCTCGGCGATCGAGCGCAGTCGGTTGACCACCCGCCAGATCGTGAGCCACGACCCGAGCCACAGCACCGGGTAGGTGAGGGCGCCGACGGCGCCGGCGACCGACACGCCCCACGCGGTGAGGACGGCGGCGAGCACGACCTGGGCGAGCACGATCTTGCGGGCGATGCCGAAGCCCTGCTCCTTGCGGGCGGCCCCCGCCAGCACCTTGAGGTTCTTCCAGCCCGACGTGCCCCGCAGGTCGCGCCAGAGCTTGCGCTTCAGCGAGGCCCGGGTGATCGGGTAGCCCTGGTACAGGTTGAGGTCGGGCTCCTCCGGGCCGAACTCCTCCCGGTGGTGGGCGAAGTGGCTGCGCCGGTAGAGCTCCATCGGGACGAACGCGGGGTAGGCGGCGAGCCAGCGGCCCGCCACGTCGTTCACCCGCTTGTTCGTGAAGAGCAGCTTGTGGGCGGCCTCGTGCATGAGGATGGCCATGCGGGCGTGCACCGCACCCATGAGGACGAAGGACGCCGCCCAGGCCAGCGGGTGGTCGAGGTACAGGGCGAGCGCGATGGTGGCGGCGGCGTGCCCCCACGTGAGCAGGACCGAGCCCGCGTTGCGCACGTCGTCGATCTGCCGGAGACCGTCGCGGATCTCGCGGACGGGCTTGCCGGTGGGGCCCAGGCGGTCGGTCGGCAGGACATCGGGCAGCACCTCGGGCGGCGGGACCATGCTGGTCCGGATGCCTGTGTCACGATCCGTCACGGCCATGGACCCATCTTACAGTTCTCCTGCACGTGTCGGACAAGCGTGACATCGACGGGCGGCCGCTCACCGCCCGGTCGGTCATCGCCTCGACCCTCCTCGGCGTCGACCCGCCGCGCCTGCCGACCCTCGCGCTCGTGCGCTCGGGCGAGCTGTTCGGGCTGTCGGAGGGGGCCACCCGCACCGCCCTGTCACGCATGGCCGCGGCCGGCGACGTGGAGGCCGACGGCAGCGCCTACCGGCTGGCCGGACCGCTGCTGGAGCGCCACGCCCGCCAGCAGGCCGCCCGGGGAGCCGCGACCCGGCCGTGGGACGGCACCTGGGAGCTCGCCCTGGTGGCGGACGGGCGGCGCCCGGCCGCCGAGCGGGCCCGCCTGCGC
>JAKFET010000237.1:0-3121 GCA_036675575.1 Acidimicrobiaceae bacterium
GGCGGCTTCGAGCGCAGCGACGCGATCCGCGGCGAGCACCAGCTGCCGGGCGCCGCCGAGTGGTCCATGGCGCCGGCGGGCTCCAGCACGGGCGACGCGGCCCGTGCAGCAGTGACACTCGGTGCCGCAACCGACCTGATGGACCAGGCATGGTGGGCGCCCGGCGTCGCGACCGCCGATGGTGGCGTCGCGTTCGCCGTCGGCTTCCGTGCCGGCCTGGTCGTCGACCAGGCCGGCACGCGCTACGCCAACGAGTCCCTGCCCTACGACCAGTTCGGTCGCGAGATGGCAGCAGATCCCGCCCGCGTCCCGTCGTACGCCCTCTTCGACGCCCACACCGGCGGCCAGTTCCCCGCCTTCGTCGTTCCCGGCGTGGACCCGGCGACCCAGGTCGACGCAGGTGCCTGGGTTCGCGCCGACACGCTCGACGAGCTCGCCACCCGACTCAGAATCCCGGCGGAGGCGCTCGTCGCCACCGTGGCGCGGTTCAACGAGCTCGCAGCCTCCGGCCGCGACGAGGACTTCGGTCGTGGGGACGACGAGTTCGACCGCTTCTTCGCCGATCCCGCACTGGTGTCACTCGACCAGCCGCCGTACGTCGCTGCGCGGCTGGTGCTGGCCGACCTCGGCACCAAGGGTGGCCTGGTCACCGACGTGGACAGCCGGGTGCTCCGCGAGGACGGTGCACCGATCGAGGGCCTCTACGCCGCCGGCAACACCGCTGCATCCTGGACGGGCCCCTACTACCCGGGCCCTGGCATCCCGATCGGCAGCGGGATGGTCGCCGCCTCCCGAGCCGTCAGCCACCTGGCAGGCTGAGCCGCGTCGAGGACGAGCGACGGTCCGTCAGACCAGGTTGTCCTCGACCGGCACGCCGAAGCGGCCACGGCCGTACATAGCCAGCGCCCGCTCGACGTCGTTGGCGACGTGGACCGAGCCGGCATGCGCATCGCGCCACGCGCGCTCGATCGGGTTGCCGCGCCGCAACGAGGAGCCACCAGCGGTCTTGAAGAGGATGTCGATCGCCTCCAACGCGCGCTCGGTCGCGCGGACCTGGTCGCGTCGGGTCCGCAGCCTCACCTCCATCGGCAGCTCGCGGCCAGCGGCGGCGTGGGCGTAGAGCTCGGAGATGTTGCGGTCGAGCTGGAGGACGGCCGCGTCGATCTCGGACGCCGCACGCGCGACCGCGACCTGGGCGAACTGGTCGTCGGCGAACCGGCCACCGCCCAGGCTCTCGCGCACGCGGTGGCGCATCGCGTCGACGTAGGTGTCGAGGCACCCGGCGACAGCGCCCACGACCGGCGATGAGACCGTCGTGGTGAAGAGGGCGCCGAACGGCAGGCGGTAGAGGGGACCGGTGTTCACGGCCTGTCCGGGCCCGGTGAGCCGGGCCTGCTCGGCGTTGCGCAGGATGCGGTGTGCCGGGACGAGGACGTCCTGGACCACCACGTCGTTGCTGCCGGTTCCGCGCAGGCCGACCGGGTCCCAGGTGTCGATGACGGCGAAGCTGCTCCGCGGCACCAGTGCGGTCACGAACTCGGGCTTGGAGCCCTCGGTGGACAGCGCGCCGAGCAGCGCCCAGCCCGCGTGGTCGACACCCGAGGAGAACCCCCACCGCCCGCTCAGGCGGTAGTCGTCGCCGTCCGAGGTGAGCCGGCCCATCGGGGCGTACGACGACGACACGAGCGTGTCGCCGGACTCCGACCACACCTCGTCCTGGGCGGCCTCCTCGAACAGGGCGACGTGCCAGGGGTGGACGCCGAGGATGGAGGCCGTCCAACCGGTGGAGCCGCAGGCGCCCGACAGCGCGCGCACGACGTCGTAGAAGCGCGCGGGGTGGGCCTCGAGGCCGCCGTACCGCTGCGGCTGCAGCATGCGGAACACGCCCGCCGCGACCAGCTCCTTGACGGTCGTCTCGGACAGCACCCGGCGCTCCTCGGCCTCCGCCGCTCGCTCCCGGATCCCGGGGAGCAGGTCGCGCACGTTCGTCAGCACCTCGTCGCCGTCCATGGGACGAGGATGCGCCGCCCCGCGCCTGCCCGGGCGACCGCTTCCGCCCAGTGGGATCCCTGCCCGTGGCGCGCGCCCACCACGGACACACTCGCGGGCCCAGAGGTGCGAGCAGGAGGACGACATGAGGCTGTCAGGACGTGTGGCCGTGGTGACCGGCGCCGGCGACGGGATCGGCGCGGCGGTCGCCCGCGCCTATGCCGCCGAAGGCGCCCGGGTCGTGGTGGCCGAGCGGTCGGAGGAGACCGGTCGAGCGGTCGCCGAGGAGATCGACGGTCTCTTCGTCCGCACCGACGTCGGCCGACGGGACCAGGTCGAGGCCATGGTGCAGGCCGCGGTGGACGCCTGGGGCTCGGTCGACGTCCTCGTCAACAACGCGTGGGGCGCGGCGAACATTAGCCGTGTCGAGACCAAGACCGACGAGGAGATCGACTCCGCCCTCGCGGTCGGGTTCCGCGGACCGCTGTGGGCGATGCAGGCTGCCTTCCCGCACATGAAGCAGCGCGGCTGGGGCCGGGTGGTAAACATGTGCAGCCTCAACGGCGTCAACGCCCACGTCGGCACGCTCGAGTACAACGCCGCCAAGGAGGCGCTGCGCACCCTGACCCGCACTGCTGCCCGCGAATGGGCGCCGACTGGCGTCGTCGTCAACGCCGTGTGCCCAGGTGCCAAGAGCGCCGCCTTCCGCCGGGTGATGGGCTCGCACCCAGAGCTCGAGCAGATGGCCGACCGGGGGAACCCGATGGGGCGGATCGGCGACCCCCTCGCCGACATCGCGCCGGTCGCGGTCTTCCTCGCCTCCGACGACTGCCGCTACGTCACCGGCAACACGATCTTCGTCGACGGCGGCGCCCACATCAACGGCGTCGCCTGGCAGCCTGAGCTGCCATGACCGACGACCGCACCCTCATCGTCGAGCTGCTCGCAGACTTCGCGAGCGCCACCGACGGCCGCGACTGGGACACGATCGCCTGGCTGCTGACCGACGACGTCGTGGCGTACGGCGCCCGCGGCCCGGCGGCCGTCGTGGCCCGGATGAAGGAGCACCTCGGCGGTGTCGGGCCGACCCAGCACCTGCTCGGCAACCACCGAGTCCGGGTCGACGGGGACC
>JAKFET010000127.1:0-3090 GCA_036675575.1 Acidimicrobiaceae bacterium
CCAATACGCTCCACGGCGCCGGTCGCGCCGACCGGCAGACCCGACCTCGACTGGCGCAGGAGGCGGTACCCGTGGGACTGCTGGACAAGCTCAAGGGCGAACTCGTCGACATCATCGAGTGGCTCGACGACAGCCGCTCGACCCTCGCCTGGCGGTTCCCGCGCTACCAGAACGAGATCAAGCACGGCGCCCAGCTGATCGTCCGCGAGGGCCAGCGCGCCGTGTTCGTGTACCGGGGTCAGATCGCCGACGTCTTCGACCCGGGCAACTACGAGCTGACCAGCGAGAACCTGCCGATCCTGTCGTCGCTGCAGGGGTGGAAGCACGGCTTCGACAGCCCGTTCCGCTCGGAGGTGTACTTCCTCAACACGCGCCAGGTCACCGACCTGCGCTGGGGCACCCCGCAGCCGGTCACCGTCCGCGACCCCGACTTCAAGATGGTCCAGGTCCGAGCCAACGGCCTGTGCATGGTGCGCATCGCCGACGCCGAGGTGTTCCTGCGCGAGGTCATCGGCACCGACTCGGCCGTCGAGGCCGCCGAGATCACCGAGCTGCTCCGCCGGGTCATCACCCTGGCCTTCAGCGACATGATCATGGAGACCGGGCTCGGAGCCATCGACCTCCAGGGTCGCCAGGTCGAGCTGTCCGAGAAGCTGCGCGAGTTCGTCCAGGACCGCGTCGACGACGAGTTCGGCCTCGAGATCACCTCGGTGACCATGAACATCTCGCTGCCCGACGAGATCACCCAGGCGATGACCCGCGGCGTCGCCCGGGGCGTCGAGGAGGGCGGCTACGCCCACAACGTCGGCGACATCGGTCGCCTCCAGCAGGTCCGTGCCGCCGACGCGATGCTCGCCGCCGCCGAGAACGAGGGTGGCGGCGCCATGGGCGACGCGATGGGCATGGGCATGGGCCTGGCGATGGCGGGTCGCATGGCGGACCAGTTCGGCAACGCCACCGGCCAGGGGGGTGGGGCCACCCCGCCGCCGCTGCCCGGGCAGGCGCTCTACCACGTCGAGGTGGGGGGCCGGTCCACGGGTCCGTACACGGTGCAGCAGCTCCAGTCGGGCGTGGCGGCCGGCCAGGTCACCGCGTCCACGCTGGTGTGGTCCACCGGCATGGCCGAGTGGGCCCAGGCCGGCCAGGTCCCGGCGCTCGCCTCGCTGTTCGAGGTGCCTCCGCCGCCGCCCACCGCCGGCGCCACCCCGCCGCCGCCCCCGTCGCCCGAGGCCTGACCGCCTCCCGACATGGACCCCGACGACCGCCTGGCGTCGCCTCCACCACCGCCACCACCCCCGCCGCAGGGCCACGCCGAGGAGGCAGCCGAGCGCCTCCGCGAGCGGGCCCTGCTGCACCGCACCGAGCAGACCCGCACCTACCCGTGCGCCCAGTGCGGCGGCCAGCTCGAGTGGGACATCGGCGCCCAGCTGCTCACGTGCCCGTTCTGCGGCAACCAGCAGGAGGTCGCCGTCGCCGAGGGTGCCGAGGTCGTCGAGCAGGACCTGCACGAGGCGATGGCCGCGCTCGACGCCGGCGCGCTGACCAAGACCGGGCTGCAGGTGTCCGACCAGAAGGAGGTCGTCTGCCAGAGCTGCGGCGGGCACACCACCTTCACGGGCACCCTCACCGCGACCCGGTGCCCGTACTGCGCCACGCCCATCCAGCGCGACGACGTGCACGCCGCACCGGCCCGGCTCGCCGTCGACGGCGTCCTGCCCTTCGCCGTCGACCGGCCCACCGCAGAGGCCGCGATCGGCGCGTGGATCGGCAGCCGCTGGTTCGCCCCCAACGAGTTCAAGAAGTACGCCACCACCGGCTCGTTCAACAGCGTCTACTGCGCGTACTTCACCTACGACGCCCGGGCCACCACCCGCTACACCGGTCGACGGGGTGACCACTACACGGTCACCGTCGGCTCCGGCGACAACCGCCGCACCGAGGTCCGCACCCGCTGGAGCCACGCGGCCGGCACCGTCCACAACGCCTTCGACGACCTGCCGGTGCCGGCCAACGACGGCCTCGACCGCTCCCAGGTCCAGGCGCTCGAGCCCTGGCCCACCGGCGACGCCCGTCCCTTCAGCGCCGAGTACCTCGCCGGCCACCTGAGCCGCACGTACGACCACGACGTCGTCGAGTGCTTCGCGACGGCGAAGGACCGCATGGAGTCGGCCATCCGCGAGACCGTGCAGATGGACATCGGCGGCGACGTCCAGCAGATCTCGTCCATGGGCGTGCACTACGAGGGCCTCACCTTCAAGCACCTGCTCCTGCCCGTGTGGCTGCTCACCGTCGTCTACGGCGGCAACCCGTTCCAGGTGTTCATCAACGGCATGACCGGCGAGGTCCAGGGCCAGCGGCCGTACAGCAAGGTGAAGATCGCGCTGGCCGTCATCGCCGTGACCCTCCTCGCCCTGGCAGCCTGGTTCCTGTTCGGCTCGAGTGGAGAGGCAACCGGCACGTGACCACCATCCTCATCGGCCTGCTGATCGTCGTCGTCGGCACCGTCGCGTACCTGGCGCTGCGCAACGCCCAGGACTTCTCCGACGCCAACGAGGTCATCCCCGGCACGCCCACCCGGGCTCCGAAGGCGTGGGCCGGCGCGCACTCGCCCGAGGCCCGCCTGCACCGCCGCCTGCGCGACTCGATGACCGCGCTGCGGGCCAACCGCAGCCTCGACGAGCCCGCCCTCATCGAGGTCCGCGACGCCCTCGAGCGCGAGGCCCTCGCCATCGACGACCAGCTGGTCGCCGCCGCCGCGCTCCCGGCCCGCGTGCGGGACGAGCCGATGGCCCAGGTCGCCACGGCCGTCGAGTCGGTCGAGGCCGCAGTGGCCGAGGTGGTCCAGCTCCGTGGCCCGGAGCGGTCCGCGTCCGCCGATGCCATCGAGCAGGTCCGCACCCGCCTCGCGCTCGTCGAGGAGGCCCGGGCCGAGCTGGCGGCGCTGGGTGGCACGCCGTCCTCGTTCGAGCAGCTGCGCCGGGAGCTGGACACCACCGGCGCGGCGCCGGCGGCGGCGGTGGAGCCGCCGCCCGTCGAGCCGCCGCCCACGCCGCCCACGCCGCCGCCCGCCGACCCGCTGACCGAGGGGTC